>NZ_RQHK01000017.1:1060740-1414320 GCF_004770475.1 Leptospira mtsangambouensis
AATGATCCAAGCTTTCAAACTTCCCGCAGTACTAAGTTCACTTGGGTTTAAACCTTGAGCTCTGAGTTTTCCTTCAAATTCTGCAAGTTCCGCCGCATCGTTTCCAGAATCCGTTTCTGATTCGACTAAGTCTTTTTCCGTTGCCACTCGGTGCACAAACATATCTTTGATCCGGCTTAAGTTTTTATTCGATCTATGGAGTTTGTTCTTTGCATGAACATAACCAACATAAAGGTCGTTTAACTCTGCTGATTCGAAAAGTATGATCCGAGCACCATTACTGACTGAAGGTGAAGTCGAGGCAATGAGCCTTGCAGGTGCTTCCAAACTTACAAATTCTCCACCGCCACCAATCGTAGTGGATTTGACAATTTCAAGTCCAGGGCTATTCGGTTTGAATTCAATTCGTAAGCCTCCATCAAAAACTTCTGCTTTTTCTGGATGTTTATGAACAGGTTTTGCCGGTTTGGAAAAAATCATAAATAGAACGGCGATGACTACAAGAGCCACTCCTGAAATTAGGAGGATTTTTGCCTTTTGGTTTAAAGATTTTAAGGTAATTAACATTTTATTCCTCAGTTTTAGGATTGGTTTGATTTTCAGATTTGGGGATAAAGACACCTTTACCCACAGCATAGTTTACGTTTTCGATAGCTTCCATTCGATCTGTTTGTAGTTTTAACATTTCGACAATACTGGAACGATAAGTTTCAAAGAAGTCTGCGAACTCTAAGATGGTTATGTATTTTTTTTCATAACTCATAATCATATCCAAAGATAAACTTCCATAATCTTTGATATAAGCATTACTAAATCGTTTATAAAGAGCGTCTTTGATTCGAGCAGATTGGTAAGCAACTGCTACTTCATTTTCTACTTCAAGGATATTGTTCTTTAACTCTTGTTTGCGGACAAGAATGGCCTTTTCTGCTGCTTGGATATTTCCTTGGTTTCTGTCAAAGAGAGGAACACTGAGCTGTGCAGTGACTCCCCAATAGTTTTGGAATGCGGTACCACCGCGGTTATAAACTGGACCAAAAGATAAATCTGGGATGGCATTTGCGTATTGGAGTTCTAAATTTGCTTCTTCAAAACGTAATGTTTGTAATGCTTTTTTAAGGTCTGGTCGGTTCTCGCGAGCGATTTCCACTAAATCTTCCAAACGTGCTTGGTTAGGAACAATTGCATCCAAATTTGATTCGTTGACCGTTGGAATAAACTCAACTCTTGCATCTCGATACAAATCATCATTCAAAAGAATTTTAAGGTCCGCTTCTTTTTCGTAGACTTTGATTGCTAAATCTTCTCTTTCTTTTTTTAGAAAGAATAAAAGCGCTTTTAACCGTAAATGTTCTGCTTGGAGAAGGGCTCGCCTTTTATATGCAAGTTCAGATGAATCTACCGTTTTTTCAATGGAGGCAATACTTTGGTCATAGAACACAACGGCTTTTTTATAAAAGTAAATTGTATAAAACGTTCTTCTTAGTTTCGTAATGACGGCTCGAGCAAGATCATAAAACTCTTGTTCGGAGATCTTTGCATTCAATTCTGCCACTTTCACACGTTTATCAATTTTCCCACCAAGTAAGAATACTTGTTGGATTTGAATTACCGATTGCCCTGATCTTGTTGTATCAAAATACCTTTGTGTTGGTTCTGCAAAAATACTTTGGTCAATTGCGATGTTCGGATTCGCATAGAGTCCTGCTTGTAAGATCCCTGCTTTTTTTACGTCAATTTGGAAGCGGGATGCGATGAGTAGAAGGTTATTCTTCCATAGAAGTGTCTCTGCAGACTCTAAATCAATTTCACGATTCAACCTTTGGTCATCAGGATACAAACTTGATCCTAAAGATGATCTTGGATTTTCATCTGAAAGTTGTCTTTTCAGGGCTTCACTTGCTTGTGCGATTCTAGTTTCTCCCCAAAGATAGGAGGTAGAAAACACAAGAAAGAGGTAGATACCGATTCTTTTGTAAAAACTCATAAGTTACCAAACATAAAAAAATTGAGAAAAAAAACATAGGTACACCTGGATCCTGCGAACATAGGTATACTTCTGGATTCAGCGAATGCCGAAGTTGATTCAATCTAAGAAATAGGAGGTGGAATATTTAAGAGAAGTGAGGAAAGTAAACTGGGAACAAACGTTCCTTCTGAAATCAAATCAACAAAGGAAATTAAAAGAGATTCTGACAAAAGATCAGATCGACTTTCATTAAAAAAATCTAAAAAGTCCGCTCTTGAACGACTTAAAGTAGCAGAATCATCGATGGCTGAAATTCTAGGATCATCGATTGCAGTGTCTTCTGGAGTTTCGAAAGAGGAGGAATAAGATTTTTTGATCTGGTGGAGATTTGCTTCCAGATATTGGGAAACTGTATCTGACGTACCATCCCACGGGAAACCAATGGTTACCGTTAAGAGGAATGCGATCAGTTTGGCAGTACAGTTTGCCTTCATATTGTCCACTCATTCATTTTGATGCAGGCATTCAATTCTAAAAAACTTCTAATGCGCACACCATAAACCAATCATTGTTCAGATTGATGAATATATAGGATATAGACGAAGGACTTTCCAAAAAAAAAGACTGCCCAGAGTCAGGAATTCCCCGGAACAGTCGTAATAGTCTTTGGCAAATGAGAAACAAAACATAGGAAATGTTGAATATATAAAAACATCCTGTGTCCCTTACGGGACACAGGTTTAAGCGGTAGAGAGGAGTTAAACGGGTGGAGGTAAACTCAGGTAACGGGATGCAAGGAGCCCAGAGATAAAAGAAGGATGCAGGCTGTTGTTATGTGTTAGCAGAAGGGTCGTGATAGAAGTCTGACCTTTTCCGCTCCCAGTGAGTACATCTTCTAGATCTTTAGTACCTGAAGTCTCTTCAGAAGAAGATTTTTGGATCGCAATGGAAATAGTGCCTGAAAGTTGGCTCTTTCCACTGACTCGGCTGGATTTGGCTCCGCGAGTGCGAACAAGAACATTCTCTTCTGAAAGAAAAGCGCTGCCCAGGGAAAGTGTGAGTAGGGAAATCCCAAATATTTTAATCACGTTCCTGAACATAGTTACAGTATAGACTGGATCTGATTAAAATCTAGCATTTTTTTGGAATTTGCCTACAAAACAGGCAGAACGACTCAAATTCTTGGTTCGCTCTGCCTTTGCCTGGATTTAGAGCACTTTGCCGGGGTTCAGGATCCCTTTGGGGTCAAAGGCCAATTTGATCGCTTTCATGGTGTCGATTTCTGATTCGGATCTAGAAAAGTTTAGATAGTCTTTTTTCAAAAGACCAATCCCATGTTCAGCTGAAATGGACCCTTTGAATTTTTGGATGAGGGTAAACATTTCAGGGTCCACTTGTTTGCACTGGGCAAAAAAATCCGCGTCCGTTAGATCCTTTGGTTTCACAATGTTGAGGTGAAGGTTTCCGTCCCCAATATGCCCAAAAAGAGCAATGTTAAATCCTTGGTATTTTTTCGTTAAGAGTGAGGTCATCTCATCTAAGAAGGCTTCCATATTGCGAAGAGGTAGAGAGATATCATTTTTGTGAACAGTGTAAGCAAGGGAGAGAGATTCAGAAATCCCTTCTCGGTATTTCCAGAAGGTTTCGTTTTGGCGCGAGTTTTGCGCAATCGAACCATCGGTGATGAGTTCTTTTTCAGTAATGGATTCTAAAATGGAATAAAGTTTTTCTTCGTCCGTTTCACCATCCACTTCGAATTCCATTAGCACATAATATTTGCTAGGTGCTTGGAATGGATCGGGAACACCTAAATGTTCTTTGACTTTGTCCAAACAATAATCAGTTAAAAACTCAAAAGCAAGAAGTGGTAAATCAAAGTTATGTGTTTCACGAAAAATTTCTAAAATATTTTTGTATTCCGGAACAGCAAGGAAAATGACACGAATGTCTTTTGGTGGTTTCGTGAGTTTGACTACGGCCTCGGTAATGATACCAAGTGTTCCTTCGGATCCAATAAACAAATGTTTGAGATCGTATCCGGTATTGTTCTTTAAAATTTCACCATTGAATCTATAGGTTTCTCCTTTTCCATTCACAACTGTTAGTCCAAGAATCCAGTCCCGAATCAGTCCATAGTGAACCACACGAACTCCACCCGCATTGGTCGCAATGTTTCCACCAATATGACTGGATCCAGTAGCAGCAAAATCAACTGGAAAATAGAATCCACGTTCTTCGGCTTCTTTGTGGAGGTTTTTGGTAATCATACCAGCTTGCACATGTAAGGTGCCAAGGAATGGGTCGAAGTCAACCACTTTGTCCATTTTTGCTAATGAGATTACAATTTCACCATTTTTGGCAACAGCTCCACCCGCGTATCCGGTTCTTCCCCCAGAAGGAACTATTGCAATTTCATTTTTGTATGCATAAGTCACAATGGCTGCGACATCTTCTGTACTTTCTGGAAAAACGAGAACTTGGTAATTTGGTGGATATACTTTTGTTCTGTCGGTTCCATAGGAATTGAACAAAGCTTCGTCCATTGTTCCGTCATTTTTTTGAATGACTTTTTTTTCGCCGATGAGTTGGCTTAAATCATTTTTTGTTTTTGTAAAATCCATTCTTTATCCTTTAGATATCAACCATGTCGATTTGAGAGTTAACCGCCGGATCATCATCCCCCGGAGTTAATCTTGTATAAGTGCCATCCGATTCTAGAACCCTGGCTTGTGTGTTATCTCGAAGTAGTAGTTCGAGAATTTTTGCGATTCTTTTTTTGTGTTTATCTTGTAAGATTGGAAACATAACTTCGATTCGGCGAAGAAAGTTTCTCGGCATACAATCAGCAGAAGCTAAATAAACGTCCGGTTTCCCACCGTTTTCAAAACTATAAATCCTAGAGTGTTCAAGGTATCTTCCCACAATAGAACGAACATTGATTCGATCCGAAACCCCTGGAATTCCGGGCCTTAAACAACAAATTCCACGAATGATTAAGTCAATTTTGACTCCTGCTTGTGAGGCTTCATAAAGTTTTAAAATGATATCAGGGTCCACAAGTGAGTTCATTTTGAAAATCACACGTGCTTGTTTTCCGTTTTTTGCATTGTCTGTTTCTCTTTGGATGAGATGGAGAAACTCTTCTTTTAAAAATGTAGGAGCTGCATAAATTTTAGAAAGCCTTGGCATCTTTCCTGAACTTGTGATGGTGTTAAAAAGAATTGCGACGTCTTCTGTAATTTCAGGATTTGCAGTGAATAAACTTAAATCTGTATAAAATCTTGCTGTGGTAGAGTTATAGTTTCCTGTACCTAAATGCACATAACGATTGAGTTTGTCATCTTCTCTGCGTACGATGAGTAACATTTTGCAGTGGATTTTGAGACCAACCACTCCGTAGACAACATGGACACCACTGTCTTCAAGTTTTTTGGCCCAACGAATGTTTCTTTCTTCATCAAAACGTGCTTTGAGTTCCACAAGAACTGTGACTTGTTTTCCATTTTCTGCTGCTTCCCCCAAATACTGAATGATGGGAGAATCTCCAGAAGTTCTGTACAAAGTCATTTTGATTGCTAGGACCTTCGGGTCTTGGCTTGCGATCTTTAACATATCTTCGATGGATTTAAAACTTTCGTAAGGATGATGGAGGAGGTGATCGTTTTTACGAATCTCAGAAAAGATGGATTCACTTTTTTTAGCTGCAAATCCAGATTTTGGGACAGGGTAAGAATATTTCAAATGGCTTGTTTTTTCTAAACTATGAAAAAACATAAGGTCGTTTAAACTGAGTAAGGTGGGGATCTCCATTACTTGGTATTCTTCCAATTCCAAAAGACCACGTAACAATTCTTTGATATGTCCTGCACCAGAATGAACATCCAAACGAACGGCATCTCCCCACATTCGGTTCTTTAGTTCGTTTTTCATTGTGGCAAGAAGGTCACCAATGTTTTGTTCTTCATTGATGGAGATATCAGCATCACGGACAATTTTAAATGTATGAATTTGTTTTACATTCATTCCAAAGAAAAGGTCACCTAAATGAAGTTTAATGATCTCTTCTAGAGGGAAATACCTTCTCACATCAGTTTCTTTGTTTTGTGGCAATTGTAAAAATCGAGGTAACACACTTGGCACCTGAACAATGGCAAAAAGTTCCTTTGCTTTGTTTTTATCATCATCCGAATACAAAGTAATCCCCAAATTCAAAGTTCTATTGAGAATATGGGGGAAGGGGTGCGAAGGATCGATGGCAAGTGGAGTGAGGATAGAGGACACTTCTCGTTTGTAATAATTTTTTACAAATTGGATGTCATCACCTGCAAGTTCGCTCGGATCTTGGACCACAACAATTTTGTTTGTTTTGAGTTCGACAAGGATCTCATCTAAGGCTTCGTATTGTCTTTTGACAAATTGTCCTACTTTGGAATAAAGTTCGGCCAAGGTTTCAGAAGTTCGTTTTCCGTTGAGGCTACGTTCTTCGATGCCTGCATTTTTTAAGTTGAGAAGGCCCGCAACCCGGACCATAAAAAACTCGTCCAAATTGGATTCAGTGATACAAAGAAATTTAAGGCGTTCGAGAAGTGGGTTTTCCTGATCAAAGGATTCTTCCAGAACTCGGTGGTTGAAGTCGACCCAGGAAAGTTCGCGGTCGAAGAAGATATTTTGGTTCCCCAGTTCTATTTTTTCTGTAGGGCTAGCAGTCATAATTCTAGGATTTGGGAAGGAAAAAATTCTGTAAATTCCTAATCCTTTTGTAGAAATCGACGACACTAGATTCAGAGGGATTTGGGACGATATGCCAGCATACACCATGCCGGGTCTAATGACTGGGCAAAATACAAACGATATCGTTAAAAAACTGGTCGAACTCGAACGCCGGCCCATCAAACGATGGGAAACCGAGAACGAATACGCCAAAGCACAGATGCAAATCTGGGGCGAGGTGAAAAATCTTTCCACCAACCTCCAAACCAAAACCCGAGCTCTTGTTTCCTTTACCGCTCCGTTTGCAACCAAATCAGTTTCTTCTTCGGAAGAAGGTGTGATCACCGGTGAGGCTTCTCGTGCCGCTAAGTCCGGAAACAGAGCCTTAGAAATTACTGAAATGGCAAGCAAACACCAGTTATCTGGTGTTGCAGTGGATACCGACATCCGAATGCCAGAAGGTAGTTTTACAATCTACTCCGGAAAATCCAAAGAAACAGTTACCTTTCCTGGTGGGGGACTGAGTGAACTCACAAATTCCATTAAAAATATGGCAGGGGGACTTGCGGACACATCCATCATTAAAATTGATAAGGATTCCTCCATCCTCACTGTCACTTCTGTAAAAACCGGCAAAAAAAATGAACTCCAATTTTCCGATCCCAATGGAATTTTGAAACTAGCAGGTCTAGTTGGTGAAAACAAGGTTAGTTTAGAAGACACAAAACAACTGTTATCTTTAGATGTTTCCAAATCAAAATTTTGGGACCTAACCAAGTTTAAAAAATCGGAAATCGAAACCGAAAAACTAATCCAATCCGAAGAAGGCATTACAATCAAACCTGATACTGCCTTTTCGATTCCTATCGCAGTGACAGAAATCAAAGAGAGAGCTTTTGTCGAAGTAGAAATCGTGGGAGAAGCTCCTGCTGTGATGGAGATGGGAATTGGATTTGAAAAAGAAGGAAGTGTTCGTAATAAATTCCTTCCCATCAACAAAACAGAATCCAAATACATTTTTTTAGCTGGTGATTTTGCCAGTGATAAAAATTTGACTGCTATCATTCTTTCCAATGCGGCAACCACTCCGGTTCTGATTAAATCAGTAACTCTTGTAACTCCTCCAGCACCGGGAACGGCTGAACCATTAAAAGTATTACAAGAAGGGAAAGACCTTAAAATCAAAATTGATGGTGTGGAAATCACTCGTGAATCCAATGAAGGAATTGCGGATGTATTGGAAGGAATTTCGTTTAATGTTCATAAGGTGACTGAAGAACCAGTTACATTAAAAATTCATGTGGACCATGCAAAAGGTTCTGCCCTCATCAAAGAATGGGTGGATGCTTACAATGAACTCATGAAGTTTTCAAAGGAAGTCACTTCTGTTGAAAAAAATGGAAAGATCTCTGATAAAAAAGAAAGTGATGATTCCAAATCGGCAGACATCTCGCGTGATTTTTGGGACAACAAGTCCAAATCTGGGATCCTTGCCGGTGAAAACGCTATCTTAAGACTGATTGCTTCTTTAAAAACAACAGCAAACTCGTATTATCCGGCAACCAAAGACAATGGATTTCGAGTACTAACCGACATTGGAATTTCCACAGGAGCAGTGGGATCCAACTGGGAAAAAATCCAAGACGGACTTTTGCAAATTGATCAAGAAAGACTGATTGCTGTCCTGTCTGAAAATCCAGATGGGGTGCGGGACTTATTTGCCTCCGATCCAAATAACGATGCAAAGATGGAAGAAGGAGTAGGAATTCGCCTACTCGAAATTCTCAAACCTTATAACCAATATGCTTCTGGAATTGTCACAAGCAAAGTGAAACTTCTGGAAGAAAGTGTCGCAGGAAATAATAAAAAAATCAAAGAACATGAGTCTCATCTCATTAGTTTTGAAGCCAAACTGAAACAACGGTTTCTCTACATGGAACAAGGTGTGGGGAAAAACAAATCGGTTGGGAACTATTTACAGAATAATATGTTTAGAGGGAACGGTGGGGAATGATGAATATTTATATCAACGAACAACAATTAGATACTAAATTAGATGGCGAAACAAACCTCGGCCAAGTTTTGGATGAAATTCAAAAGTGGATTGAATCCAATGGAAAGTATCTTCGCCATTTCACTGTGAATGGGAAAGAATTAAATCGTTCCGATCTGAATGCTGTGGGTGTGGATGAAACAGAACGTCTGGATCTATTTGTAGGTGAAGAGTTGGATGTGATTGAAGACAGCCTTTGGGAAGTCGACAACTACGTTGATAAGGTGGGAAGTACCCTTGTGGGCCGTGATTCTCTGACGGAAAAAGAAACAGAGGATTTGAAGGAAGGAATTCCTTGGATCATTTCCATGATTCGCACCACTACGAAACTTTTGAATTTAAACTTAAACCTCATCCAACCAATGGGGAAAGGCAAAAACGTAGAAGAAATTTTAGAATCTTTGCAAAACGGATCTGAAGTTTTAGATTCTACAAAAGCCATCGAAACTTTTTTAGAAGACCTTCGGGATGTAAAACTTTTCCTTATGGATCTTAGCACTCGTCTTGCAGTGATGCGTATGGATGAAAGCGAACTAGTTGAAATCATTTCTCGTTTTGTTGAAGACAAAGATAAAGTCATCAAAGACTTTATGTTGGTAAATGAAAACTTCCAATCAGGGAAAGATCATTTGGCTTCTGAGATTTTGAATGATGCTGTTGGCCGTTTAACGGGTCTTATGTCGGCACTTGTGTCAGTCCAAACTCGTCATGCGGAACTAGATTGGCAATCCCTTGCCATTGAAGATAAAAAACTTTCAGATGTGATTGTTAGTTTGAATGAAACATTGTCAAACATTGCATCGGCTATGGAAAAAAATGATATTGTTTATGCTGGGGATATTTTGGAATATGAACTTCCTGAATTACTCAGTGACTTCATTCCTTTCCTTTCTCTTGTTTTAGAAAGAGTCGCAGTTTAAGGATTTGGTTCTTTGGGGAATCGGGTGGCAATCCGGTTCCCAAGTCCAAACAAAACTCCCACAGAAAACACAACCCCTCCCCAAATCAAATTTAGATTCCAACCCAGAGATTTTTCATACATTGGATCGGACCAAGTCCAAACTCCATAAAGAGATAAAATGAGTCCGAGGATCAGAAACAGAACCGCCAGAATGGAAGATAAAGAAATCATGGCGAAATTCTATCGGAAGAACGAGTGAGATACAAGTAAATATTAAAAACCAAACCGTTGACAGAATGTTTGTCTGTAGTTTTCTTTTCTGATATGGCTTTGTTTTTGGACTTGGACAATACACTTCTTCCTTCGAAACCGGCATACGAATTTGCCATTGGAGAATGCGTAAAAGATTGGAACGAACGAAAGTTAGGTGGTGATTTTCTTTCTTTATATGAAGCGGCTAGAAAAAAAGTAAAAAACCAACTAGAAGGCCATAGTTCCAACCGTTTGCGGTTACTTTGTTTTAAGTTGATGTTGGATGTTGTTAAAAATCAATCTAACTTAAAATTAGAAGATGTAACCAATCTAACGGCCCAAAGTGGATTCCAAACAAAAGACATAGTTGATGTTTTGTGGATGGAAGAAAGATACCATTTTCATTTTTTGTCTTATTTGAAAACGGAAGCCAAAAAAGAAATCTATCAAACCAAACTATTTCCTAAACTCGTGGCCTTATCCGAACGGTTCCCAATTTTTTTAACCACCAACGAAACTTTAAGAACTCAATTATTAAAGGTATCTTCTTTTTTACCGGATTCTTTTCGTTTTACTTTGATCACTTCTGAAGAAGTGGGATTTGAAAAACCATCCACAAAATTTTTCTCTTATGTATTAGAAGCGACCAAAGAAAATCCAGCGGATTGTATTTTGCTTGGAGATAATTGGGAAGATGATGTTCTGGGAGCCAACCGACATGGCATTGCAAGCATTCACATTCCTACAATGTGGGGGGATGGTGCGGGTGTAGCGGAGTATCCTTTTGAATCTTCGGCACCGATTTGGACAGCACCGAATACAGTTCTTGCTTTAGATTTTGCTGAATTATGGCTTCACAAGCGTCAAAAATAAAGTATTGTTCCAGTTGATGGTTCTAAAACTCAGAACAAAAATTAGTTTCGTAAAATAATAATAAGCTAACTTTAAATAAACGGCAAGTTTACTTTTGCTTCCTGATACAGAAAGGATGGGCATGAGCACTTTGTATTTTGGTTCAATAAATCCACATTGTTTTCCTAGTTCTGCCAATGTGTGCATTTTGTAATTGTTCACATGGTCTTTGGCTTCTAAGTAATGAACTCCTTCCTGCATCCCTTTTAGTTTTACCTTTAGATTTGCTTTTGCTAGTTGGATCGGAAAATTCGGAGTTTGTAAAAATAGAATTCCACCGGGTTTCAGGAGTCCGTGTAGGTAAGTGAGTAAAGAATGTGGTTTGGGAATGTGTTCGATCACGTCCCAAAGTGTGATGATATCAAAACTTTCATTCGGTAGTTTGGAATCCTGGACAAGACCTGCATAAACCGTTTTCATTCCATTTTGTTCGTTGGCAAATTTGACAGCTTGTTTGGAAATTTCATAACCAACGGCAGACCAACCTGGTTTTTTGGTAAGCACTGCCTTCACAAAAAATCCAAGCCCACAACCCACATCGAGAAGGTTTCCTTTCTCCTGTTTTAAGTAAGTTGAAATGAAATCGGAATACACAGCTCGGTGTGCATCATCCCACCATTTTAAATCATAGGTTTGTTCTGCTCCGTCCCAATAACCTTCGTAATGTTCTTCTTGTTCATAAGAGGAATAGACATGACCACAGTTTTTACATTCTAAAATGGGGGTTCCATTTTCATTGAAAACGGTTTTGGAGTCGGAAGATTGGCAAAGGATACAAGATTTCATGGTCTGAGAGTCAGTCTAAATGATGAGAACAAGGGTCAAACTAAAAAACCTTGATCCGGCTTGCCAACATTCATGGTGAAAAAAACATGGGGTGAGATAAGAGAGGATAAAATGAAAATCAACTTCACCAAAATGGAAGGAATTGGAAATGACTATGTGTATATCGATGCCACGAAAAACGATATTCGTTTGAGTCCAGAACAAATCCAAAAACTATCCGACCGCAATTTCGGAATTGGTGGAGACGGGGTGATTTTTATTCGTAACTCAAAAACCGGTGAGTTCCAAATGGACATGTACAACTCGGATGGAAGTTCTTCCGAGATGTGTGGGAACGGAGTCCGTTGTGTCGGAAAATTTGTTTTTGACCATGGTCTGACTAAAAACCAAAAGCCAACCATTGAAACTGGTAAAGGTGTTCTCACCCTCGACCTAAAAACAGGAAACAATGGCAAAGTAGAAATGGTAACTGTGGATATGGGTGAACCCATCCTCAAACCATCCCTTGTTCCCATTGTATGGACAGGTGACGAACCAGTCATCAACCAAGTCTTGGAAGTCCAAGGAAAACATTATCATTTTACAGCTGTTAGTATGGGGAACCCACATTGTGTGATTTATGTGGACGATGCCGATGCCTTCCCTGTGCGGGAGATTGGACCCCTCATTGAAAACCACCCACTTTTCCCAAGAAGAGTGAACGTGGAATTTGTATCGGTTCGGGGAAAGGACCATCTTTACCAAAGGACTTGGGAAAGAGGAGCAGGGGAAACCTTGGCTTGTGGGACAGGAGCCTGTGCTGTGACAGTTGCTTCCATCTTAAATGGTAAAACTGGACGATCCGTAAAAATTGATCTTCGTGGTGGAACTCTCAATATCGAATGGAAAGAAAACGGATCGGTGATGATGACTGGGCCTGCGAAGGAAGTGTTTTCTGGAGAAGTAGAAGTTTAAATAAATCAAAATTAGGCTACTCGATATTTGGGTAGTCTTTGTTTTGCGTAATCGCGTATCAGTCAAAAAGTGTTTTTTCTTTTTGTAAAATTTCTTTAATTTGAATTTCAAGAACTGGAATTTTGTTTTTAACAAGATCCCAAACAATATCGTAATCTACGATAAAATTTCGTTATAAATATGTTTAATGTAATCTATGTCAGACTTCAATTAGAACTGACTCACTTTCTAGAGAAGTTTTAAGAGAACCCGAGATAGAATCAGTAGTCAATAGATCAACTTTTACGTTAAAGAGGTCTTCCAATAAAAAAGTTAGATCAATGTAATTATCAAAACTTTTCATTCCAGGTTTGAATTTAACTAGGAAATCAATATCGCTATTTTGATTTGCTTCATTTCTTGCGACCGATCCAAAAAGATGAATCGTCTCCACTCCTAATGAATCCAGCTCCTTTTTGTAATTTTTTAAGGAATTTTGAATAGAGTCTGAATCTAAAAATTCAACCGTCGCCATATCTCAAAATCTATCGATTTTTTCTAAAAGTCAAGCCATTGAATGTGGGTGGTTTCGCTCTTTCTTTGGTATTTTTCTCAAAATTAAATAAAGTGTAACAAATGAACCGATGCCCTGAGATAATCATTTAAGGGATTAAGCGTAACAAAACTGTATGCGAAACCAATCGGGATTCGATTACTTTTTTAAATAATCTACTTTTTGTAATTCACCCATTCTGCGTTTGGTTTCGTTCGAAACTTCCACCATACCCTTGTCAAGCGGTAGGTGAGCATAGTTTTCGTATTTGATCACTTCCCCAAACACAACATTGATTTTTTTATAAACCACACGGCGTTTGATATCACAAACTTCTTTTGGCATCCCCATAAAGGCACGTACCAATGGTGGGATGGGATAGTCTGTGACTGTTTCTTCATCGGGAATGATGACTGTGGGAAGGATGTCCACTTTGTTCCGAAGGCTAAAGGCAGCAAATCCCGAATGGAAATTGGCGAGTGGGGCAGAAAAATCATTTTGCACCATATAGTCATGGCCTTCAGGAAAAATTCCTAACACGTCTCCATTTTTAAAGACCTGTTGTACCTTTTTGATACTGGCCATAGAGATATTGCCATCGATGGCCATAGGAATGGTTCCTGTTTTTTCCACCAGATCTTTGAAGAGAGGAATGCGAGTGGTATACTCAGCAGCGATCCAAGAAATGAACCGAGGGAATACCGAACCAATCACAAAGGGATCCATATCACTTCTATGATTGCAAGTGAGGATGAGTTTGCCATTGGGTACAATGTTATGGTAACCGTAGACTGTTGTGTTTACCGCCAAATTGAAGAACGGAGTGACAAACTTTTTGATGTTCTCAACATTCTTTTTGACTTGGTCTACGGTGTTTTCCATTTCATTCTCCTAAGATTTTTTGCCACCAAGATTTGGTAGAAGGGTCTCCGGTGGGAGTTCTTGTTTCCTGGTTCATTCCGCTACCAGTATTGGACTCTCTCGGATCAGTGGCGAGAGGCTCTCTCCGTTTTTTTCCTAGATGAGGGCTCGGAACGGTTCTTTTAATCTCTTCTAGCTCTTTTTGAGCAGATACATTCGTTTTTAAAAATGCACGGATCTCATCCCATTGGGGATCAAAATCATTTCCGTACATGGCATAATTCATAAGATCAATACGATCAAAATCGGGCATGTTCAAGATTGAAAGTGATGCCCTGACAAATTCAATCCAATTTTTATTTGGGCACTCTAGAATGGGGGAGGGCAGTTCCGAAAATATAAAGGTGAGAGATAGAATCGAGTCCAAGAGACATAAGATCAAAAAAACAAACCAGAACACATCCTTATTGCCACCGAATGTAGTGCCCTTCCCTCTACTTCCGAATAAAGAGAAAATTTTCCATCTTTGCGAAGATTTGTTTTGCGAGCCGGGTGACGAAAGGGAAGCATAGAAATGATGGCAAAACGACTCATCCTTTTATCTGTATTTTTCCTGTTCTTTCAAAACTCAATGTGTTTGAAACTTTGGATTGTTTCTTCCAAATACCGCACCACGGAAGACGCAAGAGACCACAAAACCTACCAAAAAACTCGAAGTTTTCTAAAAGCAAAACAATGGTTGGAATACAAATTAGATCCTGAACTTTCCAAAATCGAATTGGAAAACCAGGATACGGGCGAACTCAAAGGCATTGGTCTGATTAAATGTTACGTTCCCTATGGAATTGGGGAAGTGGATGCCAATGAACATGAATTTGAATACGTAGTTAAAATTCGAGATGGGCATGCAGAGATGCAGATCAACAAAATCTTTTCTTTCATTCGTGATCCGAATGATATTGTCCTAAATTATGGACCAAAAAATGAGAAGGTTGCTAAAATTACCATTAGGTCTTGTTTTAGGCCCTTGATGGATGATTTTTTTGAATTTATTAAATAACGGAAAAGATTAATATCCGAGCGGGTTTCCCACAGTGGTGCCCGTAGATCCGTAAGTATTGGTTCCCGTTGCAGAATCAGTCAGCCCATAGTGGTTTAGATTATTCGAATTTCCATTGTTAGTGGATGAACTGGAGGAAGAACCAGAAGAATTCGATGAAGAATACCCGCCTTGCGTTCCATCTCCCTCTAAAAGGTCTAAGATGTCTTGGGTATTTACCAACTTGATTTCGTTACACGAAACCAAAGAAAGGCAAAACAAAAATATTCCAAATGCAAACTTCATTCCAACCCCATTTTGCAAAGTTTTCAAATTTGGTTCAACCATTTTATTCGGCCTCTGAATAAGAATAAATCCTTTCTTTGGTCTCTCTCCCTTTCAATTCATATTCACCCTCGGACTGTAATTTGGATCTAATGTTTTCTGGTAGAAGGATAGATGTGTTTTCAGTGAGAAGAAGATTTTTCTTTAAACCTTTACAAAGTCCTTCCACTCGAGAAGCGGTATTGACTGTATCTCCAATCACTGTAAATTCCATTCGATTGGCAGATCCGATATTTCCGACAAGAAGGCTCCCTGTATGGATTCCAATTCCCATCTTGAGTTCGGTAAGTCCTTCCTTTAAAAATTGAGCATTGAGTGAATCTAAATTTTTCTGCATTTGCAGAGCCGTTGCAAACGCACGTTCGGCGTGGTCTGCCATTGGCATAGGTGTCCCAAATACGGCAAGGATGGCATCCCCAATGAATTTATTGATAAAACCACCATGGATTTCAATGGCATTACTCATTTCTTGAAAATAACGGTTGAGGATGTACAAAACTTCTTCCGGTTTTCTTTTTTCCGAAAGTGTAGTAAAATCTCTGAGGTCTGAAAACAATATTGAAGCTTCTACCACTTTTCCACCTAAACTATGTTCATTGGAAAGTAAATAATCTCTGACTCTAGGATCTACAATTCGACCAAATGTATCTTTGATCCTTTCTCTTTCCGCAAGTCCTTCCGCCATTTCGTTTACCGCATCACCCAGTAGTCCGAGTTCATCGGAGCTAAAAATTTTTACCCTGGTATCAAACTTTTGTTCTTTGATGAGTTCTGTTGCTTTTTCAATTTGATTGAGTGGATGTTGCAGACTGGATGCAAATGACATTGCAAAAGCAAAGGAAAAAACAAGCATAATGGCGATGACTTCAAATAGAACATCGTTGTGAACAAGTTCATGTAAATTAAAAATGTTTTGGCCTGTCCTGAGTAAAATCCCAAAGATCAGAAGTACGATGGGAAAAAGAGTTGAGGCGGCCCAAAAAATAAATTGTTTTGTGACAATTGAGAATTGTTTACCGTGTGCATATTTTCCAAGTCCACCCTCCGGAAATACACAAGGTATGATCAGGAGTTTATTTAAGTAAGTGGTTGTGGCGTAAGAGAAGGCAAAGGCAAATAAACCCCAAAATCCGAATAAAATAGAAACTGTAACGATACTTTGGTGAGGGGCTTCTGGAAAAAGTGCGTCGATACGACATACACTTAAAAAATTGGAAATCTCCCAACCGATAAATCCTAAGATACTAATTGTTAATGGTGAGTGAACAATTCGGTGGCGAGCCCTTTCTTCTGAGATAAAGTTACAACCTTTGGTAGAAAAAAGAAATTTTGCAATTGGTAAACTATAAAAGAATAAAATGAGGGTAATGATGGGGAAAGGTGCCCAAGTGAATATAGCGAGTGTTAGATCATTTTTGATTTGAGTGGCTTCGAATAACGCTAAGAACTGGTCAGGCAAAAAAGCAGAGGCAGTATAGTTGGCAAATAAAAGTGTAAACAAACAGGCACAAAAAGGAACAATAAAATAGATTAGTAAAAAGGCAATGAATTGTAGAGTGCGACCTGGTTTCATCATGATAATTCTTCCTTAAGGAGAGTGCCTTTTTGTTTTCGTTTCAATAAGATTCTTTGAACCTGGATGTGTTTTTTGTCAGTGAGTGGGAAAAACAAAAAGAGAATGGAACCAAAAATAAAAAAGAATCCAACTCCAGGTCCAAAAATCATCGCAAGACGAAATCCTACTTCTTGTGATTGCGTAGGTGCTCCATTTTGAAATCCAATCATATCCAGCAAAAATCCAGTGATGGCAATTCCAAAGGCTTGTGAAAATTTAACACCCATCTTCCAAATTCCAAAATACAATCCTTCTCGTTTTTCTCCTGTTTTGAATTCATCGTAATCGACTACATCAGTTAAGATGGAATCCATGATGAGGATGGATCCGGCACAGATTCCTCCGATAAAAGCTACTATGAGTGGAGGTCTTAATTCTCCATAAGGAAACAGGGGATAGGCGATGACAGTTAGAACTCCTAGACAAAAAACTCCGAGAAATGCAGGGATTTTTTTCCCAATTTTTTTAGCGATCCAAACCCAAAATCCAATCGAAAGGAGAAGAACTAAAAAAAATGGAAGTAGGATATTGATGACAACCAAAGATTCTTTGAGCCCCAAACGAAATTCATAGTAGTAAAGTGCAATGGCGGAATTAAAGGTTCTTCCGATGGTTGCGATGATAAAGGCAAAAAGCAAAATGAGAAACATTTTGTTTTTTAAAACGGATATAAATGCTTTAAAGAATGGGGTTTTATTTTCCTGTTTTTCTTTAGTTCTGTCTTTTCCTTTCGTCACAAGAAATGTAATGATGGAAGAAATCAAAATAACTATAGAAACAATTTCTCCTGCCGTAGTGCGAGAGAGAATGATATTTTCTTTGGAAGATTCATCACCTAAAGATTGTAAAATGGCAGCAGGAACAATCATTCCAACGAGCATACCTATGTTACTAAAGAACAATCTCCATCCAAAAACAGAAGTCCTTTCATTTCTTTCGAAACTCAATTCTCCTCCTAAGGCAATATGAGGAACGGAGATTATGGTCATGGCTGTGTTTACAAATAGATAAACTGACAAAAGGTAAGAAAATTTTCCTATTTGTGTTGTTAGGTGAGGAGGAGAAAAGAGCAGTAGGACTGCAAGCGATAGTAAAACTCCACCAAAAAGGATATAAGGTCTTCGGCGTCCCCATTTGGAATGCGTATGATCCGAAATTCTGCCCATCAGAGGGTCACTGACAGCATCCCAGATCACAGAAATGGAAAGAGCAATCCCGGCCAAACTAGAATTTAGGCCTACAATTTCAGTGTAAAATTTAAGTAGATAGATTTGTGTGAATAGTTGAACGGCTGTTATGCCAGTTTCTGCCAATCCATATCCCATTTTTATGGGGAGTTTTAGTTTTGTTTGGTTCATTCCTGGACTCAAGTATTTGACGGTAGGAACTGTAAATCTGGGGAAGAAAATTCTAAACTTTAGATGAATTCAGTTTTTATCTAGGAAAGTTTTTTAGGCAAATAACAGATTCTTATCAAAGAAATATCATCGATGACTTGGCCTATGGATTCAATTTGTTTTGTGATGGCAAGTAGATTGGCTTCTGTTGATTCAACTAGTTTTAAAAAAGTCTGTTCGTCAGAATTCACTTCCCATTTTCCATCTTCATCTAAACGTAAAAGATCATCTTTTCCATCGGATCCAATGATTAGAATATCTTCTGCTTGGAGTTGGAATTCTTTGATATGTTGGATGGGCATCGCACCTAAGGTCCCCAATTTTCGATAAGAAACATCCGCAGAAATATACTCTGCTTTTCCTTTTCGGTATAAAACAAGGGAAGGATGTTCCGCATTTAAAAAAAATAATCTTCCTGTATCTTCTTCTAGAAGTCCCATGGTGAGGGAAACGAGCATGGTACCATCAAAGGCTTCAAAGATCATATGCATTTCTTGGAGGTTGTATTTCAACCAATCCTCCGGGCCTAATGCTTGGTATCCGGGATCTGTTTTTGTCCTTTGGACAATGGATTGAAAGACCGCACCAAATACCAAAGCCCCTCCGGCACCTTGCATCGATTTTCCCATAGCATCTGCATTTGCAAATAATAAGAATCTTCTATTTTGCAAAACGATAGAATGGGAAATATTGATATCTCCTCCAATATCGTATCTTTGGTTTTTGTATTCGAAAACTTTTTTCTGTCGGACCAGATGATCCACTTCTAGTTGTGAACTATCTACATCTTTTATGGCAAGAGGGTTTAATAGTTGATAGGTGAGAAAATAATCACCATCTTGTTGGATTTTTAAATTGCTAATGTCTTTTAGTGTTTGGTTGAGTTCGTTGGTTCTCTGTGTGACCTTTTCTTCCAAACCTTCATTTAAGTTTCTAATTTCCTCATACATACCTTTGAGTTTGGTAATCACGGAGTTTAGATAGAATGCTTGTTTGGCGAAATCATCACTGGATTTTGGAGTCACAACAACATCAAAATTCCCTTTCGACAGTTCTCCTAAAGATCTGCTAGTTTCATTTAGGCCTTCGTTTACAGATTTAGCAACCACATAAGAACAAACAATAAGAGGGATAATAAAAATAAAAGAAACAGTTACAATCGGGATCATGGGATCTTGAACAGCAATCTCTCCCATTGCAAGTGAATATAGGATATAAGAAAATATAACAAAGGGGAGAGCTGCCAAACTAAAAAATGCAACAAGGATTCTTGTGAAATAATTAAACTTTGGAATATCTTTTTCTTGAAGTTCTATGTTTTTGATCTGAGGAAGGTCGAAGAGAGGGCGAATACAACTTTCTGAGATGAAATAATAAGTAACAAAAGAAATGGGAGCAATCATTACAAAAGTAAAAATGGCTGAACGAAGGACAGATGGCATGTAGGCCACTAAATAAAAAAATAAAAAACTAATAGGGATTACACCAGATAACCAACGTATTACGATGATTATGGCTTCGAGTAATGGATAACGGAAGAGAAGTACTTTTACGGATCTTGCATATTCCATTTCTTCTTTTGAAAGAGATGAAATCCCCGAAGTTGGAATAGAAACTCTTTCAATTTTTGCGTATAGATATTTGAGAAGGAGGTGGCGAACAAAAGTTCCAAGTAGGCCAATTCCGGTCGCAAACACCACACAAAGGGCAATGAAAATTCTCCAATGTTCTGGCTCCATTTTTTGTGTAATGATCGCATAGTATACGGCAAAGGGAACAGGGACGGTGTGTGTGAATGCTTCTAGTTTTAGAGTAAGATCCCAGAAAAGTGTTTCTCGTTTCACGTTATCACCTGATCTTACCTTCCAGTTTCTGCATATAGTGAGCGATCAATCTGTAAAAGTCAAGTCGAAGGGTTATATTTTCAGCTAAACTTTCCATTTTTGAATCATCCACCTACCGGTTGTTATGTTGCCAGAGTAAGACAGATTCTAAAATTATTTAAGATTTCGAAAAAAGAACAATGTTTCGGTCTTGTGTTTTTTAAATATTTTTTTAGAACCTTGGAGAGGATTTCGTTCTCTTTGCATTTGTAAATTGTACTTGGTCGATCTCCGGCACCAAAATACAAAGAATTCATGCGTCAGAATTTTCCCGTCACAAACAAGGAAGTGGAATTCCATGAAGGAACCAAGATCACTTCCAAAACAGATTTAAAAGGAATCATCACTTATGTGAATGAGGATTTTTTACGCATTAGTGGATATACAGAAAAGGAGCTGATTGGGCAGCCGCACAACCTGATCCGTCATCCTGATATGCCTAAAGGAGCATTCCAAGATCTCTGGGATACAATCAAAGGGCAACACTCTTGGGTGGGTATCGTGAAGAACCGCTGTAAAAACGGAGATTTTTACTGGGTGGATGCAAACGTGTCACCAATCTACGAAGATGGAAAACATGTAGGTTATATGTCGGTTCGCACCAAAGCATCCACAAAACAAATTCAGAATGCAGAAATCCTATATGCAAAAATGAATTCCGGACAAGGCAAACTCGAGGTGAATTCCACATCGTTTTTTGGATTTTCTTGTCCTTCTGTATTTTTAATGCAAACGATTGTTAGTGGTTTGTTATTGGTATTGTTTTATCTTAAAACAAATACTAGTTTGGTTTTTCTTTCAAGCCCTCTCATTTCAATTTTTGGATTTGTTTTGTTTGTGATGACATCAACGTTTGGGTATCTAACGATTCGCAAAAATAAAAATTCCTTTCTAAAGGTGAAGGAATATCTGGAGAATTTATACAATGGTAAGTTGAAATTTGATGTGGCATTTGAGACTCGTGGTGATTATTCAGAAATTTTCCCATTGATCAAAAAAACACAATTTGAATTTCGAGGAATGATTTCTCAATTGATAGGGAACGCAGAAATTGTAAAAACCCAAATTGGAGCACTCACTTACGCCGTAGAACATATTCATATTGCATTTCAGGAATTATCGAAGGCTATATTTTCCTTGGCAGATTCTAGTATTGTGACTCGCGAAAGTTCTGATAGTATTTTCCAGGAAATGGATGCACTAAATCACCTAATTGGAAATATACGAAATGAGTCGAATATTGTCCAATTGGAATCCACAGAGTCATATCAATTTTCCCTAGTGGGAAAAAATTGTTCCGATAAGGCAATGGCTCAATTTCAGAAAGCAAAGAAACAAATTTTAAAAACTTCTGAGGTGATTAAAGAGTTAGGTGAAAAAACAAAAGCCATTCGAAAGATCACAGAGACTATCACTTCTATTTCCGAAAAAACAAACTTACTATCGTTAAATGCTTCCATTGAATCGGCTCGTGCTGGGGAGGCTGGAAAAGGATTTGCAGTGGTCGCAGGAGAAGTGGGAAAGTTGGCAGTACAATCCAATCAATCAGCCAAAGAAATATCTGCCTTCATCAATGAATTAACATCAAAAATTTTACAAACGGTCACTGATATCAAGGAAGGACTTACTGAGGTTGAGGTAGGATCTTTGGAGTTTGAAACCGTACAAATGGAGATGGACAAAATTTTAAAAAATGCAGAAGATACTAAGTCCAGTGCAGAAAAGATCAACGGATCCACCGAAGGAACAGAATCCATGTCAGGAAATGTTTTAGGAAATATGGAAAAAATTCAAACGCAACTCATCAATACTTCGGCCATTGTGGAAGAGTTATCGGCTGCTGCGAACGAACAGAAACAAACCATAGGAGCGATCGAAGAGTCGATCACAAACTTAGGTTTGGTTGCAGATCGATTGGACTCAGTTGCCTTCCGATTTCATTTTTAAGGATAAAGTGATGACAAACCCCGACCCAAATGCAAAATCGAAAATGAATTTCCATGTAGAAACTTCAAGAGTGGATTCCCACTCGAGTTTGTCGCGGTGTAAATCGGCAGAAATCGTATTAGATACGGATATGGCTGGGAATCCAAATGCCTTCAATCCTGCTTAAGTTGTTACTTTCAGCTCTTTCAGCCTGTATCATCAAAGGAGTGGAAAGAGTGGCTCCCATCCTTCATTTTCAACTCAAAGGGATTCAGGTCATCGTGGATGGAATTCGACAAGATGTCCCACCCAAAATGGAATCCATTCGTTATCAAATCATTGTCGACACGGAAGAATCTGACGACCGTCTGCGTTTGTTACATGAGAATATCAAAAAGTACGGAACCGTCTTTAATACTGTTGCACCGGGAACCGATTTGGCTGGTGAAATTCGAAGAAAATAAAAAACCCAAAGTTTCCTTTGGGTTTGCCGATTCAAATGACTGTTTGAATCAAATCAGAATAGGATTAGTCCAAACCTTCCCTTTCTGATCTTCTGAAATGTTTAGTCTTCTATGTTCCAACCCACTGAATAAATGACAGCAGTGGAAATAGTAAATATTGAATAGTAAGCGACCCAAACCCAAACTAGTGCAGACGGCACAAAGTTAGTTAAGGACAAGGTCCAAAGCATTGGTGATACAAATCCAATGATGGAAACCAAGATTCCCACTAAAAACCCACCTACAAGTCCTTGGGGTAAAGATTCTTTCATTAGTGCATAAAGAAATCCAAAAGCAAGCGTAAACGATAAATCGCTGAACACAGGTCCAAGCCAAAAAACATCTGTTATGGGAACAAAGATCGATTTCAGTGTTGGATCAAAGTAAAACTTTGAAAAAAACACCATCCGAACGGGAATGGATACTGCTTCCCAAAACGAAAAGGCAAGGAGGAACCGGACGAGTATCCGATTCCATTTTTCTGTATTCAGCGAACTCAAAATCTACTTACCTAAGATGAACACAAAGTTCGTAGTCGCAGATCCACCGATGTTGAGCATAAGGCCATTTTTAGCACCTTTTACTTGGTAATCACCTGCTGTGTTTGTGACTTGTTTGTAGAGGTCGAGCATCATACGAACGCCGGATGCACCTACCGGGTGACCCACACCAATGAGTCCACCAGATGGATTGATTGGTTTTTTACCACCAAAGTCAATGGTTCCTTCTTCGATTGCGATATGTTCTTTTCCTGGTTCTGAAATTCCAAATGCAGAAATCGCAGCATACTCAGAAGAAGTGAAACAGTCATGTGTTTCAAACACATCAATGTTTTTTACATCTAAGTCAGCACGTTTGTAAGCATCTTTTACTGTTTGGCGAGTCCATGGAAGGATGTATTTGTCTCCAACGGATTCTAGTTTTTTTGCTTCAAACGTAATTGGTGCCACTCGGTGACCCCAACCTTTGATGCGAGGGATATCATCAAATTTACGACCAGTTTTTTTAGCGTATTCTTTTGCATAACCTTTGGAAGCAAGGAGAGTGACAGCAGCACCATCTGTTACTTGTGAACAGTCAGTGATACAAAGTCTTCCACCCACAGCCATGTTATTGTCTCCACCGCGAGCCATCGCATGTTCTTTGTTCATGAACCATGTACGAGTTTGTGCTTTCGGGTTACGTTTTGCGTTTGCATAGTTGATACGAGAAATCTCAGCAAGAGCATCCATAAAACGTTCTTCTTTTAGTTCGTAACGTTCGAGGATGACGTCTGCTAGTTTTCCGAAAAGTTTAGGAAATGGAAATTGAACTCCCTTCGCTTCTTTATCGTAGTAAGCAGCTGTTCCAAGAAAGTCACCACCCACAGAAGAAGATACAGTTTTCATCACTTCCACACCAAGAACAATCGCTAGATCGTAATCTTCTGCACGGATGTGTGTGATCGCTGCATCAAGAGCAACTGATCCAGAAGCACAAGCTGCTTCGTAACGAGCACCAGGAACTCCAAAAAGAGCAGGGTTTACTTCTGTTAAAAAAGCACCTAAGTGGCCTTGGTTGGCATACTGTTCTGCATCGAAGTTACCAACAAACACAGCCACACGGTTTTCTTTGTTCAATCGTTTGATTTCATCATAACTGATGCCCACTTTTTCAAGAGCATCATCTAATACTTCACGCATCATGGACATGAAGGTTTTTCCTTCTTTTGTCCAGTTTCTTTGGAAGTCGGTTTGTTCTCCGCCTAATACGAATACTTTTTCACTCATATGATACTCCTAATTAACCTTTGAATAGGGATCTTGCATCCAGTTTGTCGCCAAGTTCGTAGAACTTTTTGCCTTCTTTTGCATCTTTTAAAAGTTTTGGAACTGGTATTTTAGACGCTTCCATAAGTTTGATTGTTTCTTTTGGTCCACCAAGGAAATCAACGAAAGCAGAAGCAGGAACCCAGTTAAAACCGAAACCCATAGCGCCGTCAGTGTTTTCTTTTGTATCAACCACTTCTCCCACGAGAGAGAGCGAATAACTGATGTAACGTGAAATGAAGTAACGAGCAATGTCTGCTTCGAGACCACTTGCTTTTTTAACAACTTCCATTGCACCTTTGTAGTCAGATTCTTTGATTTTTTGGCGAGCTTCTTTGATAAAAGGAATATCAAATTTTGGATACGGATCGTACTCACCAGTTTTGATATTGTAAACAAACTTCTCACGTTTTCCGTCAGCGTGTTTCACAACTTTAGTGAGTCCACCACCAGATTTCATACCGAGTTTACCAGCATCGATTAACTTTTGGAAGTAACCAGGAAGTTTGAAAGTTTCGTGTGCTTCGTCTTTTGTATTGTCGTAGATATTGTCTACAATGGCTTTGTGAACATCAAGTCCTACGAAGTCAGCAGTGGCAAGTGGGCCCATCGCACGACCAGTATAACCAGACATGATTTCGTCTAGGAGAGCAATTCCACCTTTGTCAGCATACTTTTCTGCAAAGTGTGCCACTTCGTTCATCAACTGAAATCCGATGCGGTTTCCAGCGAATGCAGGAGTGTCATTTGTATAAACAACGGCACGACCTAGAACTTTGTCTAGATATTCACCTAACGCTTGTGTGACTTTTTTGTCGTTACCAGAGTGAGTGACGAGTTCACAAAGGATCATTTTATAAGGAGGGTTAAAAAAATGTGTTCCGTAGTAGTGTTTTTGACCATCTTCATCGTAAGCTTTTGCCAAACGACCGATGGAAAGTCCAGAGGACACAGTGGAAACGATGGTTCCGGGACGACGAGCCTTTGCAATACGAGTATTGATCGGTTCTTTGACTTCGTAACTTTCCGCCACGAGTTCGAATACCCAATCTGACTCTGCGACAGCTTTTTCCAGATCCGCATCGTAGGAACCGGGGATCATTCTTGCGCGGATTGTATCCGTTTTGACGGATGCGACAGCGGCTTCGATACCCTGTTTTGCTTTTTCAACATCTCTAGCGAGCATATGGACTTTAGCACCACCGAAGGCAGCAATGACGCCCGCACTTCCAGAACCCATGGCTCCGTTGGCACCTAAAATCGTGACAGTTTTGATTTCTCTCATGAAGGAATTTCCGAATCTAATTTTTACTTACCGTTCTAGAAAGCCAAGGTGACAGGAAAATCGTTTTTTTTTGTCAGATTTGTTACAAAATGGGGGCGGTAGGGGTGGGGCGCGTGGGTACAATTTCCCCGCCCGATCTGAGGGTGGGGAACTAGACCCGCCACCCAATGGTTCTCCTCTATCACAACCCGCCGTTTCCCGCACTTCCTTTCCCAAAATCCTAATTTTTAATTCTGAAAAGTTCATAGTTGGTATTTTGGGCGCCCGGGCGGGCCTCATGCGGGGTCCGCGTTCCGCTCCCGTCCTCGAAGGCTTACAGCCTCCTCGGACCAAGCCCTTCTGGTCCCTGGCGCTAGACCACGAGTGAACCAAAATTCACTCATCAACTTGATTTGTTGCCATTGATCGAAATTCAAAATAAAACCCTAGCGCCAGCGGTAGCAGCGGAAATCCTTTCGCAAAGCGAAAGATTGGAGCGGATGACGCGGTCGGTTTTAGAATCTATGTTTTTCAACTAACGGATTCGAGGCGCCCCAAAGGAAAATCGACAATTCCTTTTGGGGCAATGTTTTTCTGAAAATGGTTTTTACTTTTTATTTTTTTTGCACTTCTCTTTCTAAAAATTCCGTAAATTCAATTTGTCGGTTAATGAATGTTAGATTGTATCTGCTTTCGTAAAAAAGAAGGGCACTGGCAAGGAACAAACAAATCCCACCAGATAAAGCAACAACTGTGGGGATCCAGGACAATTCTTTGGCAAAGGCAAGAGTGATGGCCAGTGTCAAACTCGAAATCACAAATAGGGAAGTTGCCAAATACAAAAAGGCCATGGAACGTTGGATGAGGACGGCGCGTTTTTTTTGAACAGAAAGTTGGTGGCGCATATAAACCATTCGTTCTGTGTGAAAACTTCTTTTCCCGTCTAATAGAAGTTCCACTTCCGATTTTAGAAGATTCACTCGATCAAAAATACGCCCAAGCCGATTGGCTGTGGAAAATATCAAACTAGCACAAGCAGAAACAAGGACTGCTGGCGTGATCATACCGGAAAGGATTTCGGAGTTGGAAAACGAATCGAACATAAGGAATAACTTAGCGGACTTTGTTTGTTTTGAAAGGAAAAAACGTTTGGTTTTTTGTGGAACTCGCTCGAAGGGAAAAATTTGAAAGTTTCTAGAATGTCTGAAAAGATAGATGATATGGTTTAAAAGGGGTCCGGAAATAATAAATTCCATTCCCCTTTTGTAAAAAATACATTTAGCGCCTGATATACGAAAATAATATTGACCTTCGGATTTTAAATCTATAGATTAACCGATGTCATACTGATATGAAAATAAGAATTCTTTCCTTGGGGTTGTTGCTCATTCGTATCTAATGGACTATTTTGTGAATCTACCGGAACCAGAAAAACAAATCATCGAGACAAACTTACAGTGGTTGGTTACACTTCGCAAAGCCGCCATTGATGAAGCAATTAGGAGAAGGAGGTAAGTAATATGAAGCAATTGATAATATTACTGCTGCTTGTTTTAAGTTTTGTATCGTGTGAAGACCCACAGGAAGAAGGCGGAATTAATAAAGAGGGTTTTTTGCTCATAGAGTTTATTAATTTTATGGGCAGTCAATCTGGGCGGTATGATTCTGCTTGCGATTATCCTAATGAATCGATTCCGCTTTCTTTGAACAGTCTTGTGACTTTAAGTTCATTTAGCCAAAAGTATCGTATCACAACAGGTGCCAGTGGCTTAAAATATGCATTTTCACTTTCAGGAGACTATCCAAATTGTGGAGTGACTCTTTATATATACAATTGTGCGAATCCGAACTTTTTTGCATCAAATTCCGAAGTTAGTTGTGACTCTGGAACATTTTCAAACCATGTTTCTGGCGCTACGCAAACTTGTGTTATATCTTCTTTTGCAAACCAGAAGGTTATGATTTTGATTGAGCCGAATTCAACATCATACCCAACAACTAAATGTTCCACGATCACCTTTGAGGCATTACCTTGAATAAGTTAATTATTTTAATAATACTCTCGGTAAATTCGGCATTATTTTCCCAACCATTTGCTAATATACCAGAAACTCAAACTTGTAATACGATTTCGAAGTATTCAATACCTACACAGTCATCACCTGATCCTGCAAATCCACTTTACTACTCTAAAACTAGGGTCACTTTTTATGGTGACAGTCGCATTGACTTTGCCAACGCTTTACCATCAGGAGCTAATCCCGCACTGTATTATGCGCCCTTGATTCAATCGGCAGACTTTCCTGGAACTTCTTTTTCCCTTGGGCTTTTTTATGGGCTCTCTAGTTTGGACTTCTATTTAGGCACAGATCCTAGTTGGAATATCCAAAACTTCGGCCATGGAGGAGATAGTTCCCTGGAAATGTTAGACCAATTGACAAAATGCTTGGGTCGGCCCAATTATTTAATCGCACCTAACGTAGCTTTTGAAATTGGAGGAAATGATTATTTGCAGAATATGTTAATGATCATGCTTATGCCTTGGAATGGAGAGGCGTATATCAATCGTGCTTTAAATAATATTGAAAGATCCATTACTCTCTTATACCAAAAAAGAAAAAATGTTTTAATCGTCGGGAATTATCCCGCAGTGGGATGGTCCGCTTTATTGGGGTTACCTGATGAACGAAAGGGATTTGCCTTTCGGACTTTTAATTTCAAATACCAGAATAGTCTTCAAATGCGTTCCATTTCGGATCAAATTACTTTTGCAAATGCGCAAGCTTCCATTCAGGAAATTTTAAACGAAGTTTTAATCGAATATAATGGTTTATCGATGATAGAGTTATTAAGTGATGCGGTGACTGGAATCCCTGTTAACTTATCGAGTGAAGATAGAAGTTGTTTTGGCACACAAATACCACAAAATGTATTTGCTCCTTACTTTTGTTGGTTAGCTGCCAACCTTCATGCGTTCGGTACAATACCCTCCCATCTGATGCTTCGCCAAGAGTTGAAGTATCCTGAAATACAATCTAGGAGACAACCATACTTTCAAGCGCAAGGATTAACTCTCGAATACCTGCAAATCTGGGAGGCATTTATCAATCCACTCACAAAAGAACCTTGGGTTGTGAATGATGTGTTGATGGGAGATATCGTACACCCAAATGCCATTGGGCTTTCTGTTTGGGGTAAACAGGTTGCAACAAAAATCAAAAGTATGGGTTGGCATCTTCCTGGCATTGCTCCCGCAACGCCACCACCACCTCCGCCAACAGACCCAGGTGGCGAAATCATAAATAGACCAGAACCAAATCCAATTTCCGATTTAGAGTTACTGATTTTATGTTTTTGGTTTGGATTTTGTCATTTATAGAATTTCGATTAGGGAAGTTACTCCTTGTTAAATGAGTCCTAATAATTTTTGAGATAACTTTGTAGAAAAAACATTCGATATGATAAGAGTTATTATTTTACTGCTGCTTGTTTTAAGTTTTGTATCGTGTGAAGACCTAAAGAAAGAAAGTCGGAGCGATGCCGAAGGGCTTTTTGTCATTTGGTTTGAGACATTGTTTAGAAGTTCGGACTATGATCCTGCTTGTGATAACGAAAGTCTTTCAACTCCCTTGACTCTAAGTTCTCCAGTGCTTTCCACTTCCGTTGAGAAAACGTATCGATTTACGACTGGGCCGTCAGGATTGAAATACAATTTTTCTGTATCTTCCGATTATCCGGCCTGCGGAGTAATCGTAGATATCAGAAGTTGCCGACCCCCTTACTCTTTTGCTAGCGACAGCGGTGTGGTCGTATCGTGTAATTCTGGTAATTATAGAAATTACCTATCTGGAGGAACACAAACATGTCAAATCCCTAATTTTTCAAACCAGGTTATTTTGGTGTATTTGGTTTCTGCCACTTCATCTTATCCAACTACGCCTTGTACTACGGTACAATTTGAGGTGATTCCTTGAAACAACATCTAGTTCTGATACGTTATACAATCTCATTGAATGCTGTGGTAGTAATTATATGAAACTAGTTGTCATATTATTCCTATTTGTATTTACTATTCTCTCCTGCGAAGATTCAAAGAAAGAAAGCAGGAGCAATGCCGAAGGGTTTTTTGTGATTTGGTTTGAGACATTGTTTAGAAGTTCAGGTTATGATTCCGCTTGTGATAATCCTAATCAATCGATTCCTCTTTCTTTGAACAGCCTTGTGACTCTAGGCTCCTTCAGTCAGAGGTATCGCATCATAACAGGTGCCAGCGGCTTAAAATATGCGTTTTCACTTTCAGGAGACTATCCGAATTGTGGAGTGACTCTTTTGGTTTATAACTGCGCAAAACCGAATTTTTACGCCACAATCTCTGAAGTAAATTGTGATTCGGGGACATTTTCAAACCATGTTTCTGGCGCTACTCAAACATGTGTCATTCCCTCTTTTGCAAACCAGAAGGTTATGATTTTGATTCAGCCGAATTCAACATCATACCCAACTACTAAATGTTCCACGATCACCTTTGAGGCATTACCGTGAAAATGTCTACTTTGAGCAAATTATTGAATGTTCCATCTGAAATTGTATGAAACGATTTATACTTTTATGTCTAATTGTTTTAAGTTTTGTATCGTGTGAAGACCTAGAGAAAGAAAGCCGGAGCATTGCCGAAGGTTTTTTTGTCATTTGGTTTGAGACATTGTTTAGAAGTTCGGACTATGATCCTGCTTGTGATAACGAAAGTCTTTCAACTCCCTTGACTCTAAGTTCTCCAGTGCTTTCCACTTCCGTTCGAAAAACGTATCGATTTACGACTAGGCCGTCAGGATTGAAATACAATTTTTATGTATCTTCCGATTATCCGGCCTGCGGTGCAATCGTAGATATCAGAAGTTGTCGCACTCCTTACACTTTTGCTGGCGACGTAATATCTTGTAATTCAGGAAGCTATCGAAATTACCTATCTGGCGGAACACAGACATGTCAAATTCCTAATTTTTCGAACCAAGTTATTTTAGTGTATTTGAGATCTGCCACTTCATCTTATCCAACTACGCCTTGTACAACGGTACAATTTGAGGTGATTCCTTGAAAAAGTTTAATGGAGGAGTTCTGGCTTCCAAGTCAAAACGTTAGATATTGTGAGAAAAAATGATTAGATCGTTCTATTCAGCAGTCACTGGCGATTCCAAATACTTTGTAAAATCTTCTATCTTTGTCAGTCGTTTTACAATTTCAAAGTCTTTTTCCGCTTCTGGATACTGGCGGGATAAATAGTGTAACCATTGTTTGATTCTTCCTGCCCGGCTTTTAACTTCCATATCTGCTTCTAAACTTTGCCAATATCGAAATAAAATTTTTTTGACCTCATCCCAAGAAAGATTTTCTTTTCTTTCTCCTCGAATCATCAAAGCAAGAGCTGGGTTAGCAACAGCACCGCGACCAATCATAATGTCTTGGCAACCAGAGATTTCTTTACACCGGACTGCATCTTCTTCAGTCCAAATTTCGCCATTGGCAACGACTGGAATTTTGACAGTTGCTCCAATTTTATAAATCCAATCCCAATACGCAGGAGGTTTGTAACCGTCTGTTTTGGTTCTTGCATGGACTACGATTTCTTCGGCTCCTCCTTCTTCCAAGGCTTTTGCACAAACAAGCGCCTGTTCAGTGGAATCGTAACCTAACCTCATTTTTGCAGTGACTGGAATGACCGAAGGAACCGCTTTTCTAATGGCCTTTACAATGGCAAACATCTGGTCTGGTTCTTTGAGAAGAGCTGCTCCTCCCCGGTTTCGGTTGACTGTGGGAGCTGGACATCCAAAATTAATATCGATCCCGTAAGCACCAAGAGATGCCACCTTACTTGCGTTCTCCGCCATGCAGTTGATATCAGAACCTAATAATTGTACTTTGACAGGAACTCCAGCTTTTGTGCGACAACCTTCATACAATTCGGGAACATATCTATAAAACCTATGTGATGGGAGGAGTGTATCGTTCACTCGAATGAATTCACTAACACATTCATCAAAACCACCCACTTGCGTGAGAGTGTCACGAAGTCGGTAGTCAAGAAGTCCTTCCATAGGTGCAAGTAAGATACGCAAAAGAAACTTAGACCAATCCTATCCAGTGACCCTTCGTAATAAGGCCCGACCAATCATTCTGACTTTGGCAGCAAATGGCAAACGTTTCAAATTGGTACCAACAATCCCTTGGGTAAAACGAGTTTTTTTACTGTAATCAATATGGACATCCAAAATGACAGGACGCCCTTCATTTGCAAGAATCCATGCTTCATCTAACTTTTGTTTGATTTCATCATTGGTTTGGATGGAAAGATATTCGGCACCCGTGGCCAAAGCGATGCCTTCAAACCTTGTGGTTCCAAGAACAGTGCAGGTTTTCCGATTGTAAGGAACCTGTTGGGCTTGTGAAATTTGGGAAAGTTCTCCATCGTTAAAAACGGCAAACACAGCTCCAATTTTGTTACGACTCGCAGTGATTAATTCCATACAAGTCATTAAAAAAGCTCCATCACCAATGATCCCAACAACTGCTTTCTCAGGATTTGCAAGTTTGGTTGCAATGGTTGCAGGCACTGCATAACCCATACAATTAAAATCTGTGGGAGAAATCATATGCCTTGGTTTGTGGATTGGCATTAGTTCTGCAGTGAGAAATGTATGGTTTCCGTCATCCACCACCACATAACCATCATCAGGAAGAGATGTACGTAAGGCGTTAAAGAATCGAGCAGGGTTCACCCTATCCTTACTATCATGTTGGAACCATTCTTCCAAATAGTTTTGTTTATTTTTCTTTATCTCTGCCGTGAGCACTTTGGTTCGATTTTCCCGACTCTCTTTTGTTAGTTGTAGTTTGTTCTGCAGTCTTTTTACCAGTTCAGGCAAAACGATTTTTGCGTCGCCTTGAATGTTGACTTTGGCTGGGTAATTTGCGTGAAAGACATCGGGATTGATATCGATATGAATCAGATTTTTGGGAACGGTCACTCCAAAACTACCAGTGGCAATTTCGGCAAAACGAGTCCCAACTGCCAATAAACAATCACAATCAGAAAAAGCCTGGGTGGCTGCAGGAACCGCTGCTGGACCAAAACTCATTCCACAATGTAAGGGATGATTTCCAGGAAATGCACTTAAACCTTGTAAGGTTGTAGATACGGGAGCTCCGAGTAGTTCTGCAATGGCAACACTCGACTCCGCTGCATCGACTGCTCCCCATCCTAAAAATAAACCTGGTGACTTTGCCTGAAGAAGTAATTCAACCGCTTCTTCAAGTTTGGAATCTGAAAATGCCAAACTAGTAGTTGTTTTCGTTTGGCAGTATTCTTGGTAACTGGGAAGATTTTCTACGGGACCAGTATAAAGTTGGATGTTCACAGGAATTTCGATAAACACGGGCCCGGGTTCTCCACTCACAGCAATTTGGTATGCTTCGTAAATCGTTTCTACCACTTCCTCTTGAGAATTTACTTTAAAAGTTTTTTTAGTGATCGGTTTCACTAATGTATGTTGGTCCATATCGTGTAATTGGTATTTGAATTTGGAATCGCTACGCACTCCACCTGCAATCACCAACATAGGAATCCCATCCAAAAATGCTTCTCCAATCCCACTAGCAGCATGAGTCACACCGGCCGCCGGTACAATGACAACGGTTCCAATTGAATCACTGGTCCGACTGATGGCATCGGCCATAAACGCACCACAACCTTCATGAGTTACGAGCATCGGATGGATCAAATCAGAGTTATTTAATTCATCATAAATTTCTGTATTATGGACTCCAGGAATTCCAAAGGTATAACGAACTCCAATTTGTTCTAATGCATATCTGACTAACCAAGCACCTGTTTTTTTCATGTGACTAAACTCCTTTGTTTTCCATGCTCACTAACTGAAACACCGTTGTTAACTGACTTTGCAGCTGCTCTTGCGGTCAAAATACAGCCAGATAAAAAAGTTCCTTCTAAAGATTTAAATCCGCTGGCACCACCACCACCAAATCCTGCCGCTTCACCGATGGCATACAAACCCGGGATAGGAGAACCTAACGGATCTAATACGCGACTTTCCAAATCAGTTTGAATCCCTCCTAGACTTTTTCTTGTGATCAGTCTAAGTTTGATGGCGATGAGGGGTCCGGAACTTGGATGAAGAATGGGTTTGGGCGCACAAGTTCTCACTCGGTCAGAACGCCATGACCTGGCATGTTGGATCCGTCTCAATTGGTCATCGTTCCAAAGACCTTTCCCTCTCCGAATCACATCATCATACTGTGTGATTTCTTTTTTTAATACTTCGTATTCAATTGTTTGATCACCATTTAAACGATTCATTTGATCAACTAATTCTCGTAAGTTGTCTGCAACAATGAAATGATCACTTTCTTTTTGTAACTGCTTCACGAGACGGTGGTTTCCCAGTAACACTTCTCTTAAGAAAGAAACTAATTTTCGATCTCGGATCATGGGATTGTGTTCTGATCCTGAAACGGCAAGTTCTTTGGCGGCAATCCGCCAATTTAAGAGTTGCCAAGTATATGGTTTTTCTAACCCAGAGATCCTACGACAAAGTTCGTTGGTATCAAATCCAGTCATCATCGGTTCTGGCCCAATCCGACGCCCCGAATGGTCGAGCCACAAGGCTGACTTACAAGGGATGAGGCTCAGTCCATGACCCTCAAATTCTGGTTTTGGATTGGGAATCCCTGCAGCATAATTCCACATTTTATCCAAATGAGTGAGGTTTCCGCCATGATTCTTCACGGCATCATGAACCAATCCATCAGCAAAAGGATGGGAACCATTCAACATTTCCTTTGGTGCCTCTCCCCAAGGTTTGTACCAATGTTCACGAACCTTATCTAAACATCCGGTGATGCCACCTGTTGCTACCATCACGTGGTCTGCATAAAATCTTAAATCCTTCTTTCCCGTTTTTTCTTGTTCTGCGACACAACCTACAATTCTACCGTTTTCTTTGATTAAATCAGTAACCTTGTGTTCAAATAGATAATTTAATTTTCTATTGTTTTTATGTTTTTTTAATAGTTCTACGAAACGTTCCACCAAACGGTAACCGGTTCCCCAAAGAACATGATAACGTGGAACAGAATTCCCTCTTTTGTATAATCCTCTTTCTACCCAATTGACCACAGGAAAAAAATGTAAACCAAGACTTCCAAGCCAATGATAGACCTGCCCAAGACTTTCGTTCACATATTGTTCAGCCCATTGTTTAGGAAAAATATCATTTGGGCCAAAATTAGCAAAAGAATACCAATCGTCCAAAGCAATCTCGGGAGTATCTTTGATTCCCAAACGTTTTTGCAATGGAGTGCCAACTAGGGCCATACCACCAAATGATAGTTTAGCGAGACCACCTAAATGTTCCTCAGAGTTTCTATCTAAAATTAAAACAGATTTTCCTTGGTTTAAACATTCAAATGCTGCCACCAATCCTGCGATTCCTGCTCCGATGATAATGACATCGTTTTTTGCGACCACTAACGATCCTCCTTCTCTCTGTTTTGAATCAATGTTAGATGTTTTTTATTTTCAAAAACTTGAAAGTGCTTCATCCTCAGTGACACATTGATAACACAATGTACATAGTATTATTTTAAAATAAACAAATGCGACTCAAATTTTTAAAAGGAACCAAATTCAAATATTAGAATGAATTTAACAACTAACAAGAAATAGTAAATTTTATAATTATTACTAGAATAGTTCTAGAATTTTAACTGATGCGTTAGCCAATATGTATCTTTTATTTTTGAATTAAACTTATCGATTGTTATGCGAATCATTTTGATTTCTTAGCCCAATCGATCTGGTGTAATTATTTAGACTAACGCTCGTTATTGAATTTTTCCGGGTAAGGGAAAAAGTTGTTCCTTCGGATTGGAGCTCAAGGCCAAAATTCCAAAGATGGGTAGTTTTGCGCAGAAACCAAGTTTGGTCGATTTTCGATTTATTGCATATTTGGCTTAATTCTTCAAAAAAAATGAAAAAAAGGAACACAGAATTTTTTGTTAGTCGGAGGAAAGTTGGAAGGAAACAGCTCTTTTTTTCCCTCATTATTAAAAAAAAGAATTTTCAACCTCTTTAGAATGAGAGTAAGTATTCGTTAGTTTTAACATATTTTCATATTCGCAAATTCTATTTTCATTTCTTTCTAGATTCTACATTTAGTTTGGAGCATCGGTATGAGTGTCCAGGTGAAAATCCCACAAAATACAACTTTATCAATGAAAACGGACCTTGCCGGTACGATTATTTTCGTTAACGATGATTTGGTTAAATTCAGTGGATTTGAGCGGAGGGAGTTATTAGGCCAGTCGTTCAAAAAAATCCAAAATTCTGAAACTCCTGAGTTGGTTTACAAAAACATACAAAAGACCTTGAATGAAAATGAACCTTGGAATGGGCTCCTAAAAAACCAAACAAGTGCAGGGCAATTTTTTTGGGCAAACACAACGATTACACCTTATTATGATAAAGATGGAAAAACCGTTGGACATATGTTTGTTGGACGTACTGCATCAGAAAAACAAATTTTAAATGGAGAAAACTTTTACCTAAATCCCGAAAAAATCGAATCCGCTTTTAGTTTGAATCCAAAAAAGATTTTATATAAATTCAAAATAAAAACCAAACTTTTGTTTGTGTTTGGTCTTATGGCGGTCCTCATGTCCGCATTGGGAATCAATTTAATTTTAATCAAAAAACAAGAATATGAAGGTGCACTGAATCGACTCAAAGGTGCAGAATATAACTTAAGTCTTGCCAAACTTATGCGACTCACTGCAAAACACCGAGGGTTTATGGCTCGGGTTTTGAACGGAGACCAAAGTGCTAAAGAGGAAGCAAATTCAATTGAAAAGGAGTTAGACGGTGCTTATCAAATTTTTTTAAAATTAAACGAAGAGGAGGGAAATTTTTTTCAAGTTTATAAAGAATCTAAGGATATTCATAAAAGATGGAATCACTTGAAGGAAATCAACTCAACACTAACGGCAAAGGAAAGTTACGTTGAGCATGTAAGCATAATTAAAAGGATGTTAAATGTAAACAATGAAGTAGGGGAGTCGTCAGGTTTATTTTTGGACCCAGAAAAAGACACCTACTTTATGATCGAAGTTTCATTGACTAAGTTACCATATCTAGCTGAAAAACTTGGACAACTCCGAGGGACAGGATTGGCGCATTTGGTTAAAGGAGCGAAAGCAGATCCGTATGAAAAAAGTTTGCTTCAGGAAATCATTGGATCAGTTGCAGGCAATTTTGAGTCCATTACAGTGAGTATGGCTGCGATCCGAAAATTTAATCCTGATGGTAAGAAGATTGTAGACACATTCCAAAAAGCAGAAGTTGATTTCCCTGTTTTACGAGAGCTGATTCAAAATAGAGTGATCAAAGAAAAAATTCCAACAATCAAAACGATAGAATACTACAATGCCACAACCAATTTAATTGATCAGATCTTCAATGTGAATGAACTCATTTCCAAACAACTTTCTGAGAAGTTTGCAGAAAGAGCAAATATCGCAAAAATCTATGCTATCATGGTTCTTGTTTTGACTTCCTTTGCTTTAGTCTTTTTTATTCTCCTACAATATTTAATCATTCATAGCATCATGTCCGTGATTCGAAATAGTACAGATATTATTTCACAAATTGTTCGTGGGTCAGGTGAACTCAAAGAAAATTTGGACTACGGGATCCATGATGAAATTGGAGGTCTTTTGAAATGGATGGGTGTTTTTATTTTAAATATTACTGAAATTGTTTTTATCCTCCGCCAAGTATCAGGTGAGTTATCTAATAAATCAAAAGATGCTGCCAATTTGGTTCGTAATTATTCTGCAACAACACAAGACCAAGCTGCTTCAACAGAAGAGACTTCTGCGGCAACGGAAGAGTTGGCAGCTTCTGTTGAAAATGTTTTTTCTAGTATCTCTACCCAAGCGGATCATTTGAAGGAAATAGAAAAAGTGACATCTGATTTCAAAATGGCAATGACAGACGTAGCAAATGCAATGCTCGGCATGACAAATTTAACAGAAGAATTTTATAAACAAGCCAATGATGGAATGTTAACAACAAAAACAACAGCAGATTCCATTCACATCGTAAATCAAAAGGCCGAGTTAATTGATGAAGTCGTTAATATCATTAATGAAATATCCGATCGAACCAATTTACTTGCGCTCAATGCTGCCATCGAGGCCGCCCGCGCTGGTGAACTTGGACGTGGGTTTGCAGTTGTGGCCCAGGAGATCGGAAAACTTGCTGAACAAACAGCACATAATACAAGAAACATTCAGTCATTGACTACTGACACAAAAAATGCAATCAAAACAAGTGTCGGACTGATGATGAACACAGAAGAGAGTTTTCGCGAATTACTCGCTAATATCTCAAAGATTCAGGAAACTGCAAAACTAGTTAGTTCTGCCCAGGAGAAACAAACTACTGATACCAATCGAATTGTAGAGTCTGTTCATAAAATCAATGAAAACTCACTTCAGATTTTAAATGCAGCTTCGCAAGAAAAAATAGCTGTAGAAGAAATTTCCAAATCAATTGAAACCATTGCGACAGGTACACAGGTAATTGCTGATAATTCATTGGTCCTTCTAGAAACTGCCAAAGATATTGAAGTGACCGGAGAACATTTACAAACGGTGGTTGAGACTTACAAATATTAACGTTAAAAAATTGATTGTTACAGATTGTTGAATTATTTTTTATATTCATTGAATCTAAAAATGAAATCAACCTTATTCAATAGTTTTACATTTGTTTTGCTTTTGTCGTATTTTTCTTGTTCAACGCAGACGGTTTATATTCCAAAAGAAAATCTAAATGCGACTTTGATGCCTGCGGAGTTTGTCGAAAAATTAGAATTTTCAGAATCCCTTTTGCCTATTGTTTCTGATTCAATTGAAAGACCTAATTCTCATGGCAAAATTTATTACGGGATTCTTCGAGATAAAGACAACAGTCGAATCGTGAGGAGTATTGCCATCCTTGTCGATTCCAAAGATATGGATTTGCAACCAGAAGAATATTTCTACTATCCAGTATACTATGCGATTAATGTTTCGAAACATCTTTCGATTAGGCAGACCTTGAGGAGTGAGTATGATATTCGAAGAGCTAATGAAAGGTCTCCTGTTTATATGCCTGTTTACGCTACCTCCAGTGTGGTTGCTTTAGCTGCTTTGGGAATTGTTTTCGTAGCTTTTACAGGTACTGCCTTTATCTTCGGAATGGGAAAAGGAACCTATGAATTTACAGAAGATGTGATGGAAGGTATCATTGTCTCCAAGGAAGAAATCGTATTAGGTTTTAATGATTATCAATATGATAAAGAGGGACGTTTGGTCAAAGTTTCTACTTATCTTCCTTATCGTTCTATTTCTAAATCAGTAATTCCTTTGTATGACCGCGAAGGGAAAAAACAAATTGGTCAAATGTATCCATCTTCCAAACCCATTTTGTTATCAGAGATAAATTATAAATACTCTCAAATGAATCCAACTTCCAAAATTCCGAAAGGGGCTGAGATCATCGAACATATTCCCAAGAAAACTAAAAAGTTGATAAATTTGCCGATCAAAGATCCATCGAAAGTAACAAAGTAATTTCTTGCATAAAAGCAAGAACGATTACAATGATCCAATTGTTAAAGGTGTTCTTGCTGGAATGATTTTCAAATTTAATCAATATGTTTTAGTTTTTCTTTTTATTACCTTCCCACTTGGAATTTTCCCTAAAACTTGGTCTGACTTAGAATCAGAAAAGGAAATCAAAGTGTATGGGAGTGAAAGAAGTGCTAAGTTTACTGCGAGTAACATTTTCTATGACGTAGAAAATTGGACAAACCACTACTCAGTGCGGGCTTTGGGATTCTATCGTTATTATGATTATCCAAAAGCAAAAACAAAATCTATATTTCCTTTTTTTTATCATATTCAAAGTAAATCCGATAACCGGGAATACAAACGAATTTTAAATGTAAACGTAACGAAAGAGAGAGATGCAGTCGATCAATCCTTTTACCCATTTGTTTTTTGGGGTAAAGACACAAAGGAATCTTATTTAACAACAATTCCGTTTTTCTTTTCTAGTTCTAATGAAACAAATAGTAAATTGGGATTTCCCGTTCTTCCTTTGTTATACTATCATAATCGAGGAACTGCGGGAGAAAATAAAAACTATTATTCCCGCTTGTTAACTTTTTTGCACTTTGAAATCAACGAGAACCAAGGATTTCATAAGTTTTCCTTTTTCCCTTTGGTATATTACTCCAAAAACAATTATTTGTTTGTGCCGATCCTTCTTTATTATCAAAACCAAAGGTCAAATGAAAATGAATATTGGATGGGACCAGTCTACTATTCTAACAATAAAGCCAAAGAAGAAAGTCTATTTGTAGCCTTCCCTATTTTTGGACGATATAGAAAACCAGGAAAGGAGTTTGATTTTATTTTTCCTGTGTATCTTAATTATGCCGATGAGGAAGAAGATTATCACATTAATTTATTATGGTATACGAAAACAAATTCAGCCAATGTAAATGTTGCAACAAACGAAGGGAATTTGTATGTTGATTTTGACTTTGGAATTTTATATAATTTGGTTGGATATTCACAGAGAACCAAAGTTCTGAATAGTAGTAACCAAATAAATAAAACAAATTCTATTGATTCAAACGAGCCCAAGGTAGTTAAAAAAAGAGAATTTAATCGAGACAATAGTGATAGCTTTTTTGGATACCAGTTACTTTTTGGAATTTTTTCTTATGAAAAGGCAGATACCAAAAGACACATTCGTTTGTTGCCACTTGCCTGGTTTACTTGGGATGAAGCTTCAAAAGATAATGTGGTTTTATTGCCACCTTTTTTTCCCATTTGGTTTAGTTACCAATCGGATGACCTAGAGTACAAGATACTATTTCCACTATATGGTAAACAAAAAGACAAAGATTCAGAATTCCGTGCTTATCTTTTGAATTTCTATTTAACGGAAGACCTTAGAGAAAATAATCGTAAAGAAAGATTCTATTTTTGGCCTTTTGTGAATATTTATGAATCAGACATTGATTCTGGACATAGAGTTTTGCCGTTTTATGTTCATCGGAACTATGGAACCGATAAACACCAACATAGTGATACGTTTACATTGTTTTCATCTTATCGGAAAACAAAAACTTCTACTGATCCTGATATTCGATTTTTGTTTTGGCCCTTATGGATTTCTTATGAAGAAAAAAATTCTCATCTTAATGAAAAAGAAAAAACTTTTTGGGTGACTCCATTTTTTTATAGAAATACAAACAATGGGGGAAGTAGAACCAATTTATTTTGGTTTATAGATTGGGAATGGTACAAAGAACGAGACTATGGCACTAATGCAAAAACCAAACCGGTAATTCCTTTAGAGAAGGATGAAAAACTTTCTCATCTTTTAATTTTTCCATTTTATAAAACAAAATCTAGTTTTTCAATAATTCCTTTGTCATTTAATGATTGGCACGAAGATGGATTTTCGACTTTTACTTTTTTAAATTATCTAAAATGGGATCGAAAAGGCCATTATTATAATTTTTTATATTTAATTGAATCGGAAAATACAGAAGTGAGTTATCAGTTCCGAAGTGTTGGTAGTTTGTTGTGGGGTTTTGACAAAGGAAAGTCAGAAATTAATAGAATCACTTTGTTATGGTTAGGTTATGACGATAGGTCTTACCGAACTACTTATAATTTTTTTCCGATCGTAAGAACTGCAGATGCAAACAAAGAAAAGTCTCGATTGTATGGGCCATTTCTATATTACCTTTTTGACTCAGAAGAAGAAAATACCGAATTGGTCCTTGCGGGGCTTGGTTACTATCATAATAAAACTAAATCAGACAACCAATACTCCACCTATGTTTTGCTTGGTGCTTTGTATCAAGAAAAAACAGAGATAGAAAGAGGTTATGTAAAAAGAGGAAGTTTGTGGGGTTGGCTTTGGGAATACCAAACGGAAGACAATGGATATGAAAAGTTTTCTATCTTAAAATTATTTTCTTATACCAAAGAGATGGATGGAACTAAAAAAATTATGGGAATTTCAATTTAATCAGTTATGCCAAATTCAAAACCCAAAGTTCTAGCAATTTCAGGAGGAATTAGTTCCTCTTCTTATAATAAAAAGATTCTGAATACTTTAAAACAAAATTTTGCAGATGATTGTGAAATTATGATGTATGATGAGATCGCCAATTTTCCGTTTTTTGCTTCTGGAATCTCTGATGAAGAAACTCCTGAGATAGTGAAAACTTTTTTAAAGGAAGTAGAGAAAGCTGATGGGATTTTAATATGTTCTCCCGAGTATGTATTTAGCATTCCTGGAGTTTTGAAAAATGCAATTGAATGGGCAGTTTCTTCTATTGTGTTTACAGATAAACCTGTGGCACTCATCACCGCAGCATCTGTTGGTGAAAAGGCACATGAATCTTTACTATTGGTCTTAAAAACAATCGGTGCTAAGTTATCGGAAAAAACCAATTTGTTGATTTCTGGAGTGAAAGGAAAGGTTTCTATCGATGGAGAAATTACTGACTTACAAACGAAACAATCAGTAAAAAATCTAATGGACCAGTTTATCAATTCATTAAAAACGAATTCGTCAGATTGAATCGCTATGGAAACAAAGGAGAAGTCAGGCTTTTATATTTGGAAAGAAATGGCCGCATATACGGGAGTATCCTTTGCCACCAAACGTCACAGCCACTTTTATCATCAGTTTTGTTTTTCTTTAGACAAACCCTTCTTACTGAAAGGGAAAAATGGTAAAGATTTTTATTCACAAGCAGCTTTGGTCCCTTCGGGAGTGAGTCATGAAACAACTTTTGGGAACGATCGTTTTATTATTTTATTGATCGATCCTTTGTTATTTGCTGTGTCTTTTCATACAGGTTTTATACATAAAGAAGGTAATCCTGCATTTGATTTAAAGGATATTATTTCTAATTCAGATATTTTGTTTTTAGAAACAGAACTAAAATCAAATCAAGGTGAAGCAAAAAATAGAATCCTTCAATTACTCAAAGATAAGTTTATTTTAGAAACCCAAAGAAATATTGACAATCGAATTAAAGATAGTTTGTCGTTCATACAAAAAGATGAATTAGACCAACTCACTTTAAAACAAATTTCTAAAATAACAAACCTTTCTCCCAGTCGATTTCGACATTTGTTTCGGAGTGAAACTGGAATTACATTTTCAAGTTATAAGTTGTGGAAAAAAATGCAGAAAGCTATTTTCATTCTTATCAATCAAAAAGATTTGATGAGTGCTGCATATGAAGGTGGATTTTTTGATCAGCCACATTTTAATCGTGTGTTACGTAGATCATTTGGTTTGAGCCCTTCTGAGTTAAAAAAAAATCCACATTTTGAATTAAAAATATTCTCATCTTAGCCCTTTTATACAAGGATTTTATTCTTACTTGAAGTAATATGAACAAATCTTGGAATCTTTTGAATTGTCGATTTTCAAGATAGACTATTTGTGAGTAGGTTGACCAAAATGAATTTTAAAATGCCTGAAGATTTTAGAAAAGCCTATCGGAAAGAATTAGAAAACTACCACGTATCCTTGAAGGAAAAAAACTTAGTGCAAGCTTGGTATTTTTTAGAAAGAGCCCATGTCATTGGCCAATACCATCCAATCTCACATACAGGAATTCACTTTAGAATGTTGGTGTTTGGGATTAGAACTTTGGATGGAAAGGAAATTTTCGGTCAAATGATTCGAGTTTTATTCGGTTGGATCGGTAGTTTATTCAATCGAATTCCGGTTGGGAATACGGGTGGAGTTTCTGTGCCAATTTTTGCATCTATGCCCATTCCTGATGATTTAAAAAGTTTGTTGAAGGATGCAGATACTGATCGTATTGGCCTTGCTGGTTTAAAAACCAAGTAGACCTTTTTTCTAAGAAGAAAATTAAATGTAATGTTTTTCTTTATCTATGATGGGCTGATATCTGTTAGTCTAGGGAATACGATAACCCATAGGTAATAAATTATAGATTTTGAATATTAATTGCGTACATTATTCCTTTTGTGAATTTTGTATCGTTTGAATCTTATTCAATTTTCTATGTTTCGATTTATCGTTATTTTATTATTCTTTTTTTCCTGTCGTGAAAAATCATTTAACAATGCATGTGATATCAAATCTGATTCCTACTTGGAATCTGTTTTTGTTTTCAATTTGTTAGGTGAAACAAAAAGTTATTGTTCTACTGGGATGATCGATTTCAATCCTTCTGTAATTTCTTTGAACCCTAAGTATGGTAGTGTTTCTGAGGGAGGCGGTAGTTTGGTAATCGGTAGTTCCGCTGCTTTTTCTGTTCAATTGAAGGAAAGGCCAGGGGCTAACGTTAGTGTTCAGGTTGTGGTATCAAATCCTTCCTATGGAACCGTTTTTCCCACGTCTCTTAACTTTGATTCAAGTAATTGGTCTATACCTCAGAATGTGATCGTAACGGGAGTTAATGATTCAATTCTAAATGGAACTAGGCAATTCCGGCTTATATTTGTTCCTAATTCGGAAGATAAAAACTTAGATCTAAATCCGAATACAGTCGATGTACAAATTTTTGATAATGAAAAACGATTGTTCCTATCTGCAAGTGCATATCGAGGAGGGGAATTTGGTGGTATTTCTGGAGCCGATGCCATTTGTGCTTCCGATGCCAAATGTCCCAATGGTTCAATTTGTAAGGCAATGATTTTAAATGCAGTTATGCGGGTTGCATCCGTTACTGCAAATATTGGTGATGGACAAATCGATTGGGTATTACATCCCAACACACATTATTATATGCCAGATGGAACCACGTTTGTTTCCAATACAAATTCTACATCCCTACTACAAATACCATTTTCGAATGTGATTGACTCAGTTTCTTCTGGAGTATGGCTTGGAAGTTTTTCTGGCTGGGTGATCGGTGCGAATCATTGTATTAATTGGTCTGATATTACTGTAATGAACACCGGCTATGTTTTCAGAACGCAATATACCGATAATACACTTTTTGGTGGAAATTATTCTTGTAGTAACCAAGCAAATTTACTTTGTGTGGAGTATTAAAATTTAAATTATTTTCCAACTAAAAAATTGAAAAAAAGACCGCTTTGCGTAATTTGAACGTTTCAAGTTTTGCTTTAAATGATGACATAACATTGATTGAAAAAGTAATTTTCTAATTTATCGTAAAGCTTTGAAATCCAAAATCTGCATATAATTTTCGTTTGGCGAATATAATTCTTATTTTTCATTGCTTGGAATTATTTATTTCGAGATTTGGTAGAAATAAGAGATTGATATTTCATGTTTTTTAGAGTTCTTCTATTTGGTCTTCTTTTCCTTTCTTGTAGCAAAAATCTTTATAATAATCCCTGTGACCCAGAATCAAAATCCTATGCCATGACATTTTTGGTGATGGCAGTTTCGGGTGAACAGAAAAACCTATGTTTTCCAGGTATCACAATTAAAGATAATTTTGGCCTATTGCTTAGTGCGACAACAGGTCGTCTCTCTGAACATGGTGGGAATGCTGTCCTTGGTTCTTCGTTAACTTATAAATTAAATTTTGGGTCTGAGCCAAAAGAAAATGTGAATGTCAACATAGTCGTTTCAAACCCTTCTTATGCCACAGTCAGTCCAACTACAATTATTTGGACACCCAATGATTGGAATTCGGAAAAGATAATTACTGTAACAGCTGTAAACGATACATTATTAAATGGGACTAGGGATTTTTTAATTCGGCTGGTGCCGACTTCAGCGGATACTTCTTTAAGACTTCAAGAAAGATTTATCTCAATGCAGATTTTTGATAACGATAAAAGGTTATTTGTGAATTCAACTCTCACCAAAGGAAATTTAGGTGGTATTTCTGGAGCAGATTCCACATGTTCTTCCGATCCTAAATGCCCTGTTGGATCTCAATGTAAGGCAATGCTTGGTACAGATTCGGGAATTCGAAGGGCAACTATTACGGGAGATGTTGGCGATGGTCAAGTCGATTGGGTTCTAAAACCATTCGCATCTTATGTTCAAAGCGACAATATAACGCCGGTCGGGACTACGAATGCAGTTTCATTGTTTACCCTTCCAATTGTGAATGGAATTGAATCTCCTGGAGTTACCACTTGGACTGGATTGGGAACTTCCTGGCAATCAGATCCAAACAATTGTTCCAATTGGACAAATTCAAGCTCTGGCAACGGAATTGTCGGGACTTCTAGTAGCAATAATGTAGCGTTACTCAATAATTTGAATGTAGCTTGTACTAGTGATTTGAAATTTTACTGCGCAGAACAATAAAAAATATTTCAATTATTTGATTGACTATTCATATCTAATAGATATAGCTTAAAAATATATCTATTAGATATGAGGCCCCATGCAAACCAACCAACGGAATATACTTGTTATTCTTGGTCATCCGAATCCAAATTCACTTTGTGCTCATTTAGCGGAGACTTATGTAAATTCAGCAAAACAATCGGGCCACACAGTGAATTATCTAAAATTGGCCGAATTAAATTTTGATTATAATTTATACATGGGCCATAAAAAAGATTCCTCTCAGACGCTCGAACCAGATTTAATCCGAAGTCAAAAATTAATAACAGATGCAAACCATTTGGTATTTGTTTTTCCTAGTTGGTGGGCCAGTATGCCAGCAGTTCTAAAGGCATGGATTGACCGAGTGTTTTTACCGGGATTCTCATTTAAATACCGAAAAAACTCGCCACTTCCCGAAAAACTTTTGTTAGGTAAAACTGCTCGTATCTTTGTAACGATGGATGCTCCTAGTTGGTATTACAAATGGTTTAATAAATCTCCAGGTGTCCAATTGTTGAAGTTTGGAACTTTGGAGTTTTGTGGAGTTTCACCTGTTAAAGTAACAATTTTTGGTCAGGTGAGAACTAGGAAACAATCTGACTTTTTGAAATGGACCAAAGATGTTGAATCTTTTGCCAAACAAGGTAAATAGTATGAAACTATTTCATAAAGACCTAAATGAATTTGAATCTAATGGACAATATTTAAATTTTAAAGGTCATTCTATATACTATCGAACGATTGGAGAAGGAAGGAATTTATTTCTTTTACACGGTTATCCTTTCAATTGTTATGATTGGAGTTTAGTCATTCCAAAAATATCCAAAGATAGAAAGATCATTCTTTTGGATTTTTTAGGTATGGGATTTTCTGATAAACCACAAAATCATCGTTATACGTTTGAGGAATATGCAGAAATTGTAAATGAAGTTGCAAACCATTTAGGAATCATTGAGGCAGATATTTTAGCCCACGATTTAGCTGTTAGTGTTGTGCAAGAAATGTTATCTTCACTTGAAAAAAATAAATTTAAGATCCGTTCGATCGCGTTTATGAATGGAGGTCTTTTCTCCGATGTTTACAAACCAAGACTAATCCAAAGGTTTTTATCTCAAACTCCAAACTTCATTGGAAAATTAATCAGTAAGGCAATGAGTCGTAAATCTGTAGAGGCATCACTTTTTCGTGTTTTCGGACCTACTACCCAACCAAACAAAAATTGGTTAGATATCTTTTGGGAAGTTTTAAACTATAAAGAAGGAAAAACGATAGCTTATCTCATTGGCCGACTGGTGTTTGAAAAAGTTCATTATCAAAAACGTTGGACAAACGCTATGTTGTTTACCCAGATCCCATTTTGTTATATATGTGGTCCAGCGGATCCAAATTCAGGATTAAATATGTCAGATCGTTTTTCCAAAGTTTTTCCTTCTAGGCCTATTTATTTTTTATCTGAAAAGATAGGACATTGGCCACAAATTGAGTCCCCGGAAGAAGTTGTTTCAACATACTATCATTTCATTAATGATTTAAAATAAGCTAATGAAACGAGAAAGCAAAACACAGTATGCATTGTTAGGTATCCTTTCTCAATGTGAAATGAATGGATATGAAATCCGAAAATACATTGAGTCCACAATTAGTTTTTTCTGGAGCGAAAGTTTCGGACAAATTTATCCCACTTTGGCAAAGTTAGAAGAAGAAGGATTGATTCGAGAATGGGAAAAAACGGATAACAACGGGAAAAAGAAAAAAGTTTATAAAATCACTCGTCCTGGACTTGAGGCATTCCGACGTTGGATGGACGAATCTCCGATCCAAACAAACAAAAGAAACGAATTGTTATTTAAAGTTTTTTTTGGAAGGCATATGAATCCAAAATTATTAACCCAACAGTTAGAAGAAGAAGTTCACAAACAAAAGGAAGATTTAAAACTATTAAAAAACTTTCAAAAGGAACTGGATACAGATTGGGAAAAACATCCAGACTTGGAGTATTGGTCTTTGACCCTTGAGTATGCGGAAAAACAAACAAAACTAAATTTAGATTGGATAAATAAAGTTAAAAGTAAAATTAAAAGCTAATTTTTTATTTTAATTATTGATTTGGTATCAATAATCTATATAAAAAACAGATGATGGGCTGGGGCACTGTCTCTAAAAGATGTTACTATGTGTTCTCTGTTTGTGTTACGTTTATATTTTGTTCCCCAATTTTTGGAACAGAGAAAGTAACCCTTCATCTGAAATGGTTTCATCAATTTCAATTCGCTGGATACTATGCTGCACTTGAAAAAGGATATTACAAAGATCTTGGACTTGATGTTGAGATTTTTGAAAGTACGATTGGAATCAAAGGTATTCACGAAAAAGTAATCCAATCTCCCGGTCATTATGGTGTAGGGAGTAATGAACTTATCCAAGAAAGATACGCAGGAAAACCTGTGGTTGTTCTTGCAGTCATTTTTCAACATTCACCTTCTGTTTTGTTTTTTAAAAAAACATCAAATATTCAAAGTATTCATGACTTAGCTGGCAAACGAGTGATGTTAACTCCTCGGATGGATGAAATAGTTGCTTATCTCAAAAAAGAAGGTATAGAATTAAAAGATTTGCAGCTCATAGAGCATAAATTTGATCCAAATGATTTGATCTTAGGTAAAGTGGATGCCTATTCAGGATATGCCACAACTCAAGCTTATGATTTTAAAAAAGCAGGTTTTTCTTTTGTAGAATATTCACCTCGTGTAGCTGGAATTGATTTTTATGGTGATAATTTTTTTACAAGTGAAGTTGAGGTTCGGGAACATCCCGATCGAGTAAAAGCATTTCGAGAAGCAAGTCTACGTGGTTGGCAATATGCAATGAACCATCAAGAAGAAATTGTAGATTTGATTTATGAAAAATACTCTAAAAGAAATTCGAAGGAGCGACTGTTATTTGAAGCAAAACAAATGACTCCATTAATCCAACCTGTGCTTGTGGAGATGGGTTATATGAATCCAGGACGTTGGAAACACATCAATGATGTGTATGCAGACCTCGGAATGCTTCCTAAAAATATGAATCTACGGGGTTTTATTTATGATCCCAATCCTCAAACAAATTACGATTGGATTTATTATTCTTTTGGAGCAGTTGTTTCTATTTTTATAGTTGTTTGGTTGGTGCAATGGCGTCGTTTGGAAAAACAATATTCTGAAAACTTAAAGAAACAGGTTGAAGTTCGAACAGAAGAATTAAAAAATTCTAATGAATATTTACAAGTATTGAATCAAAGTGTGTTGAATACTTTAAAAGAGCTTACAGAAGCCCAAGATCGACTTCTTTCTTCTGAAAAATTAGCAGTGCTCGGACAACTTGCTGCTGGTATGGCCCATGAGTTAAATACACCATTGGGAGCCATTGTTTCTTCCAATCAATCTCTTGCAGATTTTCTAAATAATAAAATTAATAAAATCGTCGAAACCATTCTTGGATTTAGTAAAGAGGATTCTATTCGATTTAATAAAGTGTTAGAAGAAAGTATCAAAAACCAAACTTTCCTTGAAGGAAAAACGGAAAGATTAATCAAAAAGGATCTTGCTTCAAAATATTCATCAACGTTAAAGATGGATTTATATGGAAAACATATGCAACTTGTCGTTGAAACGGGAGCTTATCGATTGGGTGATGAACTCTCCCAAATCTTAGAAAGCGAAAACTCGCTTACCATCCTTGAAACTGTTGCAACGATGGCTGCAGCTTATCGTTCGAATCAAATCATCTCAGTTGCATCAGAAAAAGCGACACATGTGATTCGTGCACTCAAAAGTTATTTGGTTACAGATAAAGATATTTTGAGTGGGAACACAGTTGTTGATGTAATTTTTGAAATAGAAACCATACTGTCTCTTTATCATTACAACCTAAGTAAAGTTAATATAGTTAAGTCTTATTTAACTAACAAAAAATGTAAAGGAAATAGAGATAAACTCAATCAAGTTTGGATCAATCTATTGAACAACGCATTACAAGCTATGAGTTATGCAGGAACACTAGAAATCAGAATTCAATCGATTGAACCATGGATCAAAGTTTCGATCATTGATTCTGGTACGGGGATTCCTGACAAAATCAAAGATAAGATTTTTGATCCGTTTTTTACCACAAAACCAGACGGAGAAGGGATGGGTTTAGGTCTTGATATTTGTAAGAAAATTGTATTACAAACAGGTGGAAAAATTGAATTAGAGGATGTGCCAAACGGAGCTTGTTTTGTTGTTTGGTTGCCAATTGCCGAAGAAGACTTAAATTCTAATTCTTAATTCCTGGATTTATTCGTATGCGCTCTTCGTGTATTCGCAGAAAGGGGGCATGGGTCAGGCCTTGGCCCGAAAAAATGGAGAATTTTAACAGATATTTGTATTTCGTAAATTAGATCAAGTTTGCTTTTTCGATTCCAATTACGATAGGCAAATGTAGATTCGTACTAGTTTCTATGGACCCTTTGAAAGATATGTATTCCCGTGATTGGGTTTTGAATTTGGGAAACCACCTGAACGCAGTTGATTCCAATATAAAACCTTTGGAATTTCAGAAACAGGTGTTTTCTTCTCCCTGGAAGGAGATGGAATTAAAAGAAAGAATCAACAGACTTGCCGAAGTAGTGGTTCAAAATTGGCAGGGTCCAATCGCAAATATTTATCCTAATCTTGTTACTTTAATTGATTCACTTCGTAACCAAGGGATTTCTGATTTTAATTTTCCATATATTTTTTTAAACGATATTGTCACCAAATCTGGGTTAAGTGATTTCGAATCATCAATGAAAGCTTTTGAAAAAATTACTGTGTTTTCCAGTTCTGAATTTGCGATTCGTTTTTTTTATAAACAACACTTTGATAGAACTTTAAAACAGATGTTTCTTTGGTCGAAACACAAGGAGCCAATGGTTCGGAGGTTGGCCAGTGAAGGGAGCCGCCCGATGTTACCTTGGGGAATTGGAATTCCGGAAATCAAAAAAAATCCAGAAATTCATTTGTCGATACTAGAATCTCTTTGGGATGATCAGAACGAAATTGTCCGTCGGAGTGTTGCAAATCATTTAAACGATATATCAAAGTTAAATCCGGAATTAGTATTAGAATTCTGTATACATAAGTTTGGCAAAACACCTGAGTTAGACAAAACCTTAAAACATTCCCTCCGTACACTTCTTAAAAAAGGAAATACCAAAGCCTTGGGTTTCTTTTCATATAACACAAAATGGAAACCAGAAAAATTTAAATTTTCACTGTCACAGAAGGAAGTTAAAGTTGGAAATGCACTTGAATTTAAAATTCATTTGAGTCAAAATTCAAAAGATAAAACGAAATTGAGACTAGAATATAAAATTGGGTTCCGGTTATCTAATGGAAAACATGGATTTAAAGTATTTCAGTTAGGTGAACGAATGTTGTTGCCATCTGAAACCATAGAGATAACCAAAAAACATTCATTTGCACCCATTACCACTCGAGTGTATTATCCTGGAACCCAAACGATTTCGATTTTGTTAAATGGAAACGAATATGATATGCGAAAATTTGAATTGAAATGAGGATAGGAACTTAGTTTGAGAAAAAAATCATTTATATTGCTTGTAATTTTTTTTCCTTTTGTTTTTGAGTTTTGTTCTGTTTTTTATTCTTCCGAAAGACCTAAGTTGGATTTTTCAAAACATATCAAAGATAAATCATTAAGTTACGAATTAATAGGTTGGGATGATGAGGCTGACCGACGCAGAATTTCTTACATTCTTTCTGCTTTACAATCCTCTGGAAAATTTACAGCTGTTCAGTACCAAAACCAAACCAAGGCAGATGCACATCTGCAAATCATTTTGGAGTCCAGTCCCAGATTTAAATTTTTTCTAGGGGAATCAACGGAGCCTGTTTCCTATTTACCGGAGAGAGATCCAATAAGGTTTGGTGCTTATTTGCTGAATCGTTTCCTTGCGATTAGTACTGTTTTTGTTATTCCAGATATCGATAGAGATGATGATTATTTGGTTTTTCGCCTAAGTAAAAAAGGGAAATTAGAAAAGGAATACCGGTACCCGATGGAGTCTTATCGAGTGTTTGGTTGGGTTTCTCTTCTACTGATGTGGGGTGATGATCGGAATGAATGGAAGACAATCCTTGCAGAAAAGGTATCAAAATTTTTAGGAGATGCTCAGGATGAACTGTAAATCTCAATTTTTAAAGTTACTTTCGCTCTTTTGGCTTCTTTTGTTTTTAAATTGTGCCGCATTTCCTGATATTGTTACTTCCAAAGAACGTAAACTTTATTCGATACCAAAAGAAAAAGTAAGGTTTGTTTTTACTGGATTTTATCGTTATGAACAGGAACAAAAACAGATTCAAGATACCTTACTCAAATCAGGCTTTCTTCAAGACCAAAACTCAAATTTAGAGTTAGAAGTGATTTTGCAAAAAAAAGATCCGGTATATCGATATTTATTAATCCATCGACTGAATTTTGTTTTAACATTTTTATCTGGGGGACTTGTCCCTTCACATATTAGAACCGAACATACGCTTACGTTTCGTTATACGAATCTAGGTGTTTTTGTAAATGAGTCCGTGTATGATATGGGTATGGATCAGTGGAGAGGGATTCCTGTTATTTTACTAATGATCACACATTGGCCGAATCGAATTTATAAAGAACAATTGATTGATGCTACTAAGTTGGAGATAAAAGAAATATGAAAAGTCTATATTTAGTTATTATATCTAGCTTTTTATTGGTTTCTTGTTTTGGATTGATTCGAAGACTAACACCCAATGAAAAAATAGATTCATTTGATATCCAAGATAAAAAAAGAACCTATATAGTTCATTATCCTAAAAACTGGAATGGGTCGCCGATACCATTGTTAGTTGCGTTGCATGGAAGATATGGGTCAGGATCAAGTATGATCAGACAAACTAAGTTAGATATTCTTTCCGATTCTAAAGGGTTTGTCGTTGTGTTTCCTGATGGTTACAAAAGAAGTTGGGCTGATGGAAGGGGGAATACCCCTGCGGATGAAGATCAGATCAACGATATAGTTTTTATCGAATCAATCGTAAAACGAATGATTGCTGAGGGTTCTGTTGATCCAAAAAAAGTATTTTTGGTGGGGCATTCCAATGGTGGCTTTATGGCCCAACGTCTTGCCGTTGAGAAACCAAACTTATGGAAAGGAGTTGTAAGTGTGGCGGCCCAAATTTCAGTTTTCACACTCAAACGAAAAGCTGCACTAAAAACAAACCCTGTATCAGTAGGCATTATTGCTGGGACTGAAGATCCACTTGTTCCATATAGTGGTGGTTATGTGAGAGATGGTGGAGAAATTTTATCCGTTGATGATTCTATATTGCGATGGAAAGAGTGGAACCAATGTTCTGACTCAGTTAACAAAAAATCAGAAACTTTCAAAGAAGATCTTAGCGAAATAAAAATTGATTTTTTTAGATATGAAAGTTGTACAGAAGATAAAAAAGTTGGATTGATTCAATTAAATGGCCTTGGGCATAGTTGGCCAGGAGAAACACCAATGATTCCTTTTATCAATCAGGGAAAAACAACAAAAGTCATTGATGGTTCCAAACTTGTTTGGGATTTTATGGAGAGTCTGTGACTGTTTCCAAAATAGCCTTGGTTACAGGGGCATCTCGAGGGATCGGACTTGCCATTTCTCAGATGTTAGTTGGTATGGGATATTTTGTTTATGGAGTTTGCCGAAATCCAGAACAATGCAATTATAAAAATGAATCATTTCATCTGCTTTCATGTGATCTTTCGAAAGCAAAAGATATAGATCAACTTTTGGTTCATATTCTCAAAAAAAATGAAATCAATTTGTTGGTTCACTCTGCTGGTCTTGCATATTTTGCCCCAGTTGAAGAATTGTCTTCTGAAAAAATTCGCGAGATGGTTAATGTTCATGTAACAGCTCCCATGCTACTTACAAGTCAACTAACACGATTTTTGAAACAAAACCATGGACGAATTGTTTTTATTGGTTCTGTGGCAGGAAAAGAAATTTCACCTTGGGGGAACGTATATGCTTCTCTCAAAGCAGGGATTCATCATTATGCAAGGGAGCTTTTTTCCGAATTACGTAAGTTTGGTGTGAAGGTTCATCTGGTTATACCTGATATCACAAAAACCGATTTTTATAATCACTTAAATTTTGAACCGGATGAAGATCCGAAATCTTATTTATTGCCAGGACAAATTGCAGAAGTTATTCAAGAACTGGTTGCCGAGGATCGGCATTGGGTAGTTCCTGAAATTCAAATTTCGCCGGAACTATTTAAGATTAAACGTAAAAAACAGAATTAATCATTCCCCAATAGGAGCAATATCGTCTGAGAACGGTTCCGGTTGGCTTCCTTCGTTATCATCTGAGTTTGTACCAGACGCTGGAATTACTTTTGCAATCATCGAATCTTCGTCTTGTTTCCGTTTGATGGCCCTGATTTTTCCATCGGTTTCATACAATCGTTCGATTACTTTTTTGAGTAATAAAAATAAAAATTCAGGACTTTCTTGGCTCATCTGAACAAAGGTGGTTCGGTTGATGATTCCTAATTTTGCAGCTTCTGAAACAACAACAATTGATGCAGCTCTCGGACTATTATTGATAATAGCCATTTCACCAAAGAATTCACCCGGTAGGATACTTCTTAGTTTTATATGTTTGCCTTCAATTTGTTTATAAATATCCAACTGTCCTTCAAACAAAAAGAACATGGCACCGTTCGAAGGAACTCCCTCTTTAAAGAGAACCTCCCCACGTTTTATATTGATCATACTTAGTTTTGCGAGAGATTCTTTAAGTCCCATCACTTGACTCCGTTAGATCTTTTAATCTTTGTTCTGCTTCAATTAAACGTTCAACGTATGTTTGTAGCAAAGCATATACAAACATTGGGTTTGAATTTGCAATGCGAGTTAAGTTCTGTTTATCAAGGATTCCGAGTTGAGCTCTGTCTGAATCAATAAAAACTGTCATCGCCCTTGGATGGCTTGAGATTAATGCGATCTCTCCGAAAAATTCGCCAGTGGAAAGTTTTCTTACTTCATGAAAATTTCCTTGGTCTGGTGCACCCATTCCAACAGAAAGAGAACCACTTAAGATGAAATACATCTTTTCGTTGGACGGTTCTCCTTCTCTTACAATGATTTCTCCTCGTTTGAATGTCTTTGTAGGGACAGTATTCACGAAGTCAAAGATGTTGATTCGATTGTCTTTTTTAGGAATGGACATTAAAGGCCGCGGTAAATCTCAATCAGTTCAGGTATTTTTTTATCCTCCGCATATTCCAGAGGAGACTTTCCCAATTTATCTTCTAGTTTAGAATCTCCGCCATTTAAAACGAAGACCCTCGCCAATTCCAAAATGGAATCACTTTTACCAGGATCAAACTGGAGTGCTAGTTCGGAAAGTATAGTTTTCCCTAATTTATCTTGTTGGTTTAAGTTCGCTCTTCTTTCTACTAGGAATAGTACTAGTTTCTTATAGTTTTCTGTTTGGTTATTATCTTTGGAAGATAAGAATTTTTGAATGGCCTTATGTAATACGGTCAGTCCGTTATTATCTGTTAGGTTGGGATCTGCACCTAATGTAATGAGTTGGGACATTGTTTCGATTCGATTTCGGTTGAGCGCAACGTGAAGAGCACTTAACCCTCGTTTGTTTTTAGTATTGGGGTTCACACCTTTACTGATCAATAACTTGATTGTTTCGTCAGAAAATTTTTGATCCTTTTTTTCAATGTCCAACTTACAAACGGTAGTGATTAAATTTTCGCCTTCTTCATTGAGTGATTGGAGATTGGCACCAGCGGATACCAAAAGTTTGAATCCTTCCGCATCTTTTCTTTCAATGGTTGAAAAAACTAGACTGGAACCGTCTTTTTGTTTATGGTTTGGGTCTGCTTTTTTTGATAAAAGGAATTTTGTGATAGGTAGCTGTTTGTTTTCTAAAGCTAAAGAAAGGGAAGTTTCTCCGGTTCTTTGGTTTTGAACATCAACAGGAACATTTTTTTTAAGTAACTCTTCTACAATTTTTAAGCCTGACTTTCTAGAGGCCAAATGAATGGGCAAATAACCTGATGAATTTGGTGTTAAAACATCGGCATTTTTTTGGATTAATATTTCCGCAATTACCCATTTGGAAGTTTCAATAGATTCTTCGAGTGGAATTTTGTTAGAAGAGAGGGTTTGATTTGGATTTGCACCTGCATCTAAAACAAGTTTCAAAAGATTGGTGTCATTTTTTTGTAAGGCGATTTCAAATAAAGTTTTTCCAGTTAAGTTCTTGGAATCAACATTCAAACCTTTTTTTAAAAGTAAGTTAGTGACTGTTAGGTTTTTCTTTTCTACGGAATAAAAAAGCAGAGATTCTCCTTCAGGTGTTTTTGCATTGACATTTGCACCTCGATTCAAAAGAACTTCCACACCTTGTGTGAATCCTTTTTCAATCGCAAAAACAATGGGGCTGATGGACTTTGTGTCTTCCGTGTTAGGATTCCCATTGGAGTCCAAACTTAGATTTAATAATTTTATATTCCTTTGGTCAATGGCAACAAATACGGGAGTTCTTCCGGTTAAGTCAGGAAGATTGATATCAGCTCCATTTTGAAGAAGGTAAGTAATAGAATCCAGTTTTGATTTTTCAAAAGCTAAGTAAAGAGGGGACTTTCTTGGATTGTTTCTTAAATTTACATCAGCCTTACTTTCTACTAGTAACTTTTGTACTGCAAGATTTGATTTAAGTATGGCCACATGTAGGGCAGTGTTCCCATCTGCATCATAAGCATTTAGATCGGCACCTTTTTCTACAATGGTTTTGATTTGGTTTGTGAAACGCGAGGTAACAACGTAGTGTAATAATGTTTTGCCTGACAAATCTCTTCTGTTTAAATCGGCACCTTGATTCAGTAGAGTTTCAAATTGTTTTGGTTTGTTTTTTTCAACGGCTAGGACAAGAAGTGTTTTTCCGGATTCGTCACTGGCATTGATGTCACCGCCGTTTGTGATGGCAGTTTCAAAATCTTTTGGATTTCCCTTTAGTAGAATCTGCACCATGTCAGGTGCCACTGGAGTGATCGTGGTTGTTTCAGGTGGATTGTCTTGTGAAAAACTAGATCCGAAAGAAACGAATAGAAGGGCTAAGCTGAAAGTAAAAAATTTATGTTTCATTTGGGTAAATAGGCATCTGGATCCAAAGCTTGTTGGTCAGGTCCTTTCCTAACTTCAAAATGTAAATGTGGGCCGGTTGATTTGCCAGTGTTTCCTACCTGACCAATGATATCGCCAGATCGGACACTGTCACCTTCTTTTACTTGGCGTTCATTTTGGTGGGCATAGTAGGTGAAAATATTGTTTTTATGGCTAAGGATCGTCAACATCCCATAACCACCGCTAGTTGTAATGGTTCTCCAAACTTTTCCATCGCTAACTGCTTTTATCGGTGTACCAATAGACGCAGGTAAATCAATCCCTGAATGGAAAGCACCAACTTTTCCAGTTACTGGATCAACTCTCGTACCAAAATTAGAAGATACATAACGATCATTGTCCACAGGGATTTGAAAGTATTTAGATATATCATCACTATCAACAAGAGGTCCACGATCTTTGGAAACAAACCCTCCAAAAACCCATCCTTCCCATTCATCATTCCAAGATATATAGATCCATCTGGATCTAACTCCACCAATGGTTTCTATTTCTTTTTTGGTATCTATGATTTTGATTTTTTCATCCCCTGGAATTGATGTGACAACGGAACCATAATCGTTTGGTTCATCTCTCATTCTTAGACTTGTGGATCGAACATATCGTTTTTCTCCACTTTTTAATTCATCTGGGTTTTCTTGTGGGTAAGAGATCTCACCCGGTTGGACATCGTAAGAAACAACTTCTGATGCACTCAAATAACCACCAAACACCCAACCGGTGCCATAAGCAGATGATACTTGGTGCCATTGCGAAGTGATACCATCGATGGTTTCTTCGGAACTACTGGAAGTTTCAATTTTAACTTTTTGACCTTTGGGTAATCTTGCCACAACGTAAGCATTTACATCTGGTTCTCCCCTCATGTTAAGAGAACTTGCTTCCACCCACATATCTTTTCCCTTTTTTGAATTGGAATAATTTGTGTTAGGTGTTTCTGTAACTCTTCCCGAAAGTGAAGATAAATCTAAAGACAATCCATCTGTATTTCTTGATTTAACTGCAGGTTTGGTTGGAGAAAGTAGGTCTTGAGTAATATACCCTTCTTGTTTTGATTTGGTTCTTACAAGAACCCAATGTGGTTTTTCAGTTTTAGCAGTTACATCTTGTTTTAAGACCATCACCACTTCTACAGATTCTCCTTTTTTCACCTTGGTAGTTGATCGAGTGGAAGGTTGGTTGGAGGGTTCTAGTTGTAAAAAAAAGGAATCTCCAGCAATGGCTGAAAGTGATTTTGATTTTTTTTCTTTGGCACCAGGTGCTGCATTGTGATCAGAAATCCCTTCTGCTTGTTTTAAGTCGATGGGAGAGTTTGCGATTTTGAGTCCGGGATATTTGTTTTGAACACGACTGACGAAGTCATTGAATTTTTGTAAAATCTCCTCTTGTTTCTTTTGGTTGGCAGAAACAAGACCAGATTGCCTTTGTTTGTCCCTTTCCTCAAGTGAGGTTTGAGACAAAACGGGTAAGGAGCAAAACAATAGAAAAATAGAGGTAAAAAGGATTTTCTGATTTTTCATAAAACAAACTATAAAAAACCAAAGAAAAGGGGAACGGTCAAGGTTTTTTGTTTATTCTTCCTCAGGCAACAGGGGAGTCAGAAAATAAGAAATAAATTCCAATTTTCCCCGCATCGATGATTTTTCATAGATGGATGCCGTTTGGTTTTCGATCGTGCGAAGGCTTTTTTTTCGAACAGCAGCAATTTGTTTTTGAGAAAACCCACGAAGCAGAAGGATTGCGATTTCAGTTTCCGCATCTGACAATTTCCATTCTTCCATCTGGGCCTTTGCTTCTGCCCAAAAACCCATCTCTGGATTTTTTAAGATGCGATTGGTACGCTTTAGATCATGGATTTGAGACTTGGCGTGTATATTTTCAACCGCTTCTGCTTTTAACTCTTTGTAAAGAATAAAGACCACGAGAAAGGATGAAATAGCGATGAAGGATTCCACTGTCGCAATGACGACCCGAAAACGATCAAAGTATTCTGGTGGGTTTGTTAAGGTGAAAATTTCTTCAGCTATCCACACGATCAACGATAGAACATAAAATGCTAAAAAAAGAATTCTTACCTTACGAGTGTCCATATTTCTATCTTAACTTTGCAACTAGTCCCTGGATGCGCAAGCGAGTTTCTTAGGTAGTATCCACATTTGCGGACATCCTCCATTGGAGAACAACGGAAGTGATGCGATCATAATCGTATGAACCGTTGCATGTTAAAAGTTTGGTTTCTTTGTTTCGGATTTGTATTGGGATTTTACGGATGTTCTAATTCAAAAAATTTTGAGACAAGATCTGAGTGTCTAGATCGATGTGTTCGCGAACAATATGTCTGTGCCTTGGCTGTTGCACCACAACTAGACAATGCTACTGCGACAACAATTGCTTGTGTAGCCATGTATAAAATGTGTTACGACAAATGTCCTGTCCCTTCCACTAGCAGCTCTTCTACGACAAGATACAGTAGTTCTTCTGGTCGCGGTTCCGGAAACAGCGGTGGGGGAAACTCCAGTTCTGGATCCGGGTCTGGTTCCGGAAGTGGTAGCGGTAGTGGTTCCGGTTCTTCGGGAGGAGGTAGTTAGGTTAGGAACCAGTTTGTCTGTAAATGATTTTGGCACCGATCTGCAAATTTTTATATAAATCCAAAAAGATTTGGTTTGGGACCATTCCTTCCAGATCTCTTGAAAATTCTGGACGAAGCCTTTTTAAAAAATACATTCCAAGTTCACCTTTGTTTTTGGCTTTTACTTTCCCTCTATATTCACATTCAAAGAAACGTTTCACTTTATCATATGTGGTTTCCGAAAGATTAATTTCTCCTGCATCACCAGAACTTTCCATACGACTTGCAATGTTCACAGTGTCCCCCCAAACATCATAAGCGAATTTGGTTTTTCCAACTACACCTGCTACGACAGGACCAGTATGGATTCCAATTCTGATTTCCCAAAAGTCCTGACCTAACATCTGTTTGAATGACTTGATTTGTGTCATAAAGGATTTGATTTCCATTGCAAAAAGGCAAGCATCTACTGGATGTGTGAAGTTACCTTGTGGGATTCCACCGGCAGCCATATAAGAGTCACCAATGGTTTTTAGTTTTTCAAAATTATGGCGAACAGCGATATCATCAAACTGAGAAAAACAACCATCCAATTGTTCAATCAGATCTTCTGGCGAAAGTGATTCTGCTGCTAGGGTAAAATTTTTAAAATCCGTAAATAGAATACTGACAGATTCATATTCCATTGGAACCACTTCACCTCGTTCAATCAATTCATCCGCTAAATCTCCCGGTAAAATATTCCGAATGAAATGAAGTGTTTTTTCTCGTTCTTTTTCTAGATCCCGCCTAAGATTTGCATTGTGGATGGCACCTGCAACCTGTTCACAGAAAGAAATGATTTCTGCAAATTCATCTTTGGTCCAATCTTGTTCTCTTGTGAGGCGAGTGACACAAATAATGCCAATGGTCTGGCCTTGGACTACGAGTGGGATTTGCCCAAACAGTTCTAATTTGAAACTATCCACGATGGATGTATCAATGTTTGTAAGTTGTTTCCACTTTAAGGATTTTTTTAAGTAAACCGGTTTTTGTTTTTCGAATGTTCTGTAAAGCGAACCTATGTTTGGTGAAAGTGCAGTTCGGAATGTTCTAAGGAAATTGGTAACAAGGAGACCTTTGTTAAAAACTTCTGCCCCTTCCATAAGAGGTACAAGTGAATTTGTTTTTGGGTCAACGAGTAAAATAAATCCCAACTCTACTCTATGGTTAACTTTGAGATAGGAAAATACTTCTCTAGCAATGTCTTCAATTTGTGAATATGAATTGATCCTTCGGTTGAATCGGTGTAAGTTTTCTAATTTTAGTCGATTGGACTCAATGTTTTCCTTCTCTCTTTGAATCGTGATGTTCCCTTCTTTGAGTTCATTGAGTAGGTAACCAGTTTCAATTGTACCTGCAATATAATCAGCAATGATTTTGATTTGGTTCAGTTGTTGTTCTGATAGTCCAAAATTTCCTGAATAATCTAATAAATCGAGTGTTCCGATGAATTTATTTCGTAAGTATAGTGGTACGATGAGAAGGGATTTTAAATTTGCCGATTGTTTGTTCGCAAGCTCAACTCCTTCCGTTTTATATGATTCGAAATCTTGGATATAAAAACTTCGTTTGCGTTTTCGAACATAAGCATGTGCATACATAGTAACGTATGAGTCGGAAACTGGAATTTTTCTTTCCATAATTTCTTCTTTAACTTTGTCCGTGAGTTCTTCTGGAAAATTGCTGTGAAAAAATTCGAGTGCTTCTAATTCTTCTTTGTAAACATATAATAAATAGTGAGGGACTTTGAATTTTTCCCGAATGTAACGTCCTAAAATTTTGAGAATATCTTTTAAGTCTGAAGCAGAATTGATTTCTCTTAGGAGCCCATCTAAGTCGGATAACTGAGCATACGAGTCAACGAGTTTGTCTGAGAATTCTTCTGAGATGGATTTTGTGCTGATGAGTTCTTTTTCTTTTTTTTCTAAATCTTCTTTTAATAATTTAACTTCAGCTTGGTATACGATGATCGTATTTTCTTTGTCTTCTTTTTGTTTGTATAATGAATACATTCCGTATAGAATGCATACAAAAAGAATGGCGATGGCGACAAGGGCATAGATCATTTGATTAGAATCTTTGCTCCCCGTTTTTGTTGTGTATACAATCTCCCAAATTTTTCATTTGGTGTTGATCCTGTATCATCAGATAAATCAGGTTTTAAAGATAACAATTCATAAATGGGGACTTGATCTCCTTCGTAGGTATTGATTTGTCTTTGGTTCCCTATATGGAAGAGTCGTTTTACTTTTTCCATAGTTTCTTGAGAGATATTGATTGGAACCCCAACTCCTCCTCTTCGAATTGCCTGGGTTTGTGTTACCGTTTTTCCCCAAACATCATAATTGAACTTTGATTTCCCGATGACTCCCGCAACTACGGGACCCGAATGGATTGCAATGGTAATTCCATTCGGACGAAAAGGAATGTCTTTGAAATCTTCGATCATTCGCATTACTTCGTCTTTGATTTGTAAGGCGGCAAGACAAGCATCAACAGCATGTGTAAAGTTTCCAACAGGAAGTCCTCCTGCTGCCAAATACATATCGCCTGTCATCCGAAGTTTTTCCATCCCTTGTGCTTTGATGATTTCATCAAAACGTGAAAAATATAAATCTAATCCTTCGATAAGTTCTTCCGGAGTGAGTTGTCCTGTGATTTGGGAAAATCCGGGGAAACTAGTCAAAAGTAAGGTGACATTTTCAAATTCAACAGGGTTGACTCTGCCTTTTTTTTGTAATTCTTCTGCTACGTTTTTAGGAAGGATGTTTAATAAAAGAGAATCGGATCTTTGTTTTTCTTCTTCAATTTTTTTAAGTAAAAAGTGATTGTTGATGGCACTGGCAATGTGTTCAGAAACACCTACAATGGAATTCACTTCATCTTTATTCAACTGAATGTTTTCATCTCCAATTCCATAGACAGCCATCGCAACCACTTCGTCATTGTTCACAAGTGGAGAGATTAAAAACCCATTCATTCCCGATCTTTCTGTAATTTGTTTGTCAATGGCAAACGGGAGTGACTTTGGAACATGTTTCATATAAAAATGTCGTTTGCGTTTGTAACATTTGTAAACGAAACCACTTTCTTCTCGGAGAGGAAACCGAAGAGATTTAAAGTAGTTTATATTTTCATCCACTAATAGATCAAACCCTGAGTGATTTAGATAACGAAACTCATTGTATTCTTTATCTAAAAAATAGAGGACACAGTGTTCGATTTTATAGTTTTTTCGAATGAATCCGAAAATTTCTGCGAGAATGTTTTCTAAATTGTTTTGTGAGTTTACGTTTTTTGCAAACTCATTCATTTTTTGGATCTCTGCTTTTGCCTGTTCTGATTTTTTGCGTTCTTCTTCTGTGATTTGTAACAATAAAGAGTTTTGGATGGCTCCCGCAATTTGATCACAAAATCCTGAAATGCGACGAAGGACTTCTCTCGTGACTTCCAATGGTTTTTGGAAAGAAGTGAAATAGGCCATACCGATCACTTCGTTTTGAACCACAAGTGGAACCGCAACGAAAGAAGTAAGACTTAGTTGTGAAAAAATCTGTTCATCTAATTCGGATTCGTATCGTTTAGGAGGTTTGGGAACAAACAAAGCTTTTTTTCTAAGAAAAGTTTTATATATGATCCCTCCTTTTTCATTTAGCGGGACCCTGATTGATTTTGCAAATAACAACTGTTCCTCTGTCGCATAAGTAGGAATGGTAGTGTTATAGGTATAAAGTTCGTTTTTTTTAGGATCAATGAGTTGGAGGAGAGTTGCTTCAATTTCAAATGTTTTTAGAATGTAGTTAAACATCTCTTCTATGATTTGTGAGAGACTTGATTCAGAGTTTATTTTTTTTGTGAATTCGTTTAACTTAACAACCTCATTTTTAGCATTTTCCATTTGCATTCTGGAGTTTTCAGCAATGAATTTTTCCCGGTTCATTTCTTCCACAAGAATGGAGTTGGTAACAGCAGTTGCAATATTCTCTGCAGTGTTTTCGACTAACTGGAGTTGGGATCTAGAAAAACTTCTTCCTTTTTGTTCACTAAAGAGGGCTAACATGGCGATTACTTTACCCTGAGAACTGAGAGGGATGATCATACCAGGGTGTTTTCCCACCATTTGGAGAAATTGTTGGTTGGATTCGGTAAGACGTGATTCCCAGACTTTTGCAAATCGGAATGGACGATTTCTTTTGTAAACGTGATAAAAAATTCCAGCACTTGAGTCCAAAGCAAAACTCATACCATTTAACTTTGATTCAAGTGACAATCTTGAGTTGGAAGAAAAAACAGATTTATGGTAAGTGAGTTTTGAATTTTCAGCATCCACAAGAAGTAAAATCATGGAATCACAAAATACTTCTTCATTTAAGTAATCAAAAGCTTTTGTAAGAATACTATCTAGTTCAAGAGATGTGTTTAATGTTTTTGCAAATTCATTTAGCCTTTCTATATTTGCTTTCGAATTTTCTAATTCCTGTGTTCTTTCTACAACAATGTCTTCTAGTCCTTCTTTTAAGATATTGAGTTCTTTGTTGGATACTTCTAATTTTTCTTTAAGTTTTTCAATAGAAAGGTAAGCCCTTGTAAATCCATACGAAAGAATATAGCCTTGGAATAAAATAAATCCTAAAAATCCAAAGGGAGTTATGTTCATTGTATTGATGACATTGTTTTGATAAAGAATGTCATGGACGACAGTTCCAAATACAAAACTAAAACCGATAAGAGAAAGGCCTGCACCCACTGTGTCTGACCTGTAAGCCATGATGATCGCAATGGTGATTCGAACGCAGACTAAAATCAAAAAAATTTGGAAAAAATGAATTTGGGCACTGAAGGTAGCCACTGGCAAAAATAGGGAAACAAGAAATGGAGTACTCAGAACATTTAAAACCCACATCGTCTTTTTTCCCACAGTATTGGGAAATACCAAACGGTAAAAATAGGCAAAAACAATGGTGGCAATGTATATGGTTGCAAATTCCAATCGGATGAGAAAATCCATTGGCATGTCAGGAAAGATGTTTAAAATATTTCTTTCGCCGATCGTTAGAAGTCGCATAACGATGAGCAAACTAAATAAAGATATAAAAAGACTTGCTTTGTCTTGCCTGCGCATAACAAAAAGTCCCAAGTGGTACAAAGCCCATAAAAAAATACTACCAGCAAGAAAAGAAGTAATTTGGTAGCTGCGATTGACTTTGTCATATAACATCCGTCTTTCGCCGATTTCCATACTTTCCCAAAATCCACCCTTGGAATAATGAAAATTGGAAATTTCATACACGATTTCCGTTTCACCTGACAGGGATTCTAAATCCAAAAGAACAGATTTATAGGATGGTTCAAAGTAATTAGGATTGATTCCAAAACTTCCTTGTTCCACCACCAGTTTGCCGTTAATGTACAAGCGATAAGCAGAGGAGAGGTCTAAGTTGTGAAAGGCTAGGGTGGGTGTGTTTTTTGGAAAAAGGACTTTTAACTTATATGTCGCATAACCAAATCCGCCGAGAGTTTCACCAAACCAATCCACACCTTTCCAATTGGATGGTACTGTTTGGTAGATGTACTTAGGTTCCCTTCCCAATTCAGTGTCAATTTGAATGCCTTTGTTCGTTTGTTTCCAATAAAATTCCCATTCTCCGTCAAGAGTGATGTTTCCATCTTTCGAAAAGTCCCATGAGGACAAATCCATCTTTCCTTCCTTTGCAATTGGTTTGTTGCGATTGACTTCCGTGCAGGCGGAGAATCCAAAGAACATACAAAACAGGAATATTAAAATGAATCTTTTCTTCATAGGTAGGCACTAAGGTTAAGAACTAGTGACAGAAAAGAAAAGGAAAAATTCAAGTATAACTTACTTTTATTTCTGAAGGAGAAACGTATTGGTGAAGTGCCGATGACATAAGTTCTAAAATTTCTTCCGTTTCTAAATTTGAATAGGAAACAATTTTATCTTTTTTTTCAAAAGCATGAAATAAAATGGAAGAGTCCTTTCTTACATCCATCATTCTCTTTAAAAAATCAATATTCATTCTAAATCCACCAATACTGATGTCAACCAGGCCATCTATTTTTAGTTCTTTCCCTAATGTATCAGCTAACGATTGGTAATGGGTTTTCCAATTCGGAACTCTTAAGATTGGATCAATACAAATTCGGACCTTCCATCCGTCTTGGATTGCTTGGTTGATAACCTTGATTCTTGTGTGGAGTGGTGGAGTCCCATGTTCTATGGTTTCAATGATGGCTTGTGGACTGATGGTCCAAGCCAAAATAACATTCGGATTTGGTGAGAATTTTGCAATTTGACTGTAGTTAGTCGACTTTGTGCGAATTTCTAAACTTAATCTTGGTTCGGTTGCGGCAAATTCTAACCAGGCTTTGGTTGCAGGGAAAAATGACTCCAAAGCCAAAAGGTCGGTATCGTATGACAAAGCCAAATACAGAGATTGATTTTTTTCTATAAATTCTTTTGTAGCATCAAAAAAATCTTCCCAATTGACAAATAACACAAGATTGGCGGAAGGAAACATTCCTTGTAGGTAACAATATTCGCAGTCATAAATACAATTGAGAGCGATTGTATTATAATAAAAATGTGGATGAGAGAAGTTAGGTGAAAAATCACTTCCAGGATAAAGAAAATGTTCTTTTTTTTCTGCCAAAATCAACTTAGGAGTTTCTTTTTGGACCCGAAAGTTTTGGGAATTTCGATTAAAACTATCTTTGTAATGTCTGATGGGAATAGGAATGGCATTGGGAAAACGTTTTAATATTTCTTTGGTCCTCCAATGATCACGAATCCCATCTTCAATATAAATATGAGAGAATGACTTAAACATGTAGAGACTCTCTCCACTGTTCAAAGAATTCTTTGAGATCAGATTTTGATTTTAAATGGATTTTAAGAGATTCCTCTGGAAAAGGAAGAATTGTATTTGGATTTCGTAATCGAAAAAACCGAATCGATTTTTTTAAATCATGTTTCATTGTTTCTGTTAGGCGAAGGTTTTGGATGAATGCTTCAACCAATGGCCAATCAAAAGTTTCAATTGAATCAATTCCTGTCCAAGGGAGGGGGGAAGTCCATTCATCAAATAGTCCTTCCATCTTTTCTGCCATCATGGATTCTACAGTTTCTGCCTTACAAAAGGTTCCTTCCAGATGATCTGAAACTAATTTTCCAAGAGAAATATTTTCTAATGGAAAGTATAAAGAGGCAGCCTCAAAAAAACCGGACCCTTCCATATCAATCAATTGGATTCCTTTTAACTCCTCTTGTGGGAGAAATAAAAATCGGTCAGAATTTTCATTTTTGGTAATGGGTCTGTCAAATGTGGTTAAAGTTGTTTCTTTTGTGAATTTTGATTTTTCAATTCGATCTGGATAAAAATCTCTTTTTGTTGCTGCATCGGTAATTTTATGAATCCAGAAAAAATCACCTAACGAAAGTTCGTTATTATTTGAACCTGCAATTCCTAAATTCCAAATTTTCATTTGGTTTCGATCTGGTTTCGGAAGAATGTGGGCAAATTCGGAAACAGCCAATGCAGCAGAAAGTTTGCCTGTTCCAGAAATAATGATATAATGATCTTCTTTTTGGAAAATTCGAAATTTCCCCAAATGGGAAATGGGTTTCGCCTGTAGTTTTGTGATCCAAGGTTTGGCCTCGGAAAGAACAGCGAAAAACAATGCAGACATAGTCTAAACATGAAACAGGGGGGTTCCATGCAAAGAAAAGTTTTGTTTGCCATTTTTCTCTTAATCGGTTTCCATATCTATGCTGGAGGAAAAAAGATGTCATTCCACGATTTCAAATCTGTATCCATCCAAGGAAAAGACGTTTCCCTTTCTGAATATAAAGGACATCCCGTCCTAGTCGTAAACGTTGCGTCTAAATGTGGTTATACGCCACAATATGATGGACTTGAAAAAATTCACCAGTCTTACAAAGACAAAGGATTAAAAGTCATAGGGTTTCCTTCGAATGATTTTGGTGGCCAAGAACCAGGAACCGAAACCCAAATTGCCGAGTTTTGCAAACTAAACTTTGGGGTTAGTTTTGATCTGATGAAAAAAACAAAAGTTTTGGGAAATGATAAAGATCCAATATATCAATTTTTAACAGAGAATGCAAAAGAAAAAGGGGATGTGAAATGGAACTTCGAAAAATTCCTCATCGATAAAAATGGAAATGTTGTGGGGAGATTTCCTTCGGGAACCAAACCGGAATCTGCGGAGTTAAAACAAGCCATTGAAAACCTTCTTTAATCGATTTCTTTTTTCGTTTTGTTGTGTTTCTTTTGGTTTTGGGATTTCTGCTGAGGAAGTAAATTCAACCGTACAAATTGTTCGGACATCCACGGCAGAGACCGTAACCATTTCCGATATTCTGAAAGAAACTTCTAAATACAATGTCATTGTTTTGGGGGAGGAACATGACAACCAAGATCTCCATCGTTTTTATGAATCTTTGTTTAAAGAAATCTCTGACCAAGAGCCAACTTCTTTGTCTTTGGAAATGTTAGAACAAGACGGGCAAAATATTGTAAACGAGTTTCTAAGAGGAACCATTACCGAGTCACATTTTTTATCTTCAACCTCTCATTGGAAATCGTTTAAAACCGACTACTTACCGTTAGTTTCTATCGCAAAAGAAAAAAAATACAATGTTGTTGCTGCAAATCCTCCTCGTCGTTATGTAAATCTAATTTCAAGAAAAGGTTTGGCTGCTTACCGTGAGTTTTCTGATTTAGCTATTGCCTATATACCTCCTGCTTATAGTTTAGAAAAATATCTAACGGAAGATTACAAACAACGGTTAACTGCTTTGTTTGCCAGTGGACACGGAGTGAGTCACGGACCTACAAATCAATACTTGGTTCTTGGCCAGGCAACTTGGGACCAAGGGATGGCCGAATCGATTTCTCGGGAATTCTACAAATCTGGAAAGAAGGTGGTCCATTTGAATGGTCGATTTCATTCCGATCGTAAGGGTGGTGTCGTCCACAGACTACGAGAAATGGGACTTTCTGTTCTTGTGATCTCCGGGTTTGCCAAAGATCGAGAAGAAAGCCAGGATTTTGTGAAAATCGCTGATTTTGTAATTTTAACAAACGTCCGATAAGAATAGGGAGATCCTATGTCGGCACCTTCTCCCAAATACCTTTGTCCACATTGCCAAAAGGCATCTCGGTTGCCAGAACCAATTCCAAGAGAAGGGAAGTTCCAGCTAACATGTGCTCATTGTAGCGAAAAAGTAATTCTCAATTTTACGGATTATCGTTTCGAAATTTTGCAAGTGGTTTCGAGGGAACCTTCGGTTTCTGATGCGGCCCAATCTTTCCAACCGTTTAAAATTCCAACTCCATCCATTTCCAAATCAAATTCTTTAAAAGAAAAATTAGAACCAAAATCAAAACCTTTTTGGGAACGAAAGGTGGTTTTTGAAAGAGAACCGGAAGAACGTAAGTTCAAACCAAAACCTTTGAAACAAAGGATCACCTCGGGAAAAGCGAAACAATCAACTCCTTCTTTTTGGAAAATCACTTTTGCTTTCACCTCGATTTGTCTTTTTTTAATGATCCTTGGTTTTTCGTACTTTGTTGCGGGAGTTCTTTCCACTAAAAAAGAAGTTCCTTTGTATTTGGAATCATTATCTAAAAACATTCCTACAAAAATTTTAGATCGTAATGGGCAGATGGTGAGTGAAATTTTCCAAAAAAGAACTTCCACCTTACGTTTGCAAGACTATCCAGAGGATATGATTTCCATACTTTTGAATATTGAAGATCAAAAGTTTTTCTTTCATGGTGGAATTGATTATTCTGCAATTCTTAGAGCATTTTTTAAAAATATTGTAAATTTAAGTTATAAACAAGGTGCCTCCACCATTACACAACAGTTAGCAAGGATTATCCTTGATGATCGTCGTAAAAGTTTGAATCGAAAGTGGCGAGAAGCCCAACTGGCTTTTGCTTTGGAGTCAGTGTTAACCAAAGAACAAATTTTAGAAATGTATATGAACCATGTTTATTTAGGTCATGGTGCCTTTGGATTTGGTGAGGGAATTAAATTCTATTTTCAAAAAAATCCAATGGAGTTGAGCAAAGAAGAAATGGTGTTACTCGCATCACTTCCTTCCGCACCTAACAAATATTCTCCATTAAAAAATCCAGAAGATTCATACACACGTGTTCGTGCCATTTTACAGATGTTTCGGAATCGAGGCATTTATCCTAATTTAGATCGTGAAAAGTTTGTTAGTTTTTATCATAATCTATCCACTCGTTCTCCGAATGAAACGGTTTTTGGTTCGAGGCAAGACATTGCTCCTTATGTGACTGAACATGTGCGTGGAATTCTTTCTTCTTTAGAAGGGGATAAGAATATTTATGAAAGTGGTGGGTATACGGTAGAAACAACTTTGGACCGAGGTGCCCAAGAACTTATTGGTCCAATTGTTCGTGAATATTTAACAAAATCCCGGAAGTCAGGGAAAATTCAAAAAAAACGGATTCGAGTAAAGCCGGAATCATCTTTAGATTTAGCATTTCGACAAAGGATGGAAGAAGTATCTATTTTAAACGAACTAGTATGGAATACGGATAGTTTGGAATCTGAAAAAGACACTAGTGCCGTCCAGGCTGCAATTGTTGGAATACAACCAAATACCGGTCAGGTGTTATTTTTGCATGGTGGTGAAGAGTTTAATTCGCAGAACCAATTCAATCGCGCCACCCAAATGCGGAGACAAACTGGAAGTTCCATCAAGGCCGTGTTATATGCCTCTGCGATTGATGCCGGTGTGATCCAATCTGGTACAAGAATTTTGGATGCTCCTTTGTATTATCGTGGCGGTGGTGGAAAAGAATGGGCTCCTGAAAATTTAGGAGGAAGTTTTGATGGCGAGATTTCTCTTCGCACAGCACTTGTAAAATCCAAAAACACCGCAGCAGTTCAAGTTGCAGAACGATTGGGTAGTGCAGGCATTGAACGTTATTTTACAAAATACTTTTTTCCAAATGATTCAGAAAAGAAAAATCGATACAGAGGTGATTTGTCTTTGGCTCTGGGAACTTTAGAGATTTCTCCTTTGGAGATGGCATCCGCCTTTACAGGTTTTGTCAACCAAGGCACAGTCAAACGTCCTTATCTCATCCAAAGAATTAAAAATGCAAAAGGTGTGGTTCTGTATGAAGTGGGTGGAACTGATGAGTTTAAATTAAAACTCCCACCAGAGCGCCAAGTGATTCGTCCTGATACTGCAGAAGTGATGGTATCTTTATTACGTGACAGTGGTCGTGCCAGTGGAGTCAGAAACGGTGGTTATGTGGGAGATTTAATCGGCAAAACGGGAACTACGAATGATTACAAAGATGCTTGGTTTGTGGGAGCAAGGCCCGATTTAGCATTGGCCGTTTGGGTTGGTTATGACAATCCAAAATTTGGAATGGGTCCGAGCGGACTTGGTGGAGCAGTGGCCGCTCCACTTTGGGGAGAAATTGTATCTTCTATTGATAAAAAAAATATAATTCCCAAAATCCAATTCAGCCAACCAGTTTATGCAAAACCATATAAGATCTGTTCGTTGACAGGAAAACAAGCAGGTGCCAATTGTCCAGTGGCAAATGAGTTGTATCTTTCTGATTATCCCCCCGAGGGAATTTGTACAGAAGACCATAAAGCAACACATTCAGAAAATAAAGATTTGATGAAAGGGTTGTATTAGATGAAAAAGATTCAGATTAGTTTGATTCGTTTCGTTTTGCTTTTTTCTTTGTTTGGATTTTCTTCATCGATATTTGCAGATTCTTATTATGAAGCAGGGTATGAGATGGAACAATTGAATACTCTATTTGCCATTCCTCTGTATGAAAAAGCATTAACACAAAAACCATCTGGAAAATTACAAAAGGCAGTGGTATCCAGACTTTTCTTTTTGTATAAAAAACATGGAAAGTTACTGGATGCATTGTTTTTAGGAAGTAAATTTCCCTCTCTCATCCCTTCGAAAGAAAGAGGTTGGATTTGGACTCATTTGGCAGAAATCTACAAACCGATCGGGGTTGCCGAACTCTCTGTAACCTACGTACACGCAGCCAAAGCCTCTGCGGATAAATTTACGGAATTATCAGAACACCTAAAACTTGCCAACTCACAAAAGTTATATGAATTTGCTTCCATCATTCTTTTGAAACGCAAACAATACAAAGTGATTTTATCGATTTATGCGGAAAACCAGGCAATGGCAAAAACTCCATTATTTATTGGGATTTCTGAATTTAAAATTGGAGCCGATTCCGGTAAGGAATTTTTGAAAACCATTTTGGGTGAATCTGAATCAGAAAGATCAGACCAAGAAAAATCGGATGTTCTGTATTTGATGGGAGTGTACTACCGCCAAACAACAGAATACGATTTGTCCGCAAGATACTTTCGGATGAGTGGAAGTTTTGGATCCAAACCAAGAGCGGATTTAGAAACCACCAAGTCTCTGGTTTTAAAAGGAAATGCGAAAGAGATGTGTTCGACATTTAAATTTTCACCGTCCTCCACAGATGAAATCGAAACTCTTTTGCATTTTTATTGTTCTCCCAATCCAAACAATTCTTGGAAACCATATGAACCAAGCATTCGGATTTTAGCCGAAAGAGAAGGGAATGAATTTTTAACATTACTCTTTCCGGGGACAAACCAATGAAAAAAAAATCTAATACCATGGGCTTTGTTTTCGGTTTTGTTTTTCTCTTAGCTTCTTCTTTATTCGCTAATTTTTTAGTCACACCAGAACAAACTTTGCGATTGGAACTTGTCGGGTCATCACGAGACCAAATTCGATTTTGCAAACAGAAACCGTTGTTAGTGTTTGGTCGAAATCCGATATCTCCTTCCACGACTTGCCAATTTTTACCAGAAACAGAAGTGGGTTTGGACCAATTTTTTACCGAAGAACTCACTGAAACTGAAGAAACACAATGGGCTTTCTATGATGGATCTGGCAAACAATTGTTTCCAACTGTCTCTTGGGAAGGGCAAGAACCTATGCATTTCATTTCAGTTGTGCGATCGAAACGCGGACAATTTGGAGTGCAGTTGCAAAGGAAAAAAGACGGGGCTTACTTTTTCTATAGAACTAAGATTCAGAACTGGGTGATTTAGCTGGGGATTGGTTTGTGGTGATAAAGACTTCTTAGTTTGGGCAGGGAAGGATTCGAACCTTCGAAGGTAAAACCAGCAGATTTACAGTCTGCCCTCGTTGGCCACTTGAGTACCTACCCGAAGAAGTTGCATGGAGCCGCCTGAGGGATTTGAACCTCCGACCGGCTGTTTACAAAACAGCTGCTCTACCACTGAGCTAAGGCGGCATGCATATCCAATTTTTGGGAAAAGCTGTTAAGGTCAAATAAAAATTCTTTGAGTGGAGATGGTTTCTTTCAGAATGACAGGAGATGGCACTATTTTGGGTCAATTCTCTGATGACGATCTCCCTAATTGGATTTTATTTAGGGTATTTTTTTCGAAAGAGAGACCAAAAACTCCATAGGTTCTTCAATTCACTTGGGATTTTGGCAAATCTCACCGCTGCTGTTTATCTCTTGAGCATGAAATATTTGTTAGGTGGCGTTACTTTACACCAAATTTATCCAACAGCACCGGAAACCATCATCCATATCCACAGGTTTTTTGCAGCCATTGCCCTTGTCCTAATGTTGTGTATGGGATATTTGGGGTGGAAAAGAAAACGTAACTTACACGTAAAATTGCATTACATCTTTTTGCCATTGTACACGATTGTTTATATCTCCGGTCTGTTTTTATTTCAATCAAAACCGCTTTAAGGAATGTTCATGGAAAAAATTGAAGTCGCTAAGAAATTTGCAAAAGATATCCGAATCCAAGTCATCAAAATGGTTACGGCTGCCAACTCTGGTCACCCAGGTGGTCCCCTTGGTCTTGCTGATATCTATGCAGCACTCTATACTTCTATTTTAAATCATGATCCCAAAAATCCTGAATGGGCAGAAAGAGATCGCCTCATTCTTTCTAACGGCCACGTTTGTGCCGTACGTTATGCATCTATGGGACTTTCTGGATATTTCCCTGTAGAAGATCTTTTGACATTTCGTAATATCAATTCTTATCTCCAAGGACACCCTTCCACTCGTTATATGAAGGGAATCGAGTCTAGTTCTGGTTCTCTTGGACAAGGTCTATCTGTATCAGTGGGACTTGCACTTGGAGCAAAATTAAAAAAAGAGACATATAAAATTTATACATGCATCTCTGATGGTGAATGTGGTGAAGGAATGACTTGGGAAGCAGCACAATCTGCTGTTCACTTCAAAACAGACAACCTCATTGCTTTTATGGATCGTAACTACATCCAAATTGATGGTAATACTGAAGAAGTAATGAAGTTAGAACCATTAGATAAGAAGTTTGAGATGTTCGGTTGGAATGTAATCAATGCAGACGGACATAATATGGAAGAAATCTTTGCTGCATTTGCAAAAGCAAAACAACATACAGGTGGACCAACTCTCATCGTCTTTAGAACTATTTTAGGAAAAGGTGTTTCTTATATGGAAAACAATCCTAAATGGCATGGAACACCTCCGAACAAAGAACAAGAAGCGCAAGCACTCGCAGAATTAGTATAATCTTTTAGATTCGATTGACATTTCTGTTTTTATATAGATAGTTTTTCTATGGGACAAACTTCTTTTCCTGATTTTTATCCAGACGATATCACTCGTTTATTATATGATTGGGAAATTGCTCCTCCTGAAAAAAAACGTTTTTTATTAAAACTCATCGCATCTCGTGTCCCATGGCAGATTCAAGTAGAGTCTGCCTTAGAAGAAGTAAAAGATCCTTACCTTCGAGTACAAGCTCGTAGTTTAAAATCTGAAATCACTCGTCACAGACTTCGTCATTCCTTCTTCAAACTCACGTTACGTGGGAATACAAATCATTATAAAGATTTAGAAGAGATGTGTGTTCAACTTTCTAGTATTGGTTTTCCTGACCAAAACTATGCAGAGATCAAACACGAATTAGATCGTATTGCCCTTCGAGTTTCTGAGTTGTATGATGATCATTCTGGATATTTGACAGATGAATTAAAAGTTCAAATCCTTTGCCAAGTTTTATTCCAAGAAGAAGGATTTGTTGGGAATATTCAAAATTACAATGACCCAGGAAATTCTTATTTATATCAAGTAATCAAAAGTAGGTTGGGCATCCCAATTTCACTTTCCGTAGTATATTTGTTAGTTGGCCAAAGATTGGGACTTCCTCTTTATGGAACCAATTTGCCACTTCATTTTCTTTTGCAATATGAATCGGAAGGGTATTTTACGTATATCGATCCATTTCATGGCGGTGTTTTATTAGATAAATTCACATGTGAGAAGTTTTTAGAGGCAAATGGATATTCCAATTCGCCTAAGTATTTCACAAAAGCATCCACACTTTCCATGATCAAACGTATGTGCAGAAATTTAATCCATATCTATCGGGACAACCAAACCAAAGAAATGGAAAATATCATTAAAGACCATTTGCAGATTTTAGAAAGTCGATCCACTCATGTGGAATAATGAATGAAATCAAATCTTAGTATCCAATCTGTTTTAGCTAAGTTTGATAAAAATTTAGATGGGATTATCAAAGAAGACATTCCCGTTCTCAAAAAAATCAAAAAACATGTCATCACTTCTGGTGGGAAAAGGATCCGTCCATTCTCGCATTATCTTTTTTGCCAATTTCTAAATGTAAAAGATACAAGTTGGCTTGATCTAGGTAGTGTTGCTGAACTCATTCATGCAGCAAGTTTACTTCATGATGATGTGGTGGACAATGCCCCTATCCGCCGAGGCAAACCAACCATTGGATCTTTGTTTGGAAATAAAACAGCCATTCTTGCCGGCGACTATCTGTTAGCTTGCGGAATCAGTCGACTCAACTCACTTGGAAATCCGGAACTAATGGAAATTTTTTCCCAAGTCTTGAAGGATCTTTCAGTGAGTGAACTTTTGCAAATGGAATGGGAAAAAAATCCTAAAATTTCCTTAAAAGTTTATGATTCAATTATTTATGGAAAAACAGCTTCGCTTTTCGGTGTTTGTACAGAATCGGCAGCCATCCTTGCAGGTAAGTCAAAAAAAGAAAGGGCAGTGATCCGTGATTTCGGTGTTAGGTTAGGAAAACTTTTCCAAAAGAAAGATGATTGTTTGGATTATTTTACGGATTCAAGTGCTAGTGGTAAAGAATTTTTAAAAGATTTTAAAAATGGACTCTATACATATCCGGTTCTTGTTCTGAGAGAAAGTTTGAATCTTTTAGAAAAAAGAAAACTGGAATCTGTGTTCAAAAAAGAAGAAAGGACTGCGGCCGATGAAGCCTACATTCTTGGTCTGATGGAATCAAAAAAGATTTCTGAAAAACTTCAGAAAGAGTTGGATGCAGAAAAAAAATACCTACTTGGTTTTTTAAATCAATTTCCTACAAGCGCCGAACGTAAGTTATTTGTAGAACAATTAGAACGACTTACTTAGGTTTCTTCCACAAAAGGTTCGTTGGGGTCAATGAATTCAATGACCGGCAATAAAACAGAAAAACATGTTCTTCCCGGTTCAGATTCTATATAAATGTTCCCTTTATGTTTTTCAACGATTGACTTTGTAATTCCAAGTCCCATCCCCGTTCCTTCTCCATGGTTCTTGGTGGTAAAGAATGGATCAAAAATTTTGTTCTGAATCTCTAATGGAATCCCCGGGCCATTGTCAATTACCTTTACTTCCACTCTGTTTCCCTTCTGTTCAGTAGTGATCATTAGGTTTCCTTTTTGATCCATAGCTTCTAAACCATTTAGAATTAAGTTTGTCCATACACGAATTAAATCTTCTGGCCAACCAAGAATGGTCGCATCTGTTATGAAAGTTTTTTTCAGAGATACCTTCCCGCGCATTCTGTATTGATAAATTGTAATGACTGTTTCTATATTATCTAATAAGGTAAAGATCCTTCTTTCTTCGACCTTTGTGACTCGAGAAAAGTTTTTGAGTGCTAAAATGATTTTGGAAGATCGATCAACTGCAATCTGAATGATTGATAAATGAAGTTTGAAATTTTTTTCTTCCAAAAGAAGGTTAGTGAGTTTATCTTCTCCCGATTTTAATAATGTTATTTCTTCATCGTATAACTTTGTAATTCCTACATCTAAAAATCTTTCTAATATGGAATCTTCAAATTCTAATCCATTGTCTTTGAATGTTTGTTTTAGGTTTGCTTTTTTGTCTTTCCTCTCTGTGTAACTTGCAACGAGTCCAAAATCAGATTGAAAACTTAACAATTGTTTCATTGTTTTGATTTCTTGCGGTGTGAGTGAAGAATAGATGTTTTCTTTTGATCCTAAATTTTTAATTTCGTTGTTTTTGGATTCTATCAAAGTTTCAATGGATGCTTTGATGGCACTCAAAGGGTTGTTGATTTCATGGGCAACCCCTGCGACAAGTTTCCCCAATTCAGACATTTTTTCTGAAAAGACAAGTTTACTTTCGGTATGGCTGATTTGGAGTAAGGCCTTCTCCAATTCTTCTTTTTGTTTTTGAATTTCTTTGGTACGTTCCCATACGATTGTTTCTAGTTCCGCATTTTCTTTGGTTACTGTTTCTTCTTTTTTGATACGAGTTTGAATTTGGAACTTTGAAATAGCAATGGTAAAGATCGTCATTTGAAGTGCTGCTCCAATTTCATTGGCAGAACTTAAGAAGGGATAAGAGGGGAGAAGACCAAAATTTGTAAAAATAAGGAGACTTGTGCTTAGTTGCCTAACAAAAAATGCGTAAAACAATACGTTTGCATTTTCTTTCTTTTTGATTAAACTATAGATTGCATAACCAAAAGTTAGTGATGTTAACATCAGGCTATTTGAGTAAATGAACCGAAAATAATATTGTAAGTCTATAAAAACAATTAATATTGAAGCCAACATAAAGATGGCATAGGATACAAAATATTTATCTGCATTCGGGTATTTTTCTTTCGTATGTAAAAACTCTCTCAAAAAGATGACGAGCCCAAATGGAGTAAGCGAAATGAGGCCTGGTATGTAACGATAAAACCATTCATAGTTGCTGGCACCATATTCATATAAAAGTCCAGATCTTAATGTATTGGTAAAAAGGATAGAAAGAGTCGCAAATGTAAGTAATAAATATACTTTTTCTCTTAATAACACAAACTGTGTCGCAGACAAAAGACAAACTAAAATACAAAGTCCTAAATGAAAACCCTGCCATAAAGAAATGGATTTAGTATATTGTAATAAGTTGGAATCACTTCGGATTCGAAAATTGATTCGGTGCGGATCGTCTGAATGGACTCGGAATAGATAAGTTCCCTTTTCCTTTGCGGGTAAAACAAATCCGCCAGTAAACAAAACATCTGGATTTTTTTTTCGTAGTAATCCCGTTTGTAATTCTGAAATCAATCGATCATTTTGGAAGAACCATACATCCAGTTCTGAGATCATTCCATTTTCAAAATGAAAATACTGTGATGCATTTTCCTCAATTTGGATTTGGTAGTAGTGATCTTCTTTGGTAAAACCGAAATAAAAGTGATGGTGGTAATCTTTGGGAGAAAGTTCCGATTGTTTTGTTTGTGGGTTGGTTCCTAAATGCCAGAGTCCCGGATTCCCTTCCGCCCAAAGCGAGAGAGGAAGGAAACAAAGGCAAAAAAGAAATCGATACAATCGTTAAGGTCTGTTAGTTTTATCTTATTGCGGAACAATATTTGGCGCATTACATTTGATGGTTCCGCGAATGATTACGGCTTTTGAATCTGTGCTTGTGTTTTGCACTAAACAAGTTTTGTTATCTGAAGTAAAACATTGTGTTGTGGATGTTCCTGAAGTACAATTTACACTATCCAATGTATTACAAGAAAGAAGGACATTTGTAGTTGTAGCTGTGGTACTATAAGTTCCATTGAGTGTGAGTTCTAAGTTGAAGAAAGAAATCTGTTGGGCACTTTGTAAAGCAGTGTCAATATTGATCCCTTGGTTAAACCATTCCACTGTCCCTTGTGTTCCTTGGACTGTTTTTCCAAATGCACCACCTGCAAGAACAAAACCTTGTTGTGGATCGATCTTTCCTTGGATCTGTGTGCTATCATAAGTAAAACGTAAGTTAAGTGTTTCTTTTGTTTTGAAAATCAACTGGGAAATTACCGTAAAGCGGGTGTTATTTGTAGTTGAAGTAGACCCGGTGGTTCCTGTTGTAGTTCCGGTTCCTGTCGTTGTGGTCGTTGCTGGAGTGGCTTGGCCACAACTAGTGGTGATATCGCTATCCACTTCCCCTAAAAAGTAGAGGCCGGGTTCTCCGTCGGCGAGCATAGACAATTCCGCTTTGTTTTCGTTTTTAAGACCACAAGCCGCAAAAACGGAGGAAAGAACCAAAAGGATAACAGTCGATCGAAACATACCATCCAATCGTCACAGGAATTCATTCCCTGGTCAAGAGGATTCAGAATTTCCTTGGGAAATTTAGACGAATTTGCAATCTTGCCCTATGGGGTCAAATTTCGGTCTAAAGGGCGTGTTTTCTATCCAGGGACCGAGATCGATTTATGTCTATTCGCTTCTCATCGGACTCCTTTCTGGATTTGGTGCCTATGGATTCAACTGGGCCTTAACTTGGACGGAATCGTTTACCTTCGGAAGTTTGATGGGTTATGATCCAGGGATCCCAGCTGGTGATTTGCATTTCCATTCCATAGGAGACGTGGGTCCTCTTTCTCCTCTTTGGGTTGTTTTTTTACCAGCCATCGGTGGTCTTCTTGTTGGGATCATCACAAGTTTTTTTTGCTCCGAAGCCCAAGGTGGAGGAACTGATTCTCTCATTTATGCATTTCATTTTAATGAAGGAAAAATCCAAACCAAGGTTCCATTTTATAAAGCAATTGCCACCATACTCACGTTAGGTTCCGGTGGGTCTGGAGGAAAGGAAGGACCAACAGCACAAATTGGTGCAGGGTTTGGTTCTAGTTTGGCTGGGTTCTTAGGTGCCGGAGCCAGAGCCCGAAGGACTTTGATGTTAGCAGGTACTGCAGGTGGACTTGGAGCCATTTTTCGTGCACCACTTGGTGGAGCGATCACTGCCGTGGAGATGGTTTACCAAGAAGATATCGAAAGTGATTCTCTTGTTCCTTGTATTTTATCATCTGTTACTGCCTATTTGACATATACTAGCATCGCAGGGAGTGGTTCTATATTTTCTGTACAAGAGTATAGTCTTAACGATTACAGGCACATTCCTTTATATATTTTACTTGGGCTTCTTTGTTATGTGGTTGGATATTTTTTTGTAAAAGTATACCATTTTGTGCAGGATATTTTTTCAAAACTTCCTTTACCCAATTTCTTAAAACCAGCGTTTGGTGGTCTGATTGTTGGTTGTATTGCTTTATTGTTTCCTGAAGTTTTGGGTTCTGGGTTTGGGCTCATCCAAAGAATGATCAATGGTGAAGTGTTAGAGTCGACAAGTTTTGCTTTTTCAGGTCCTTTTTTCCTTTTGGCCGTTGCTTTGTTTAAAGTTTTTTCTACATCACTGACTGTTGGATCTGGAAGTTCAGGCGGGTTACTTGGTCCTTCTTTTGCCATCGGTGGTATGTTAGGTGCCTTTGTTGGCTCGATGGCACAAGTTGTATTTCCTGAATTAGGTATTGTTATTTTTCCTTTTCTTTTGGTGGGGATGGGATCTTTTTTTGCTGGAGTGGCAAGAGCTCCCATTGCCGGAATGGTTATGGTTTGCGATATGATTGGAAGTTATGAACTCCTACCGCCACTTATGATTGTATCTGTTGTTGCTGTTGTTTTGTCTCATAAATTTTCTATTTACAGAAACCAAATTAAAAATAGATTTTTGTCTCCTTCGCATCATTGGGATATGAATCAGGACATTATGGATCGGATTCGTATCACTGATCATTTTTCTGAATTTAGAAAGTATGCAATTGTTTCAGAACATCTTTCTTTGACTGAATTACAATCCAATGCGCCGGGTATCCAAGCGAGTGATTTCATTTTGGTCGGTGCCGGGGAAGAATACAAAGGGATTGTCTCCCTTCGGAAAAATAGAATCCTTCCAGAATTTGAAGCTGATTTAAAAAACTTGATTACTTGCGGAGAAATTGTGCAAGATGTTCCTTCTGTTTGCACGAAAGATACTTTAGGAAAAGCGTTACGCATTCTCTTAGAATATGATGTCGACAAACTTGCAATTGTTGAAGATGGTAAATGTTTGGGTTATTTGCGTTATATTGATTTATTCAATGCATACCAAAATGAAGTGAAAAATAAGCAGCGTAAGTCAGTATGAGTTTTTCCAGTCATTTTATGAAATTTCAATTCAGATCCATTGATTCCAATCATTCTCGTTTTTTATTTATTCTTTTACTTGGGTCAATGTCACTTCTTCTCAATTGTTTTGGATCGAAACAAATCATTGAGAAAAAACCAGATTCTCATATCAAACCCATTGTCATTCCACCTCAATATTTAAAACCCATCATTGGTCGAGTGGAGTGGGTTGAATTTCCCAATTGGAAACTTAAACTTCGGGCAAGAATCGATACAGGTGCTAAATCCTGTTCCATCCACGCAGTCAATATTGAAAGACTTACGGAAAATGGGGAAGAATTTGTTGTTTTTGAAACCTTTGTGGATGAAAAACCAGTTAAGTTGAAAAGTCGATTTGTAAAAGAAGCAAAAGTTTCTAGTACTTCTGGTGTTTCTGAAAAACGAATTATGATTCGTGAGGTGATGAAGATGGGTAAAATCAAAGAAGAAGTCATCATCAATTTGAATGATCGAACGAATTTGAATTATCCCATTCTCATTGGCCGAAATTATTTAATGGGTAAGTTTTTAGTCGATGTATCTTTGTCGCACGCATTAGGGGATTAGTTTGGATCGCAAAACTTTAATTACAGTATCGATACTGATTATTTTACCTATTGTATCGATTCTTTATAAACTAAAGGTTGCGGATCTTTCGCTTTTACCAATGGAAGTTGATGATACTGTCAACTTACAAGTAGTGATCCTTCCAAAAGAAAATGTTGCCGTTTCGGAAGTGAACTTTCCTGTCCCAAAACAATTCATTCAATCTAAAGTTTTAAAATCCAATATGAAGATAGAGGATTTAGATTTTAGGATGCAAAAAAGACAGTATGGACATTTGGGAATTTGGGAAGGAGAAGATTGGAATTCTCCAATTGGTTATTATGCAAAAATAAAAATTTTACCTTACACACATTCTCATCCAGAGCATGATATTCCTCAAACAACGGGAAAACAAAGTGCAAAGGAACCATATTATCTTTCTCTAAAGAATTTTTCTCCAGAAGAAATTCAGTTAGCTAAAAAACTCTTTGAACAGATTCATCCTTACGACAAAGACAATGTAGCAGCTGCCAAACAAATTTTTTATTTTATTTCCGAAGAAGTTTTGAATACAACCAAAGAAATTTCTCTTTCGGATACAATTCGTTTGCACAATGGAAGTGCTTATACGCAGGCGATTCTTTTTTCCCTACTTTGTAGGATACGGGGAATCCAGGCCAGGACAGTGGCTGGTTTTGATTTGTCCAAACAGAATACAAAAGATAATAAAACAAAACTTAGTTTTTGGAACGAAATTAGAATTCATGGTAAGTGGTATTTTGTGTCCACTTACAAAAATATTTTTGCCAGTGCTGTCAACGGGTATCTGCCACTTTGGAAATCCGTCGAAGAGAGAAGATCTCTTGGGGAAGAACCAGCTACCTTTCGTTATACGACTTATATCACAAAATCAAATGTCAATCGGTATAATTTTAAAGAGTATAGTGATGAAATAGCTACTAGTAATCGTTTTTTGCGTTATTATTCTTTGTATAGTTTGCCAACGCCGCTACAGAATTTGTTCCGGTTGGTGATTTTGATTCCCATTGGTGCCTTGGTTTTATCGGTGGCCAGGAATATGATAGGAATTCCTACTTTTGGAATTTTTACTCCGATCTTACTTGCGATGTTTTTTTATGAAACCAATCTTCTGTTCGGGATTTGTTTTTTCCTTTTGATCATTGGGCTTGGGTTTTTTGAAAGGTATGCTTTGGACAAATACTATCTACTAGCAGTTCCAAGGCTTTCGATTCTACTCACAATCACCGTAATTACCTTAATATTATTTTCCGTTTTGAATGAAGAAATTTCTTTTTTTAACCAAATGAGTGTTACTTTGTTTCCAATTGTCATTACTACGATTTTTGTAGAGAGATTTTCGATTATGATCATAGAAGAAGGCGTTTTGCATACATTTGTGACACTTGCAGGAACGTTACTCATCGCTCTCATTAGTTATATGATTTTCTTTTTTGGTTCTTTACAAATTCTCTTTTTTACTCATCCCGAATTGTTGTTCATAGTCATTGCCATTCAAATCCTTCTTGGCCAATACAAAGGGTATCGAGTTTCAGAACTTTTTCGATTTAAGGAAATTTTTAAATCATGATCTCTCTTTTCAAGAAGTTTGAAGAAGAGGGAATTCTTGGAATCAATCGAAGGATTGGCGAATACATTTTGCCTTACAATCCAAGAGAATATTATCCGTTAGTGGATGATAAATGGAAAACTGCGGAACTTGCTAGGCAGTTCCATGTTCCTATGCCTCACCATTACGGAGTGGTGGATGCTTTTGGTGGAATCCGAGGCACTCGGGAACTCGTCCAAAAAAGGCCTGGATTCGTTGTCAAACCAGCTAACGGTGGTATGGGGAATGGAATCCTTGTAATTACTGGTGAATCGGAAACCTCTAGTGGTTCTATTCTTTATCAGAAAGTAGATGGAAAAAATATCTCAGAAAAAGAACTTCACCACCATATTTCTGGGATTTTATCTGGACTTTATTCCTTGGATGGAAACTCGGATTCTTGTGTATTACAAGAGAGGTTGGAATGCCATTCTTTCTTTCGTGAGATTTCCTTTCGTGGAATTCCAGACATTCGTGTGATTGTATTTTTAGGATACCCTGTGATGGCTATGTTACGTTTGCCAACAAAAGAATCAGGGGGAAGGGCCAATCTTCACCAAGGTGCTCTCGGTGTGGGCGTAGACTTAACTACAGGAACACTCACCCATGCCGTTTGTAATGATAAAATCATTCATTTACATCCTGACACAAAACAAACATTAAGTGGAAGAGTGATCCCTCATTGGGAAACCATTTTAGAAATGGCCTCTCGTTGTTACGATATGTCCGGTCTCGGATATTTGGGTGTAGATATCGTACTCGATGAATTACGTGGCCCACTTCTTTTGGAAATGAATGCAAGGCCTGGGCTTGGAATTCAGATTGCGAACCGGATGGGACTAAGAGATCGTTTGCAGTTAGTGGAGAAAATTAAGAATTCGGCGGATGGACCTAAGACCCGAGTCCACCGAATGTTACAAGAATTGTAAAAGAGAAATTGGTTTTTATGCGTTTTGTTTTGCCGTAACAAATACAGTGCGATTGAGGAAAGCCATCGATCCAAAAAGGATTCCAGAATATACTAAATCACCTGCGATTGAGTTTTGGAAAAAAGGAACGGCAAGTGTAAAACAAGTCGCAAGTCCAGAAGCATCAAGAATATACATTCCGCTGGTGGCCCAAACTGCTAGGTTCGTCAGAATAAAGAAAACAACCGATCCAACCACTGTGAATCCAAAGGATTTTGTAAGGGAAGTTCCAATTTGTTTTCCAAAGAGAACGGCAAGGATCATAAATCCGTAAACCACAGGCATTAAGTCATGAAACCCGATGAAATAATCGGATACGAACATCGCTAAGATAGGAACAAAAAGAGCAAGTCGTCTGTCTGTCAAATAGGCACCCGAAAACAAAGAAACGGCCAAAATGGGCGTAAAATTCGGTGGGTGAGGTAGGATACGGCTGATGACAGTAGCGATCACCATAAGGATGGCAACGGAGACACGAGATTGGAACATAGGGATAGACTCGTAAAGGGGGGGGGCTTTCGCAAGATAAAATTTCCGTTTGCTTCCCGCAAGGTTCGGGAAAAATACAATCAGTGAACCCTCCTAATTTTGATTCACCCTTGGAAAACCTACTTGCTCTGACGGCGGATTTACGCAGTCCCGAAGGTTGTCCTTGGGACAAAGAGCAGACCCATCTTTCCGTTGTTCCCCATTTACTGGAAGAAACCTACGAAGTCGTTGATACAATTGAAAGGGGAGACGACAACCACCTAAAAGAAGAATTGGGTGATCTACTTTTTCAGATTACCTTTCATAGCCAATTGGCCAAGGAAAGAGGAGCCTTCGAGTTCCAAGACGTAGCCAATGATGTATTTCAAAAATTAGTGTTTCGCCATCCCCATGTTTATGGGAACAAAGAAGGAATTAATTCTGGGGAACAGGTGCTCTCGCAGTGGGATCAGTTAAAACAAAAAGAAAAAGAGAAAAAGGGAAACACCGGTTCGGATAAAAGTATTCTAGCGGGGATTCCAAAAGCTCTCCCTGCCATCCAGAGATCAGAAAAAATTCAAAGTAAGGTCACGAAACAGGGATTTGACTGGCCTACTGTTTCGGGAGTGTTTGAAAAGTTCCAAGAAGAAATAGGAGAATTGGATACAGAACTAAAATCCCAAGGATCTTTAAATACGAAAAAATTACCTTATGACGAACGCATCGAAGACGAGTTAGGTGATCTTTTCTTTTTACTCGTCAATTTATCTCGTAAACTGTCCGTTGATCCCGAAACCTGTCTTCGCCGTGCGAATGAAAAATTTGAAACTCGTTTTCGTATGGTGGAAGAATTTGTGGAAAAAACCGGAAAAACTTTAAAAGATCATTCCCTTGCAGAACTAGATCAGTTTTGGGACAAAGCAAAGTTGCAATTAAAAGAAGAAGAAGCAAAAAAAGAATTCAAATGATGGTTGTTTGGCGAGTATTCTTTCGTATCAAAATTAAAAACAGTGTTATCAAACTATGAATGCCATTGAACTCAATGATTTGCCTTATTTAAGAGAAGAATCCCTTCGTGTTTTTCGTTGGTTGTTGGCAAAGTATCCAAATATAGAAATTCCGAAACCACATACCCAAGAACCTATCGAATTTCCCATTCGTTGGAAGACAGAACAGATGGGACAGATCTTTGAATGGGTAATTTCAGATATGGGTTCCGTAACATTAAGGTTAGGTGGATTGGAAGGGAATCGAAGGAATCCGGCACCTATCTTTTATTTGAGTTTACGAAAAGGGGAGGAAGGGAAGTTACAATGGACAGATCCAGAAGGAAATCCGATTCCTTTCCCAGATCCATCCATTCTTGTGGAGATCCAAAACCGAGTTCAATTGTATATTGATTCGGTTTCCTAAATATAAAAATAAAAATCTGAAAGATTGATGAACATCTGTATTTCGAAAATCTTTCCTTAGGAATTTAATTAAGATTCCTTAGCTTCGATTCCTACTTTCTTTTCAATGTTTTCAATGCGTTTTAACCATTTGTTTAGGTTCACAATGTTTTTGATATTCACACGATACTTTTGAAATTCAGGGAAGGTAAGGCCCAAGTCCCAACCCACATAAACATCTTTTGTTTTAGGGGATGTGCGAAGGCTTGATCCACCAGCAATGATGGTTCCATCAACAAGTGTTAAATGGTCACTAATGGCACAAGCTCCACCGATGATCACATGGTTTCCAAGTGTCACACTACCTGCAAGACCGGACTGGCCCGCAATGATGACATGATCTCCCACTTTACAGTTGTGCGCTATATGAACCATATTATCAAATTTACATCCGTTGCCAATGGTTGTATCTGTCAGAGCTCCACGATCGATGGTGCAGTTACTTCCTACTTCCACATCGTCACCAATCACAACACGACCCACTTGTGGGATTTTGTTGTGTTTGCCATCAGCAAAAACAAATCCAAAACCATCGCCACCAAAACTGGAATTTCCAAATACGATGAAACGTTTTCCGATGATGGTATCATCAAAGAATACGCAGTTTTTCCCAATCCTTGCGCCATCACCAATATGGACGTTGTCCCCAATTTTGACTCCATCTTCAATGATACAATCATTTCCAATGATAGAGTTTTTACCTATGGATACAAAATGTCCAATATCAGTATTGGATCCAATTTTTGCTGTAGGATCGATGGCAACTTGTGCACTGTGTTTTCCTGATGGTTGTTTTTCAGGAAAGAAGTGGCGAATGATTTTTGCAGTTGCGAGTTCCACTTTAGGAACTATGATCAATGCTTTGTCTGGAAGGGAATCAACGATATCAGAAGATACAATGAGTACGGGAGCTTTGGAAGTTTTGGCATCATTGACAAATGTTTTGGAAGCTACAAAAGAAATATCGTTTGTACTAGCTAATGAAAGAGAAGCGAGTCCTGTAAAAGAAAGAGAAAGAATACTTTCTGTATTTTGAAACTTTGCTTCTGGAAGTAATGACTGGAGAGCAGATAGATTGAGTTGGTTCATCTCCGATTCCTTATCGTTGGTTTAAGACAAGGAATCAGAGAGGTCAAAGTTTGGCTAACACTATTAGATAGTCTTAGTCACGATTTTTCTATTATCCTTCGATTTTATGAGCGATGATATCATCCAAAGAAAACGAACCAGCGCCTTTAATGATCAGAGGGATTGCCAAACCAAAAGTTAAAAGTTGGTATTCGTATCCACCTTTATCAGCAAAGAATCCGTTTGGTAAATGTACAAGCACTGCTGCTACAAGCATAGTAGCGAAAATTCCAAACGCTGCTACTCTTGTGAAAAGTCCTACGATAAGACCAATGGCACCAAAAAACTCAGCGACAATGGCAAGAAGAGCAAAGAAGTACGGAATGCCCAGTGTTCCTGTAAAGAAACCCATTGTTCCTTCGAATCCGTATCCGCCGAATGCACCTAGAACTTTTTGAGCTCCGTGGGGAAGGATCACCAGACCGAGTGTGACACGGAGGATGGTGAGTGTGATGTCTTTGTTTGTTGCGAGTAATTTATAAAACATAGAACCTCTTATCGCTAAATAGTTTAATATCAAACTACTTAATGATGACCAAACCCGTCAATACTATTTTTAAAAAATTTTAAGGTTTTTCGTAAACGAGAAAGATTTCGTTTCCTTTGGCAAAATGGTCCTTTAGGGTCCAACGGTTCTGATCGAACCCGGGGAGTTCTGAATTGCGGTCAGCAATTCCAGGGAGGCCAGTTTTACCGATCACAAAGGGCACAATGGTCAGATAAATCCGATCCACCAGGTCCGCTTCCAAAAAGGAAAAGTTCAGTTTGGGCCCACCTTCTAAGAGGACATTTTTATACCCTTTGCGTTTTAGGATTCCTGTGACTTTTTTCGGATCAATGTCATCAGAATCCAGAGCGAAGATTTCCGCTTTGTTCTCAAGGCTTGTTTTGATTTCTTTTAGGTTGGATTTGGTACAAATGATTAAGGGGATATGGTCGGATTCTTCAAAGACATGTTTGTCAGGAGGGAGAGTCCCTTTGCGGACCAAAATGACTGGTCTTGGATTCAATGCGTTGGGAACCGCACGGATTTTAACAATGGGGTTGTCGTTTAATATAGAGTTTTTTCCTACAAGGATTGCATCGGACTGGGAGCGGTAGACATCCATTTGCGTTTTGTCCTCACTGGATGTAAGACCATACCACCGGCCATCCGGTCGAACGACTTTCCCGTCCAAGGTCATGGCCATATTGATCGATAATTTCATGAAATTTTCCTCCGTGAGAGATTCTGCAATTCGCGCTGGAGGATGTGGTACACCTGCATGGAGCAGGTTCCGCAGCCGGTAGAGGCCCTTGTGGTTTCTCTGATTTGTTCCATTGTCACGGCGCCCGCATGGATGGCACGGACTAAATCATCTTCCGTCACCATTCGACATAAACAGACCCGTTTGGGTCTCATGAGGGAATTTAAATCGAAAGGTTCCATACCTGAACTAATCATTTGACAGATTTACGAAAGGGAGGGAAACTCTTTAATTACTTTCAACCAAGGAAAATTCTAACACCCTCTATGTCCCAAGACAGAAACCCGGAAGCCAAAAAGAAAAAAAACCGTGAAATATTCGGATGGTGTATGTTCGATTTTGCGAACTCATCTTACACCACAGTTATCATCAGCGTTGTTTATTGTGAGATTTTTACCAGACTTGTTGTCCCTGCCGACATGGGATCGGACAATCCGTACCGAATGGGAAATTCCCTTTGGGCTTGGGCGCTCGCTGCCTCGTATTTATTTGTGGTCGCCACTGGACCCATCTTTGGTGCTATCACGGACTACAGTTCTAAGAAAAAACTATTTCTTTTCCTAAGTTATATCGGTTGTGTCGTTGCGACCTTTGCACTCTACTATGTGGAACCAGGGATGGTATGGCTTGGAATGGTGCTTGTTGCTTTTTCTAACTTTTTCTTTGCTTCTGGAGAAAACTTTGCCTCTAGCTTTTTACCCTTCCTTGGATCCAAAGAAGATTTGGGTAAAATCTCAGGATATGCTTGGGGGATTGGATATTTTGGTGGGATTGGGTCTGTTGCTCTTGCGACCACTCTTGGCGATTATACCTTAGACAATTTTCAAAATTTAAAGTTAGTTGGTCCTTACACTGCAATTTTCTTTTTAATTGCTGCAATTCCTACTTTCTTATTTTTGAAAGAACCTCATTTACCACTTGGTGTTTCGCATCATGTAAATTACTTTAAGATCGGAAAAGATCGTGTGGTCCAAACCTTAAAGGATGCAAGCCACTTCAAAGATTTAATGGTGTATTTGGTTTCCTTGTTCTTTACGATGGCAGCTCTTGCGATTGTCATTTCTTTTGCCTTTATTTACGGATCACAAGAAATTCATATCGAAGCCGAACACAAACAAGCTATGTTTATTTTTATCCAAATTTTTGCGGCTGTGGGAGCACTTGCCTTTGGTGTGATCCAAGATAGTATTGGTGCTAAAAAAACATTCAATCTAACTCTTGTTCTCTGGCTCGTGACCTGTGCTTTAATATATTTTGTACATGATCTAACAAACTTTGCCAATGCCAGTCTTGGTAAAACTTGGACTGTTCAGTGGGTTTTTGTTTTTATCTCTTCTCTTGCTGGAATGGGACTTGGTTCTACCCAATCAGCATCCAGAGCCCTCGTTGGGATCTTTAGTCCAGAATCCAAATCGGGGGAATTTTTTGGAATGTGGGGACTCTCTGGAAAAATTGCAGCAGCAGCAGGGCTTTTTCTTTTTGGATACATCCAAACACTAGTAACACTTCGAAATGCATTCCTTGTGGTTGCTTTCTTTTATTTTCTATCGCTTGTCATTAACTTGTTTGTGAATGAAGAAAGGGGAGTTGAAGCGGCTCAAGCGTTCCAAGAAAAAACATGATTGTAGAAGACGAGGACGATTTTGAATTACACCAGAGCCAAAGAAATTTGGCTTTGGCCACCATCGATGAACTAATGTTAACAAAGATGGATCTACTGGATGCTGAAAAAAAGGTGCCTCGTTTTATTAACAATGCCCTGTCGTATTTAAAGAGGAAGTATGTGACAGAAGAGCAAACGATTTCGCAGCTCCTCATCAGTCGAAGAGAAAAACAACAAACCTGAACTTTGGTTTGTTGTTTTATGATTTTTTAGTTCGTATTGTAATCCAAAATTTTAGTAATCATTTGTTTTTGATCTAACTCAATATTACGTAGTTTGAATGCAGTTTGTTTTGCAATTTTTCGTAACATCTTTTTGTAAGATCTCATGATATGTTTTTGTTTGTCGTAAGGGAGTGGATCTTTTTCATCATTCAAAACCATTGCAATGTCTGGTTCTGCTGGTTGTACCGGATCATTTGGCCAAATGGTATCGGATGTAAGAGATCTGTAGTATTCCAAACGAATGTCAGAGTTTGTATCTAACTTCGCTTCCCCTTTTTCATCTTTTTCTGGACTTTCTGATCTTGGGGACGGGTTTACAAGACGTCTCATTTCTTTTACGTGGATGGTTCCATCAGCATTTACCCGGCGGAATGTTAAAATGATTTTGTCCAAATCACTGAAATCTTCTTTCGGGTAGATATAAGCAAGTCCATCATATAAAAAAACTGTCGGATAATCAATGTAAGACTGTCCTTGCGGAAGTTTGATTTCCAAATAAGGTTTCCCATCTTTGTCTTTTTTATAAAGTTCTTTGTGTTCTTCAGGTGTTTGCGCCAAATACTGAGCTGCTGTTTTATCCACACCTAACTCTTGGAGTTTTTTGATTTTACGCAAATTTCCAATGATATCTGAGTGAAGGGTGTCGATTTCGTTATCACCAAACCCGTTTTTTCTTTGGAGATCGATTTGTTTTTGGGTCTCACGTTCCTTCAAGGTAGCAGAAGCCGGTTTTTCAGCAGAAAGGGCCGAAATCCCAAGTAAGAAAGCGAGAGCGATGGAGAATCGTAGAATCATGACGTACCTCAGGGAATTCTGTCTTTTATAGTATCGAATCCTGCCTTGTCGATTCTTGAATGGACTGGCTCAGATTTTTCTTGCAGAAAAAAATCGCACTAGGGACTGGAAGAGGTCCTGTTCGGCTTCCTTGGCTTTGGGAATGAGCCCTGTCAATTGGATGTATCCATGGACCAGAGAAGGGAAAAGTCTTTCCTCTACCTTGACTCCTGCGGTTTGCAGGTGTCTGGCATAGGTTTCGCCTTCCTCCCGGAGAGGGTCGTAACCCGCAACTCCGACATAAGTGGGAGGAAGGCCCTTTAATTCTTTTGGGTCGGCCAAAACCGGGGAATTATTGTGTAAAAGTCGATCTTTTGGATTGGGAAGGTAGTTTTGAATGAACCATCTCATGAGAGACCTTGTGAGGACATAACCTTCCCCGAAGAGCTCATAGGTTTCCGATTCTTTTGTTGTATCAAGCATTGGGTACAACAGGGCTTGGAAAACAGGAACAGGGATTTTGTCTTTCTTGGCACGGAGGCAAAGAGAAGTGGCAAGGAGTGCTCCTGCGCTATCTCCACAAACAGCAATGGCGTTTGGTGATCCTCCAAACAGATAAGCAGTATTGCGAACATATTGGTAGGCAAGCCAAACATCATCATGAGCTGCAGGGTATGGGTGTTCCGGTGCCAAACGATAATCTACAGCAATCACAATACTTTTTGTGTAATGAGACATTCTTCGGCAAAAATTATCATGTGTTTCTAAATTGCCGATGGTGAGTCCGCCACCGTGAAAGAAGAGTATGGTGGGAAGATTTCTTTTTTGTGGGTTGGCGTTGTAGACTCGGATGGGAATGAATGAGGCACTAGGAGTGGGAATGAGTTTGTCTTCGATATGAGCAATGGGAAATTCCTGCTCATCGAAGATTCGCATTTGATCGCGGTAGTGCCTACGTGCTTTTTCTGGACTCATTTGTTCCATTTTCGGTAGGAACTTCGCAATGTTACATGCCAATGCGCAACGCGGGTCTAACTGGCTTGTTTCCGGTTGGTTATTTTTACGCGCCAAAGCAGATATCCAATGTTCTGGTAACGAAAAGACAAGTTGTGCGACTGATTTTTTGATACCTAACATTAAATAACCGATAATCTTTCTTGTAACATTCTATAGATTAAAAACAAACCATAACTATCAAGTTTGCAATAAGCTATCAAATCCTCCAGAACACGTTTTTTTTCTTCGGCTGTCACCTGCTTTTTTATCAATCTTAAATATTGGTAATTCGCATCTTGCCCCTCTCGAATGGAAAGGCCTCCGTGACTTTCTGAACTAAAACAAGGCAGTATTTCCTTTAAGGATGCTTTCCCATTTTGACCCGGATGGTAGATCCAGAGTTTTTTAAAGGGCATCGCAAGGTCGATAAACATCGATTTGACTCTATCCCAGAATTCTAAAAACTCAGGATAGGCTTCTGCAGCCTCCTGAATGATGAGTTTTTCAAAGAAATCGTTAAACGAAAAGACGGTGATCCCTGGAGGTAAGTCTTTTTGCAATTGGGCCATTACAGGAACGCGGGGATCTGTTTCTAAATCTTCGTGTAGATAGGTTTTATGGATTAATGTATCGTTTTCTCTATCCCAAATATGCAAAGAATAGAGATAAGGCACGTGTTGAAAGGGTCTCGTTTGTGGATACAGAGGGAGATAAGGGTTGATTGATTCAAAATCTAAAAAAGCAACAGATTCTGTCACATTAGATAAATAGGTTTCGAATGATTTCCGATCAAAGTAAGTATTTCCCGTGATATGGGCTTGTTTTTGTATTTTTTGGATGTGAGTAAGTTCCGAATCGGGAACGGATTCGTACGATTCGTACCCTAAAGCAAACCATTGTTTTGCTAATTCGGAACTATCGCGAAAATCAAAGATTTCTTTGGCGTTTTCTTTTCCTTTTGCACAATGGGCGGGAGACAAACAAGTTTTGAGTGATCGACAACTGGGTTTGGAATCTAAAAACGAATACGGTACAGTTTGTCCTTTGGTTCGCTCCAATTCTTCTTGAAACTGGTTCCATTCGTCAGCCCTCGTTCCAAGTTCTGATTCCATCCTTGGAGTTATGTCTTCTATGAGTAAGTAGTCTTCCGGTTGGATTGGACCACCTGGATACATGTATTTGGTTTGGATGCGAATCAGTTTGTATCCCAAAATGTTTAAAGACATTCCTTCGGCCACTTGTCTGTGGAAATACAAAGACCGCATAACGTCTTGTTTGATCGAACCGATGGGTCGGAAATCCCAAAGGATCCATCCCTCTCGTTCGTTGTCGTATTCTAAATATTCAACGGTGGATACAAATTCCTTAAATCGAAGATGGGCATGGAAAATTGATTTTTTTTCCAAAATTAGTTTTTCAGTTTTTTGGAAACTTTCTTCTTTCTCTAGTGTTTTATCGATAGAAGTTACATTGCTAAACTGGTCTCTACAAAGTTTTAAAAAATCGTTCCATTCCAAATAACCGCCGTAAGATGCCGAGGAAGGTTTTGGAACAATTCCATCTTTTACCAAATGGAAAGCATTGTTGCATCTTAAGTATTGTAAATACTGAGATTTGGTGATGGAGTTCGACTTTTGATCAAACAAACTGATACAAATCTTCCCAATGTTTTGTGTAAGATTGGAAGGTTTTTTTCCAATCTTCTGAAGTAACAACAAGAGCTTCTGGAGAAAGGACAAAAAATTGGAACAAAGCATTTTGATTTGTGGTTTTGACTCGGTATTCGTTTTCTACTTTTTCAAAATTTGCCCCTTCTAAAAACAACTTCCAACGATCTTCATATTCAGGATGGATTTGTATGGGGATTTCAATTTCTGGATGTTTGGAAAGTAACAAAGGATGAAAATTTAAATCTTCTTTTGTGATTTTAAGATTGGAATGGAATTCTTCTTTGGATTCTTTTTTGACTGTGATTTTGGGAAGAATGAATCTTCGTAAGGATTTTTTTCCACGATCATAAGCAAGTAAGTAGAAGTCGGTTGTATTTTTTCGAACGAGCCTGTAAGGTTCTATGGTTCTTTCTTTTTCCTCAAAACCGTATTGGATGGTGAGCGCTCTTTTGTCTTTGATTGCTTGTAAGATTTTTTCTGTATGTGATGAGTCTGGCGTAACTTCTGTTTCTATATTTTCTTTTGGCTGTTTTGCAAATTTAGGAATGAGATCCAAATGATGGGAAAATAACTTTTGAGAAAGGCTAATCCCTTCTTGACTAGGTTCTGTTGCAAACAAAACCCTAGAAAGATATTCTAACTCTTCTTTGGTGAACTTTAGTGTGCGGTCAATGGATTCTTTTTCTAAATAATAAGGAAAATAGTCTTCTGATTGGTAACCAAACTGAGCCACTTTGATATTGAATCCAAGGGTCTTTAGTTGGTTTAAATCTCTGTAAAGTTTTTTACGGTCTGATTCAATGTCCTCATTTTTGTAGAACCGAGGCATAATATTACGAAATTTTTGGAAACTGATTCCTTTGGGTTCACGGAGTAGATTGAAAAGCAAAGCGAAGAGACGAACTTCCGTCTCATTCATTTTTTTCACTTCGATCATTGGAAAGTCTTCAAAAGAAGTCATATCTTCCCAAATTGTTTGTTTTTTTGATTCCGAAAAGTAGAAAATGAAAAAAACTGGAAAAGAATGCGAACTATAGGACTCCTCATTAGCCTCTCTTTTTTTCTACAATGTGCCACATATTGGAAAAATCGTAAAAATGATTTCCAAGACATTGTAACCGTTGGCGCGGAAACTCCCATGTATGGAGCTGCATTGAAAGTAGGACCTTTGCCCATTGGATTTGTTTTCCAAGGTGGAGAATCTGAGATGGGGAAAAAAGATTTGGGTCGTGGATTAGGGCTTCGGGGCGGGCAATTTGGCACTTACCATTCTCAACAGCTCGTCTTTGGTATATTAGGTGGTGAAAGTTTTCATTCTGGATTACCTCTTTTGGATGCCAAAGGGAATTGGCTTGTGGATAAAAAAGGAATCCCTCTCACGAGCGATGAACGTGCCAATGTAAAAAGTTATAAAATGCGTTATTACTCTTATATTTATGATCCTGTCAAAGATCGTAAGAGAAGAAAAAAGGAACATTTCCGTCGTGAGTTAACAAAAGACATTGTGGCATCCACGGGCCAAAAGGAATTTTTAGTCTACTTACCTGAAGAAGATTTAAAACCATTTGGATATCCTCCCGGATATTCATGGAATGTCGAGGTCACTGCTGGTGTTTACGGTGGGGCTAGACTTGGATTTAATGTAGCGGAGGCTTTTGATTTTTTATTGGGATTTACCACCGTTGATTTGTTAGATGATGATGTGGAAGGAAAAGTTAAACCAAGTTTCCCTGGTTTTCCTTTCCCCGCTCCAACCGAAGCAGAAACTGATTCCGAATCGGTAGAATGATTTTATAGTTTAAAATCTTTTGCAGTAATTTTGTTCTTAGCATCAAATGTGAGCTTCAAAAACTTTTCTACTGTATCTGGTTTTTCTTTTAAAGTGTAATACTGTTCTGGGACATCACGGTCTTCTGCAAAATACCATACCATCACTGTTCCGCTAGGATCAGATGATTTTTCGGTAGATTTGCCAAGGACAGCTTCTGTTTTTACGAGACCATCCCCCACTTTGATCATATCAATTTCTAATTTGCGAAGTGCTGTGTGTGGATGAACTTTAGTGCTTCCTGCTTGTACTTTGTTTCCCGATGAACAGGACACTAAAAACAAAACAGACGCGAGTGTGCTGAGTATCAAAAGTTTTTTGATCATAAACCCTTACCTTAAGATGGACTAAGGAAAGATTCTACAGGATAGGATCAGGGTTGGCAAGTGATATCTTTTCTCTTTCCTCATCGATTCGGTTCATTTTTCCCAAAATCTTTTTGAAAAATGGAATGGTTAAAAATACGAGTCCAATCTCCAAAAATCCAAAAAAGAAAGAAAGTGCAGAAAAACTATATGCCGGAGGTAAAATTGATTCAAAGACCAGTTGCATTTGTACTGAAACAACAGGCCCTAACATAAATCCAAGAGAACCCACTCCAGTGAAGGCAGACATGGTAGTGGCAGTAAGTCCTGGTTTTGACATTTTACTTGCAAGCATCATGGATGGTACAAACATCACACCGGCCCCAATCCCGCAGATCAGTAAAAATGTAAAAAGATACCAATACTCATTGGTAGTTCCTGAAAGACCTAAAAAAATTCCGTAAATCGTAGATCCAACAAGCACAAGTGGCAAAACACCTGTTTTGCGAGAGAGGAGAGCTGATGGATAAGAAAGTAAACTCATTGGAAAAAGAACAAGTCCTAAAAAAACACCGAGCATTCCGGGATGGAAGGCGAGTGTTTCTCGTAAGTGTATATTAAAGGAAGAAATAATAAAACCAACAGTAAAACGGTCGATAAAGTTGAATAAAAACGGAACAAATAAAAATGGATTTTCGAAAATGGCAACTTTCAAGTCACTGAACTTAAAATCTTTTGCTTTATGAATCCCTTTGTCTTTTAACATAAGCAGACTAAATAAACCAACAAAGATTAAAATTCCTGAACCAACGTAAAATGGCAAAAGAGGATTTTTCCTTCCGAGAATCCCGAGTGGCATTCCAAAGGCACCACCTAGGGATAAAAACATCCCCGTGATGCCCATAAGAATTCCTTTCCCATAATAACGTTTGTTCTCTGGATCATTTTCCCTGTCGGCAGCAGAACTTAGCAGAAGTCCAATGATAAAAATATGAGAGGCACCTTCAAGGAATCTTAAAAACAGAAAGAGTCCCATGTCAGTGACGATGGTGAGTAAATAAAAAAGTCCAGCATCTAAAAAACAGAAAAAACTAATGAAGTATTTTCTGTTTTTGAAACGATCTGAGATGATTCCCGCAACCGGCGCAAAAAGAAAGGAACCCAACATGGGAATACTTGTAAAATAAGCAACTTCCCAATTGGATCCTAGCATCCGATCCTTTACAACATCCTTAACTACCGGTACAATCATTGTGACCGGTAACATGGATAAAAAAACTAAAGTAACTAATGTATACGGGAATCCCAAAAATTAACCTGCTGGTAGAAGAGTTTGGTAACGATCCATTCCAATATTTTCTTTTAGATCGGAGTCGAGTTCAATAAACAAAAACTTATTCAAATCAAAAGTCGCATTTGCTTCTGCTAATAGTTCTGCTTTTTGTGAATCGTTCAATGGGAGAGTATCCAAGTTTTGACGATAGATTCCTTTGAATGCCATAAGGTCTTCGATTTCAGGAAATTCATAAAAAGCAGTTCCTTCATTTCCTTCTAGTTCAAAAGTTTTTGCTACTACTTTTTTGATCGACTGACCACCAGAAAGATCTCCCAAGTAACGGACGTAAGCTTGTGCTACTAGAAGTTCTGGTTTGGTTTTTGCCGTATTTTTGATATGGTCAATGTAGTTTTGAGTGGCTTTGGAGATGGAACCGCGAAGTTTGGTTCCGAATTTTTTTTGAAAACTAACAATGTCTTCTTTCAAAGAATTTTCACGAAAAAGAGCCGGAAAGTAAAGTTTCGCAAGGATAGGGTTATCTTTGTTTTGGCGGTAGAGCTCTTCCATCACTGCATAAACTGCATGAAGGCTTTCCAATTGGTAAGTATACGTTTGGGCGTCGAGTCCGCCTCTAAAAATGGCCCGAATGTAAGGAACCTTTTCGGTTTCTTGGTGTTTATCGGCAGTACCTTCTCGTAACATCATTGCTATGGACATAATGGCTCCTGGTTGTCTATGTGAGAATCAATCTCATATATGACACTACCCTGACAATTGCAGGGAATGTCAAAGAAAATTATAGGGAATCTTCCTGGACGGGTGTTTTCCAAAATTCCAGAGGGGTATTGGCCCTTTGTTCGGGGTAGAGGAAGTAGGAAAGAAAGAAAACCAAAATGGAAACAAGGATTCCTATGGTGGCAAGAACCACATCCTTTCCCACTTTTCGGAATGTGTCTAGGTACGGGAGGTCCTTGTAGGTGATGACATTCAAGATGATTTCTCTACCGGCAAGGAGGCCAAGGAAAGCCCAGGTGGTGGACATGGGGATATTGCTGATGTATTGGAAAAAGAAGAGTAAACTTCCATAAACCAAATCCACAATGGTGGCTGCTTTTGCCCATTGGATGTCCGATTTTTCAGAAACCACTCTTTGGATGGTTCCGCCATTGGTGCGGATGATGATGAGTAAGGCCGCGATGAGAATGAATGCTGCCGTTAAGAATTCGATGATTCCTAGCTGCCGAGGTAAAAATACTGCAATGTTGGCTGTGTCTTGTAATAACCAAGCCACCCAAAGATACATTGTAGAAAGCCATTGTAACCTCGACCATCTCCTTTCGGAAACAGGGTCTGGGGTGTGGACTTCATGGTATTCATGAGGGTCTACTTTGACAAGGATGGCCCAAACCACGATGGCCACAAGGAAAGCGAGCCCATACCCGAAAAAGGATTTGGTTAACATTTGGTCTATGCTTTTGCCACCAAACAAACCTAAGACGAGAAAGGTAGTGGATACAGGAGCTCGGAGCCTTGTTATGACGACAAGTAATACAGGTGCTAAAAGTTGGAGGAGGTTGAAGTCTTTTGTTTCAGGGATAGAATCTAATCTGTGGAAATGGATTTCACCGCCGTGTAAAAACCAAGCGATCAAATGAACAAAAAATAAAAGACCACCAAAAACGAGAATCTTTTGGAGCCAGTGAACTGATTTTTTACTCTCGATAAAGGTTCCGATGGTTTGGACTGCATCGTTTCCGGCCACAGAGAACGATGCAATCGCAAAAGAAAACCATCCGAGATAATACCGAGGAAGACCCAGGAAATAACCGGCACAGATCGTAAGAACTAAAAAAAGGGTAAAAACGAAAAATCGAATTTGATCCTGTTTTGTTGGGTGCTGGTAATCTATTTCCTGGTTAAGGCTCATGCATTCATATAGTGTTTCGCATATCTCTCCGTGATTTCCTTGCGGTCGAAAAGAATAAACACATCTGTAGTACCAAAAACAGAATCCAGTGCAGGAATTCCACAGATTTTAGCACCCACCCGGAGGTATCCTTTCAAAAGTGGAGGGATATTTTTGGAGATCGATTTTGGATCTTCTACTTGAAAATTGGCATCAAACCCAGGGAGAACAAAGTCAGGGTTTGGATACACGCGAAATTCTTCCGGAGCAATGGCGTCTTTTGCTTTCAAAAATCCATAAGATTGTGAAGCAACTCCCGCATCGGTAGAATGGATGGATCCACAACCCATCAGGTAACGAACGTTATGTTTGTTCATAAACTCAGCAAGACCTTGCCAGAGTAAAGAGATCACCGAACCATCTCTGTAGTCAGGGTGAACGCAGGAACGTCCTACCTCTGCGATTTCATCTGGAAGGTTATAAATAGAAGTAATATCAAATTCGTTTTCACTGTAAAAACCAATTCCGTTTTTTGCATTTTGGCGTGTTAAAATTCGGTAAGTTCCTACAATTTTTTTGTCATCTGTTGATTTATCGATAACGATTAAGTGGTGGCAGTACAAATCGTACTCATCACGGTCTTTTCTGGTTGCAGAAGATTGTGGCAGACCTTCTCCCATTTCTAAGTTGAACACTTCATATCGTAGTGCGAGTGCTCTTTCAATTTCTAGTTGGTTTTCAGCCAAACGAACTTCTAGGATTCGTTCTGTTTTGTTAATTGTATTTGGTTTCATCGGAATATATCCTCTTGTTTATCTAAGGATAAGGTAAAATGGATCCGTTACGACAATGTGACAAAAAGGTGAAAATCAGTGAATCGGAGGATATGTTGCGATGTTACAAATTGGTGACAGATAAAATGTTTAGGTGATTTAAAAATATTTAAGTTTTATATTTCGTCAAATAGAGTTACTTCCTTGTTCAGATCGACTTCCGTTGTATCATCTGGAGTGAACCTATATAACAAGTCCGTAATGTCTTTTGGATTTGTGACAGAATGATCCAACCAATGGTTTTGATTTTTCGTTGGCATAACAATCGGTTGACGATGTTTGTTTTCTCCATCGTTATGGATGGTTTTCATTTTTTCATTTGCTTCACCAGTCAGAATGGTAATCCACCTAGTTCCATTTTCTTCCCCCCATAATCCTGCAAAATAGGAATTAGGATTTTTGAATGTAATTTCATATTTATGTTTTTTGCCTGTCCTTTGGGTTTGCCATTCAAAAAAAGAATGAACGGGCACAAGGATACGGTTCTGCATATACTGACTCCAATACGGAGAGGAAACTAATTTTTCCGATTTTGTATTGGTGAGAAAGTCAGGGCACCAGGACGGTTTGGTTCCCCAGACACTTGTTTCTGAAAGTATCAATTCCCCCGACAATTGGAAAGATTGAATTTTGCTTTTAGGATGTTTGATTTCAAAAAGGGGGGAGTTTGCTTTGATGTGTCTATTGATTGTATCTTGGGAAAGTCGATGAAACCAATCGGATTGATTTTCACCCTCTAAGACGAGTCTCCAAGATAACAAGTTACACATGGTGCTATAATTTGAATCAGAAATCAATCTGTGTCAAATAGTTTAAACCTGGCTCGAAATGAGAAAGTCTGAAAGAAATTGTATCGGAATGTTTCTATCAACAATTTGATTTCTTTCCTGATGACAGATAAAATATTTCGGCGGTTGGTTTTTGAAACCTTTTTTTATTTCAGAATATTTTACAATTTGGCCAAGGTTCTCTGAAATACCAAACACTCCGAACAAAAGAATAAAAGATCGTAACATTTGGTATATCCTTTGTTGGCTGAATCGCAAGGTATCCATCATACGAACAAGGCACTAACTTTGAAGAGGCAGTCATAAATCCGGGATGATACTTCTGATTGAGAATCAAAGTTTCTCCCTTTTTGATCGGACCAAATTGATACTTGTCTGGTTCCCAGGAAATGGGATTGGTCTTTTCCCTATTCGGTAGGAAATAATACTCACCTTTGTAATTTTTATCAGAAATGGTCTGATTTGTAAAATAGAAGGTTAAATTTTCATAAATATCATTGGTTGATAAGTTGGAGAGAATGGCGGGTAACATTCGTGAGTCGGAGCCATAATCAGGAACAGTGGAAACTGTGATCGGATAGGTATTTGGATTTTTGATATTTATGTTAGGCAATGGAAGAACAAAAATCTCCGGTAGAATTTTTGTGTTCATTCGTTTTGTATCTTGGGTATGGAAGAAAAAACAAAGGATGAAAAAAATTCCTAAATATTTTTGAAATCGAAACGGGACTAAGTTAGAAAGGTTTTGAAATCCAATCGCCAAACACCAAACATATAAAAAAACCACACTCAGACTCCAACGAGGATACACTCGTTCCCAGGAATAAATGGGCAAAAGTTCTAAAAGGTTTGTTGGTGCATAAGAAGAAATTTTACCCATCATCATCCATATAACCAGCCCAAGAAGAAGTACCACTGGTAACATTCTTTTCTTTGTGAAGAATAAGAGGGGGAAAAGATAAAGGGGGAATTGTCCAAGATAATTTCCATACTCCCAATACCGGTATTGCATTTGGGAAAGAGAGTTTGCAAGCAGTGGGTGTTGGGAGGAGCCAAAAAAAATAAGGTAAATATCGTTTAAGGAAAGTGGAAACTGGTCTGCAACAAAGTGCCTACCGACTGAATGAATGAATTGGTAAACTGGAACCCACTTAAAAGCGAGTAAAACAAAAACAAAGATGGCTAGTTTTGTAAAATTTAGAATCCTTTTTTTGGGTGAATCGGAAAAACAAATTTCCCTGATTACTAAAAAAAATAGAAGAAATAGTGACTGGGTAAGTGGGTAAATGCTGCCTTCAGATAACAGTATGTAGGTGATTAAAGTAATAGATACCCCAACGCCCCAATTTTTTTTTTGGATGAAATACAAAGTATAAAAAACAAGTGCTGGTAAAAATAAAGCAGGAATTTGGTTTAAGTGGCCAGCATAGAATTTTTGAAATACAAATCCGGAAAATTGGAAAAGGAATACGAATAGTAACGATGGTAAGTTGGTAGACTTTGTATAGAGCCGAAAGGAATGAAAGTTAAGTATTCCTGATAGGACAAAATAAATGAGAAAACTTATTTTTAACGCAATGAGCGTAGGCAAAAAAAGAACAAGTAGGTGAGTTAGGCTTCCTATCTTACTTGTTGGGTTTTCCCAAACTGGAAACCCGGCTCCGTAGTATGGATTCCACAATGGAATGGTTCCAAATTCTAAAAAAGATTTTCTTAAAAATTCTGTATGGAAACTATACATATCCCAATCGAAACGACCATAGAGGTTGTTTGTTTCGAATAGGACTTTTGTATCCCAGAGATAGAATGTAAAAAAAAGGAGAACTAAGGCAAATGGCCTAATGCGCTTCATCCCAGTTACCGCCAAACTTCCCTTGGGCGACAATGGGAACTTTTAGTTTCATTGCAGATTCCATTTCGTCCTTTGCCATTTGGTAGAATTCTTTTTTTTCTTTTGGATCTACCTCGAAGACAAGTTCATCATGAACTTGTAGTAGGAGTTTGGAGCGATAACCATTCTTTTTAATTTTGTCATGAATCTGGATCATCGCTAACTTAATCATATCAGCAGATGTACCTTGGATGGGAGAGTTGATGGCCACACGTTTGGCTGCTTCACTTGCCATTTTGTGTTTGGAGTGAATGTCTGGAAGATAACGTCTGCGACCCAGTAGTGTTTCCACATACCCATGTTCTTTACAAAACTCTACAATCTCTTCCATATAAGTTTGGACGCCTTTATATGTAGCAAAGTATTTTTCTATAAACTCTTTTGCTTCTTTTCGACTGATCCTTAAATTATTGGAAAGACCAAAAGATGTAACTCCGTAGATGACTGAAAAGTTTACCACTTTCGCTTTATTTCGCATATCGGGCGTTACCTTGTCTTCGGAAACTCCAAAGATACCAGCTGCAGTTCTTTTGTGAATATCAACTCCTGATTGATAAGCATCCATCATTTGTGGGTCATTGGCAAAGTGGGCCATAATGCGAAGTTCAATTTGGCTATAGTCGAGAGATAATATTTCATATCCTTTTTTAGCGATAAAACCCTTTCTAAGCAGTCGCCCTTCTTCATCTTTGATGGGGATGTTTTGTAAGTTTGGATTTGTAGAAGATAACCTTCCTGTCGCAGCAATGGTTTGGTTATAACTTGTATGGATACGTCCCGTTTTGGGATTGATGAGTGTTGGTAGAGTGTCCGTATAAGTGGATTTTAATTTTGAAAATTTTCGGATTTCCAATAAATCATCAATGATGGGATGGGTTCCTTGCAAAGATTCCAAAACGGAATGGTCGGTGGAATATCCAGTTTGTGTTTTTTTCTCTGCGGGGAGGCGCAAATCTTCGAATAAAACGGTTTGTAATTCTTTCGTCGAGTTGATGTTAAATGTTCTTCCCGCATAAAAGTGAATGTTCTTTTCATGTTCTTTGATTTTTGTTTCGAAGGTTTTGGATAGAGATTCGAAATATCCCTTTTCCACACTGATTCCTTCAAATTCCATATCAGCCAAAGTGAGAAGCACTGGCATCTCAATCTCATAAAAAAGTTTTTTGTGAATTCCTTCCTCCATTTTAGGAGAAAGTACATTGTGAAGTTGAAAAGTGATGTCGGCATCTTCACAAGCATACTCGGATACTCGTTCAGGATCTATATCGTATAAGTTTTGTTTTTTCTTTCCAGTGCCAACTAATTCATCGTAGGTGATTGTTTTATAATTTAAGTAGTCAACGGCCATATCATCCATATTATGGCGTCGTTCCCCTGGATTTAAAAGATAAGATGCAAGCATGGTATCAAAATGAATTCCAGAAAGCTCAACACCATAATTGCGAAGTACTAATAAATCATATTTGATGTTTTGTCCCACTTTTTTCCATTTGGGATCGGTAAACATTGGTTTTAAAACTGCAAGTCCTTCTTCGGGTGTTGGGAGTAGGTGGCTATAAATGGACTCAGGATGTGAAAAAGCGATGTAATAACCAACGCCAGGTTCCTGGGAAAAGGATACACCAAGTAACTCAGCAAGCATTGGATCTTGCGAAGTGGTTTCTGTATCCACAGAAATTGGTTTTTTGGGATCGAGTTTTGCGACAATTTTTTTTAATTCATCCAAGGTTTGGATTCGTTTGTAGTTCTTTTTTGCTACCGCTGAACCTTTGTTTGGTTTTTTTTCAATCTCAGTATCCGCAATATCGTTTGTTGCTTTTTTGCCTTTTTTGGTCTCTTTTGGTTCAGAAACTTTATCTTTGGAATCTCCATCACTTACAATCGGAATTCCTGCTTGTTTGGCAAGATCGCGGTGGAGGACATTGTATCCTTCATCTTTAAAATATTGAACCTTGGCTGGTTCATGGTAGTTCGGAAGTTTGAGATCATTCTTTTTGATATCGAGTTTGAGGTTGGTAACAATGGTTGCTAGTTTTCTCGATAAAAATGCGTTCTCTTTGTCGGCTGCTAACTTATCAATGAGTGATTTGTTTTTTACCTGATCTAATTTTTTATAAATGGTTTCTAGGTTTCCAAATTCTTGGATGAGTTTAGCGGCTCCTTTTTCTCCCACACCTTTGACGCCAGGAATGTTATCAGAAGCATCTCCGAGTAGTCCCATATAATCAGGAACTTGTTCTTTGGTAATTCCAATATTGGTTTCTACCCATTTGGGATCGATTTTTTCAAATTCAGAAACACCGCGTTTCCCACGTAACATGTGTATGTTTTTATCAAGGACTTGGTATAAATCTTTATCACTGGAAAGAATGACTATTTCTTCAAATTCTTTTCCAAATTTTTTGCATAAAGAGCCAATGATATCGTCAGCTTCAATCCCATCCATTTTGTACATAGGAAATTCCAAAGCTTTCAACATTTCATAGATTGTATGGATTTGAGGTTTTAGATCCTCTGGCATTGGTTTTCTATGTGCTTTGTAGTCCTCATACAAATCGTTTCTTTCGAGTCTTGTTCCAGGATCAAAGGTAAAGGCAATATGGGTTACTTTTTCATCTTGTAGGAGTTTGAATAACATCCTCCAAAAACCAAAAACTGCACCGCTAGGTAGTCCTGTTTTGGAATTAGTAAGGTTAGAAGCTGCAAAAGCAAAATAGGCTCGGAATGCCAAAGCATGGCCATCAATGATAAGAAGTCTTCCGCTCATGTTCCTTCTCCGTACAAAGTATCTCCTAAAAAGGAATAATAGATGAGTTTTGTTTTTTCAACTGTTTTGGTAACGGAAAAACGTTTTACTGAAGTTTTGTTGAAAGCACCGAACTTGGTTCGCAAATCTTCGGATCCAACGAGTTTGTCCAAACCTTGGGCAATACTTTCTGAATCACCCACCGAACAAACGTAAGCTCCTTCATTATGATCCAACATTTCACCAATCCCACCGCCATTCGTGGCAACAATAGGAAGAGCCGATGCCATTGCATCCAAAACAGAAGTTCCAAGGCCTTCTTCTTTGGAGGTGAGTGTAAAAATATCAAATAAAGAAAGAAGAGCAGGGATATCTTTTCTGTATCCAGTAAAAATGACTTTATCCTTAATTCCCAATTGTTCTGCTTGTGATTTTAATTTATTTTCTAGTTTCCCATCACCTACGATCATTAGGCGGAAGTCTACTGTTGTTCTCATTTTTGAGATCGCATTGAGTAAGGTTTCTTGGTCTTTGTGATCGACAAGGGCTGCTACGTTTCCAATCACAATACATTTTTTAGGAATATGAAATTCTTCTCTTAAGTATTCGTGTGGTGCTGATTTTGAAAAACGTTTCAAATCAATCCCCGAATACACTGTAATGATTCTTTCTGGAGCAATTTTACTTGAAATCATTACTTCTTTGATTTTTTGGGAAACTGGCAGATAATAATCGTTAGCTGGGTGTTGGTATTTCCATCTAGAGAAAAAACTTGATTTTGGTTTAAAATCAACTCTTCTCGAAACAATCAAAGGATTGTTTAAATGATTTCGTTTGGCAAGTAATCCAAGTGTATGGGCGTGTGCTGTATGAGTATGAATGAGTTTTACATTTTTGGAAATACAAAGAGATCGAATATTCTTATATGCTTTTCTATCCCATTCTCCACGCATTTCAATCGGGACAAATTCATAACCGTTTTCTTTGCATTTTGTTTCTAAAGGAGAACCTGGTTGGCCGACAACGATTTGTGGGATTTTGAAATTGGTTAGTCCTTGGACTAAATAAAAAAGCTGCTGTTCTCCGCCGCGCCATTCGCGGGAAGTATTGATATGAAGGATCAAATTATAAGTGTTTGGAACGGTCGTATTCGAGAGCGATGATGGAACCCATAACTTTGAATCCCGCCGGTGCTTCGTCTACCATTCCTTCTCCGTGAAACATTACTTTAACGGAGTCCATCATGGCATTGATAATTTTCAATCCTTTTCCCATGTTCTTATGTTTTTGGCCAAAACCATTATAAGGAAGGGTATCCGGTTTTTTACTTTGGTGATTTTTGATATGATCAAGGAAGGTACTAAAACATTGTGATTGGTTGGATCTCAGAAGTTCTTTGTCTGTATCGGGAACGGAACCTTCCCCGGAAAGTCCTGACCCATAATCCAAAATATAAAGTGTAAATTTGGAAGAATCAATCCTCCAACGACAGATGATGGTTTCGTCACAGTGACAGGTAACATTGGCAGAGACTGCATTAGTTAGTGCCTCATCAGCTGCGAGCTCAATGTTCATGATATGGTCGGCACTAAACCCATTGTCTTCTAGGGTTCGTCTTAGGTCTTTTCTGAAATGTTTGACAGAAGACATATCAGGAGGCAAAAACATCGCATACGACCCAGGCGAGGGGCATAGCAAATACGGTAAAACTTCGGATGGTGCTGTCAACTGCCGCTTTTTCCCCCTCTCTTACTCATATTACACGAACAAGAGGGAGAAAAAAAGTCAAAAATCCCCTAAAAGCAAACACTAGGGGAAAAAATTTCCTAAATCGAGAGGCCTAGAGCCCCGGCAAGCTGTTCCATCCGTTTGACAAGCTTCTCTTGGCCAAGAAGGCTAAAGAGGATGGGGAGTTCTAATCCGTGGGATTTGCCCGTAGTGATGGCTCGAATCGGCATAAAGAGAGTCCTTCCTTTTTCCCCCGTGGTTTCTCCTGCCTTTGCCATTGCTTCTTTGTATTCATCGGGAGTGGTGAGTGGTTTGGCTTTTACCGCTTGGTAAAAAGCAGAAACGACTGCTTTTCCGTTTCCTTCCAAAATCAGTTGTTTGGCTTCTTCATTTTCAAATTGGAGATTCTCCAAAAAGAATTCTTCGATGTAAGGTGGGGCTTGGATGAGGCGATCCAAATACACACGTACAGAATCTAAGATTGAAAGTAATTGTGGATTGGTTCCTTTTTTGTATTCTTCTGGGATTTGACAATCTTTGAGAAATGGTTCCAGTTCCTTCCCTAAGGTTTCAATCTTTACATCACGAATGTATTTATTCGACATCCAATTGAGTTTTGATTTTGGGTTTAGATATTCTGCAAGACCTAGAAGGGATAACTTATTGAAATCAACAGTTTCCTTTTCTTCTTCTTTTAGTTTTTTGAATACATCAAAGGTAGCAGGTGATTTAGAGCAGCGTTCCACATCAAAGACAGAACAAAGCTCTTCATCGCTCATATATTCTTTACCATCAGGAGAAGTCCAACCAAGGAGTGCCATGTAGTTACGCATGGTATCGCTAGAATAACCTAAGTCGCGGAAAGCAAGTACAGATGTCGCACCCGCACGTTTGGAAAGTTTTTTTCCATCGGTTCCTACAATTTCGCTGGCATGAGCAAATCTCGGAAGTGGAAATCCAAAGGCTTCAAAAATCAATATTTGGCGAGGAGTGTTGGAAAGATGTCCCACTCCGCGAATCACATGTGTGATTTTCATAAGTGCATCATCAATCACCACGGCATAGTTATACGAAGGGAACCCGTCAGACTTTACAATGATAAAATCACCAATGAGTTTGGATTCAAACTTTACTTTTCCTTGGATCATATCATCTACGATCACAATTTTATGTGGAGTTTTGAATCTTACGGTAAAAGGAATTTTATTTTCAATTTGAGATTGGATTTCTGCGTCAGTTAGATCTGAACATTTACCATCATAGATGTATGGAATTCCCATTGCATCGGCTTGTTTTTTTTTGCCTTCCAATTCTTCTGCGGAACAAAAACAACGATAGGCTTTTTTTTCAGAGATTAGTTTGTCTGTGTATTCTTTATAAATATGAATTCTTTCGGACTGAGTGTACGGGCCATTCGGACCTCCCACACCAGGACCTTCGTCCCATTCCATTCCAAGCCACTTTAAAGATTCCAAAATGATTTTGAAAGAGGCTTCTGTCGAACGGTCTTGGTCTGTGTCTTCGATGCGTAGTAAAAATTTTCCTTTTTTTGCTTTCGCATACAAATAATTGAATAAAGCAGTCCTTGCTCCTCCTACGTGGAGAAATCCAGATGGGGATGGTGCAAAACGAGTGCGAACTTCTGTCATTTCATTTCCTCTTTGAGTAAAAAGTCTCCGATCCGCTTGTATCCAATTGGTTCATTTGTTTTTGAACCGAGTCCATTGGTGTATGGCGGAACAAAGAAAATTTGTGTAGCATTTTCTTTATAGATAAGTTTAAAGAATAATTTATCGACTTCTGTTTTGTCCCATTCATAACGAAGTTGTAAATAATCATAATGATGGGACACATGTTCCGATTTGATTGTACCAGTATCTTGTTTGGTGAATACTGTTGAGTTTGGGAAAAATTCCATACTTCCCAAACTATGCGACCAACGACTATCGCCGCCCAATTCAGAACGAACTCCTTCTTCAATGAGTTGGCCTGTGTCTCCACCTAATTCAAATATTTCGAACTCCTCGATGGGAGTTTTTGTTTCTATGGAATTGGATTTGTTTTCCAAAAGAGAAGTAAGTGTTGCACCCTTTGTTTCTGAAATGTAAGAGTTGGTATAAGAAAAGAAAATTCGATTTTCGGATTCTTCTTTTCTAAATTTTCCTACCTTCTTGTTCCAAACTATTTTATAAGCTTCAAATGGTACATTTCCAAATTCAGATTTAACTTTTGATAAAAAATTGTTTTCGTAAGCAAGGAAACTGAGCTCAATTTTCTCAGCATATCCCATCGTTTTTCCTGGTTCCCACTCGATGAATCGGAAGTGAGAAGAACCTTCCCGAAAGAAAGATAAGTTCATTTTTCTGGGTGATTTGATGTACAAAACGGAAGCGGGAATTTCTGCAATTGGCTCTCTCGTGAAGAGTGATTTCAGGTTCTGGCAGTTCGATCCAGAAAAAAATATCAAGGTACATAAAAGCCAATAGAATCGGGAGTATACTTGAGTTTCTGGGGACATAGACCGGTGCGTATCGCCAGTCTAAAAAGGGAAAACCGCTTGACAAGTCAATTCACCCCATCCCTGTGTCATTTGGAACCATGAAGAACGAAGAACAGTATCCAAAACGCCCCTTTGAAGACCAAGTGAATGATGACCAAAGGAAATACTCTCGCTATGTATGCGATTCGAGAGCCATTCCGCAAGAAATTGATGGTCTAAAGCCTGTTCAACGAAGGATTTTATGGGCGATGTGGAACTCTGACGCTCGTAACCGCCATACCAAAACCGTAAAAGTAGCGGGGCTTGCGATGGGATACCATCCGCATGGAGATCGTTCCATCCAAGATGCACTTTCGCAAATGGCACAAGACTTTGCTTTTGCTAATAACTATCCTTTAGTGCATGGGGAAGGAACCTTTGGGGATGTTTTAGATCCCAATGCAATTGCTTCTCCTCGTTATACGGAAGTTAAACTTTCTGACTTTGCTAAGGATTTAGGATTCTTTGAAAGTTTACCGGACATTGATTATGTCAAAAACTATGATGAAACAGAAGATGAACCCATTCATTTTGTGGGAAAGGTTCCAGTTGTCCTCTTAAATAACATCCAAGGGATTGCAACGGGGTTTCGTTGTTTTATTCCTGCACACAAACTGAGTGATGTCATCGAATCACAAGTCACCTATTTAAAAACTGGGAAACCAAAAAAGATCACACCTTGGTACAAAGGGTACGGTGGAGAAGTAAAGTTGTCCAAAAACGACAACGGTAGCACAGTGATGTCCACTACGTTTGGTTTCAAAAAAGAAGACGGAAAATTGTTTCTTGTCGACTCTCCTATGAACTGGAACCGCGAAAAGGTTGTGAATTATTTGGATGACCTTATCGAAAAGAAGGACAACTGGTTAAAGGACTATGTGGATCATTCCAGCCAAACCTTCAAAATTGAACTTGTTGCTAAAAAAGGCGAAGAACCTTCGGAAAAAGAAATCAAAGAACTTTTTTCCAAAGAGAACAATGAAGTTTTAACAATCAACGTCATCACTCACGAAGGAAAACTTCGTAACTTTAATCCAGAAGAAATCATCAAACGATTCTGTGACTTCCGTAAAACCCATCTCATCCGTCGTTTCAAACGACTCGCTGGACTCGAAAAAGAAAAGATTGATCGTAACTCAGAACTCATTCGCTTCATCAAAGAAAAGTGGAACGAAAAAGTAACAGGGATTAAATCTAAAAAAGATTTCGAAGACAAATTGAAAGCAGCGAAGTTTGTTTATTTCGAATGGTTGAGTTCCATTCCTGTGTATCGGATGACTTTGGAAGAAGTTCGTAAATGTGAAGATGCCATTGTAGAAGCGAAAACAAAATACACTGAGTATACAACACTACAAAAAGATGATAAAAAACTCACCGGTTTTATGACCGATGAACTTGATGAACTGAAGAAAAAATGGGATCCGAAATAGATAATTATGGCTCAAAAAACTGAAAAAACCTCAGGAAATTCGCGAAATTTTAAGAAATTATCAAACGTAGAACACGTTCGTATGCGGACAGGAATGTGGCTTGGTCAAAACTCCCTTTCCACTTTTGAACAACACTTTTTTACCAAAGATAATTCTGGAAAATACGATATCGTTCACGAAGAACTTTCCGACATTCCAGCCAAACTGAAATGTTTGGATGAAGCTTGTATGAACTGTGTGGATGAGTACAGAAAGAACTTAAACGACAAGTCCATTCCAGAAAAAGACAAGATGAACAAACTCATCATCCAATTGTCAACAGACCGCAAACGTGTTACCATCCAAGATAACGGTCGTGGAATTCCTGCAGACAATGCCGAAGGAGTTTACCTCCATTTGATGTATGGAGAAAACTTTGATGATAAAGTCAAAGAAGACCATGTTGCCGGACAGAACGGTGTGGGGATTTCTCTTGTGCGTATGGTTTCTTCTTTCTTTAGAGTGAAGACCATCAATGGTGGAAAAGCTTACAAAAAAATGTTTAGCATCCACGATGATGTAAAAAAAGCCATTCGTGGTTTTAAACTTTCTAAAGAAGATACAGAACGAGTTCATTTATACTATGACGAACATGGAACCTTTACCGATTGTCCTCTTTTGTCAGCAGACCAAATCAAACAACTAAAAGCTCCTTGTGATAAAACAGGGATGACAGCTGTTACAGAAACTGCTAAAAAAGAAGACCATGGAACAACAGTTGAGTTTGAACTCAATCCAGCTTATTTTAACAACCTAGACACTTCTTTTAACATTAATTTGGTGAAGCAATACTTGCAAGACATTGCGATGTCGAATCCTGGTCTTGAAGTGGTTTTTATTCACAAAACTGGGAAAGAAAAGTATAAATTCAAAAAAGGTTTTGATGAGATTTTTAGTAACTCCGAGATGGTTTACTATAAGTTAGATTATGCGGATAAAGCTTCCTCTTCCCAAATCCATATGGATACTTATGTGGTTGTGGGACAAAACAAAACTCTCACTTGGGTGAACTCGATTTTTTGTCCACAAGGTGGATCTGCGATTGAGTACTTAGAAAACAGACTTTGTGATGAAGTTCGTAAAAAATCACAAATTGTAAGTTTAGAAAAGAAACTCAACACACAATGTACACGTAACGACGTCAGAAGTTGTTTTCATATGTATGTGAACCTTCGGATCCTCAATCCACGGTTTAAGTCCCAAGATAAGTCTTATCTCATCAATGATTTGAATGAAGACATTCGAAAATCTGTGGACAAACATCTTGACAAACTTTTGAAAAAAACGGGCCTCATCGAAGAAATTAAGATGGTGATGGAACGCAGAACCCAGATGAAACAGCTCGAGGATGCGCAGAAAGGCCTCCGTAAGGCGTCTCGGAACAATATCCCTAAGCTTATGCCACCGACGGGCAAACCAAACGATCCAGGAAGAATTCTTTTTGTAGCGGAAGGGGACTCTGCGATTGCGGGTTTACGTCCGGCAAGAAATCCAAAGTTACATGGACTTTTCCCTCTCCGGGGAAAACCGCTCAACTGTAAGGGGATGTCTCTTGCCAAAGCCATGCAAAACGAAGAAATGAAAAACATCGTAGCCATCGTGGGCCTTCCTCTCGACCAAAAAGTGAAGTCCATTGATGAACTTCACTACGATCGCATCAGCATCATCACGGATGCGGATTTTGATGGGTATGCCATTCGGTCTCTCATGTTGTCTTTTTTCTATGAGTATTGGCCGGAACTTTTTGATTTAGGTTTTATCAATATTTCTGCGGCACCACTTTACGAAGTGGATGTGAAGTGGAAAGATGCAAAAAAAGAAACTGTATTCTGTATTGATGATTCCGACTACGACAAGTTAGTTGCTCGTGTCAACAAACAAGGTGCCGAAATCACTCGTAAAAAACGGAATAAGGGTCTTGGGGAAACGGGAAAAGAGGCAATGAAATACGCTGTGGATCATTGTATGACGACTATCACCGTGGGAAACAAAAAGACCGCTAAAAATACACAAGACCTTTGGTTTCACAAAGACTATGCAGAAAAACGCCGGGAAGCAATTTCTGAATACTCCATGAGTGTGATCGAAGACTAAGATTTTTTACCGAATCTAACAATCTTCTTACCAACAAACAAAACCCAAACGAAGAGAACTTTTGTAGTTCTTTCCGTTTGGCATAGCGATCACTCCTGAATCCATAGGTCTTAGGGGTTCTTCGTTTTATGGACTTGCGATCGGTTGCTGGTTTTTGATTTTTAGGAGAATGAAGCCTCGTTCCCCAAAAAACACTCAGTCTTCGCTTAAGTCCTCTGTTAAGAACAAAAACAAGGAAAAAGAAGAATCTCTTCTTCCCTTTCATCCCCTGCCATTATCTTTTCCTCTTCCGGCTTCTCTAAATCGTAAATCAAAATCCTTTTTTTTGATTTTAAACATTTTTATTTTCCTACAATGTTCCTCTCTGCAAGAAAAACCAAAAGAGGTATATCATAAAGACTTAACCGTTACGGAGAAAGCGGTGTTGTCCAAAATAGAGGAAGTAAAAAACTCAGGAATCAAATCACTATCGTATATGTATTTGTTAGGTGATGGTGTGGTGCATTCAGGTTCTCTTGGTGTGGACAAAAAAGGCCAGATACAAAGATTTAAAATAGGAAGTATCACAAAATTATTTACTGGGATTGCTCTTTTGCAATTACAAGAAAAAGGCAAACTAAAGTTAGATGATCCTGTTTCCAAATACCTTCCCGAAGTAGTTGGGATGTCTTCTCGGGGACAAAAGTATCGTGAAATCACCATTCGAGACATTTTAACCCACCAATCAGGATTTCCTTCAGATAGGGCTTCTGGTTTTTTTCTATCTCCAATTACTAAGGATCCTGAGATTTTAGCTGCCTTTCGTTCTCTTCCCCAAACACTTTCGCAGATGGAAAGAAACGAACCAGGCAAAGCACATTCCTATTCCAATTTTGGGTTTGGGTTACTTGGAATCGTCATAGAACGAACCTCTGGCATTGGGATAGAAGAGTATTTCCAAAAGAATCTATTTTCCAAAGCAGGAATGAAACACTCCACCTTGTTAGAGTTAAATGAAGGTTCGGAATTAGTGACTGGATATTCGGGTTTGTTTTGGAAAACAGAAACCCTTCGGCCGGTGATCCGTGATTTGACGGCTGGTTCTCTTTCGACAACCGGAGAAGATATGGGTCTTTTTATGAAGACATTCTTTCAAAGTAAAAGAGGGAATGGTCTTCTTTCCCCATCCAGTTTTTTCGAATTCCATCGCATACAAGAAGGACCTAGTTCAAATTTTCAAATGAAGTTAGGCCTTCCCGTTTTGATGGAAGAAAGGAAGAGTGGTGACAAAAGTATTTGGATTTCAGGGCATTCGGGATCACTACCTCCGTTTTTTGCAGATTTGATTTATGATCCAGAATCAGAAACCGCTAGTTTCCTTGTGGGAAACACGCTGAGTTTTGCAACTGCTTCGATTCGACCAGCAAACAAAAATATTTTGGATATAACTTACGAATACAAAACGGGATTAAAATTGGAAGACCTACCTTTGTCTGAACGAAAAAAACAAAATAGGTTAGATGGTTTTTATGGCTTCTATGTTTCTCCTTTGGGAATTCATGAAGTAAAACCAGGAAATCCACCTAAAATAGAAATAATGGGTTTTGACTTTGATTTAGTAGAAAAGGACAATCGATTTGGAACCAACTTACGTTTGTTTTTTGGATTAATCCCAATAAAAGAAAAAAACTTGGAATCCATGCGGATCGAATTTGAACCCTGGGAAGGGACTCCTATTTTTACCATGTATTCATTGAATGCATCCAAAGGAAGTTGGGGTTTTGGAGTTATGGTAAAACCTGACTACCGGTTGCCTGAAAAATCATTTTTGACAACCTATCATACGAAAGACCCGTATTCACTGATCTCACGAGTGGAACTGAAAGAAGACAAACGTGGATTTATGATCGCCACTGTTTATTATTCGTTAGGTGGAATGGAAAATTCTAACCAATTCCCTTGCCAATGGGAACAAGAATCCTCTCTTCGTGTTTTGGGATTTGGTCGTAATTTAGGGGAGAGGATGGATCTGAAAAAAGTGGATGGGAAACCAGTTCTCGTATATTCAGGGATTCAGTTTTTGGCGGAATAGGGTTCAATCCTGAATCAAATTCAGTCGGCATTTTCTCCCGAGTATGACGAAATTCGCGTTATACGCTCCTTTTCTGCAAGTTAATTTGATTCTAAATTTTTGTTTTATCGAAGACCCTAGGAAAGAAATTATCGATCCTTTCGAAAAAGTTTTTGACGAATCTAAAAGATCGAGTACATTTCGTCGGAATTTGATTCGAAAGTTTCAAAAGGAGAATTCGAAATGGGAAAAAGAATTACCTCAATCCTATTTTTGTCTGCTGCCGTTGTAGCTGTCTCTATGACATCTACTTCTGTAGAAGCAAAAAAATATGGTATGGCTGGTTGTGGACTTGGATCACAGGTGATCCAAACCAACGACAAAATGCAGATCTTTGCTACTACAACAAATGGTACTGCATACAACCAAACACTTGGTATTACAACGGGAACTTCCAATTGTACTGCTGATGGTGTTGTAAAACAAGACAAAGTACAAGAGTTGTTCGTAACAATGAACTACGATTCTCTAGGCCAAGAAATGGCTTCTGGGAAAGGTGAAAAATTAGAGTCTCTTGGAAACCTTCTTGGTTGTTCTAATGATTCTATTTCCCGTTTTGGCCAAGTGACGAAAGAAAACTATGCTAAACTCATCACTGAAGATTCAACACCTGCAAGTTTACTTTCAGCAGTTAAATCAGAAGTTAAAAGCGATAAAATCCTCGCTAAGTCTTGTTCACAAATCTAAGGAGATATGAAATAAAATGAAAAAGTTAACACTCATCTCCACAATCGGAATCTCTATGGTTCTACTTGCGTCTCAAATGTCTGCTGCACCTAAATACGGTATGGCAGGATGCGGACTTGGAACTCTTGTAATGCCTGGTGGTAACCAAATTTTTGTTGCTACAACAAATGCCACAGGGGGAAGCCAAACGTTTGGAATCACATCTGGAACATCTAACTGTACAGCAGATGGCGTTGCCCAAAAAGAACATGCACGTGAAATCTATGTGCACATGAACTTTGATAGTTTGGAACAAGAAATGGCAGCAGGTAAAGGGGAAAAACTTTCTAACCTAGCCACTCTTTTTGAATGTAAATCTGGTGCTCGATTCAGCGAAGTAGTGAAAGAAAACTACTCTAGAATCTTCACTGAAGAATCAAAAGCAAACCCTAGTTTGATGTTGTCAAACCTTCACGAAACTTTGGAAAAAGACCAAACAGTAAAAAATTACTGCAAAATCTAAACCTTTGTAAAAAATCAGAGTATCCAACCATTGGATGCTCTGGTGTTTCCTCTGTACCTACTTACTTTTCTTTTCATCCTCTTTACAACATCGCTTGGGGCCATCGAACCCACCGGCGAACAAAACATACTTGAATTAGATTTTTTAACGGCACGAAAACAAGGGAAAGAAATTCCAAAATCTCCCAAAAGCAAACAATACCTCGAAGAACTGATCAGTGAATCGAAAGAAAAACATCTTGCCGAAGAAACCCATTGGTATCGTTTGCTTAGATTTAAAAAGACTAGATGGGGATTTTGGGAAAGTGAAGTCGATAACAAACGTTATTTTCTTTCGGATGAGGGAAAATACGATCCAGAAAAAGAGTTAATCGCAACCCTTCATAGTTTTTTTACAGAAGAACCAATTCCTGAAGGATTACAACATCCTCAATGTGCTTATCCCGAACGTTATCATTGGTTGAAAGGAAAACTTAAATTTGATTTAAATCGAATGAACGAGGTCCAATGTCCACGTTTTGAAGTTTGGAAAGAAACTCTTACTCCCGATTCGATATCTATTGTGTTTTCATCTTACTATATGCAAGCACCAGCTTCTATGTTTGGACATACGCTAATCAAACTCAATAATAAGGTAAATGAAAACTCTGAGTTATTAGATTATGGAGTCAATTATGCTGCCAATCCAGGGGAAATGAATGGATTTGCATATGCAGTGAAAGGATTAACAGGTGGATATCCCGGTACCTTTGCCATCTTTCCTTATTATCTAAAAGTAAATGAATACAATGATATGGAAAGTCGGGACCTTTGGGAATATAAACTAAAGTTAAAACCTGAAGAAAGAGATCGATTGATCCGGCATCTTTGGGAAATGGGAAGGGCGGACTTTGATTATTTTTTTATCAATGAAAACTGTTCTTATCATTTAATGGAATTTTTAGAAGTTTCTATTCCTGAATTAAATATCAGTAACAAAACTGGTTGGATTGTTGCACCTAGTGATTCCATAAAACTTTACTTAGCTGAAGATGATTTTGTGATTTCAAAGAAATATCGCCCATCTTTGTATTCCAAAATTAAATATAAACTTTATGATATGACTGAGGATGAAAAAACCACTTACTTTGATATGATTCGTTTTGAAAATGCATTCCTACCAGAACCAAAAGAAAACTTTCGAATGTCTTTGGTTACTGATGCTGTCCTTGATACATATCGTTATCGGTATTCAAGTAATGCGGAGATCCCGAAACAACACAAAGATTATTACGATAAGTTGCTTGTATTTCGAAGTAAACAAAATGATGAATATACTCCAAAAGAACAAGTTCCTCTGTCTACACCGCCGGAAGCCTCGCATCCTTTGAGCCGAGTTGCCACATCTTTTGGTGTGTCTTCTTTAGGAAATTTTGCAGAGTTTAAATATAGAATTGCATACCACGACCTTTTGAATGTGAGTAAAGGCCATGCCCCTAATTCGGAATTGGCATTTTTTGACACAACGGTTCGGACGTATGAGAATCAAAAACCAGAACTAACTTCTGTAAGTGCAATCAAAGTATCTTCTTTAAATCCATACAATGGAATTTCAAAAGATTTTTCCTATTATTTTGATACAGGTATCCAAACAGCAGTTTATCAAAATAACAACGAAACTCTTAGAAAACAAGTTGGTAACTTTGATCTTCGTATGGGTTATTCTTTTTCCAATGAATTTGGAAAGACACCGATGAGTTTGGGGGTATTGAGTATTCTTGGGGGAGTGAAAGCTCAAAATGGACGAATGTTTGAAAATGGAATTCGTTATGGTGGAAACCTTAGTTTACTTTACCAAAATGAGTGGGGTGCATGGAAAATTTATACAGGTGCCACTGCCCAAAATTACCAACTAAGCCATAATTTGAATTCTTATTACGTTACCTTTAATGTTCGCTATGCAATTTCAAATATACATGAAATACGATTAGAAGTTAATGGAGAGAGGTTTTATGAAGAAGCACTTATATCTTATCATTATTTGTTTTAATTTTCTTTTTTTTAATTGTTCGTCTTTGTATTATCATCCAACAAAAGAAACTTATTTTACGCCTAAACAAATGGGTTTTTCGTATACTCCTACTTTTTTAACAACAAAGGATGGGGTGAAGTTAAATGTTTGGCGGATTTATTCGAAACAACATGAAACACCCAAAGCTGTCATTTTGCAATTTCATGGGAATGGTCAAAACATGAGTGCTCATTTTTTATCTCTTGTTTGGCTTGTGAACCATGGATATGAACTCATCGTATTTGACTATAGAGGTTATGGTGAATCGGAAGGAGATCCCGATCCCGAAGATATTGTGGATGATAGCAAACTAGTTTTAGATTATGCATTACAAGAAACAAGGGAAAGAGGTTCCAAGTTAATTGTTTATGGCCAAAGTTTAGGTGGTGCCATTGCGATGCGGTCTGTCGCCGATTGGAAAGATAAGAACGAAGTTGTTTTACTTTGTATTGATGGTTCCTTTCCTTCTTATCGGGAAGTTGCTAAACAAACAATGAATCATGTGATCTTTCCTCCGATGGGGAATTTATTTTCTTGGGTATTCCATGACCAAACAAGTCCAGGTGAATCCATTGCAAGTCTTTCTCCCATTCCGCTTTTAATCATTCATGGAACAGAAGATACGGTTGTATTTTTTGAAAATGGAAAACGGATTTTTGGTTTAGCAAAGGAACCGAAAGTGTTTTGGGAAATACGTGGTGGGGGACATGTCGACTGGATGAATCTCGGTCGATCAAAATTTGCAAAAGATTTTTTGGTTCTACTCAATCGGCATTTGTACTGATTCAAAACGAGATTCGGTGAAGGTTGGTGTTGAAAGAATTTCTGTTAGAGCTGACTCTTTATTGAATTCTTTAAAGGTGAGTTCGCTCCTACTTAATTTTGTTTCACTGAATATTTTTAGTTCAAAATATTTTTCTTCTCCATTTTTGATTTGGAATACTTTTGTTGTATCTTCTTTTCCGATGACATCCAATCGGTATGTTCCTTCCGGTAACCGAATATAACCTAGTGAGGCATTCTCAAGTTCAATTTTAAAAATGGGAGTGGGTTTGATTGACGAAGAAAATTTGTCTGGATAACGAGAAATCAAACATTCGTAGTCCCAAATGGAAAGGGAAGTATGATCTGGGCGAACTAAATACAAAAGTCCTGTTTCTTTTTCTTTTGTTACCAATTTAACAAAACTTTTTTTCGAAGCACACTGCATCGTAAATCCTACGATGCATGTTAAAAAAAATAAAATGGCAAAATAAGGGAGATGGTTTTCTTCTTTCGCACTCATATTGTTCGTGCTGATTCCGCTAGGATCCGCTTCTGGTTTCTATAATGGGCAATGTATGTGATGAGCACTAATGATCCCACTGGAACCGCAAAATAGATATGGACTTGGATGAGTCCTGCAATCATCCCTAAAATTCCGCCGAGGAATTGTATGACGACAAGGTTTCCGCCAGTATTATCCAAAATCATTTTTTCCAAATCGTCTGTGTCAAGTGCCATCACTCGTTCTTCGACAAGGGCAGTGACATTGATATTGTGGACAAATTTTTCTATATTGGTTTTGAGATAAGCTTTTCCTTCTTCACTATTCATAAATTCAAGAAGTCGTTTTTTAACCCAATCCACAGCACGGAAAAAATTCTTTTCTATTTCTTCCCAGTTGTTTGGATCATCTAAGTAAGATTGTAATCTTTCAATTCCCGATGGCAAAAGGTTTTGTCTGGCATAATCACCACTTGCTTCCAACCAATTGGAAATTTTTCCAGTAATGAATTCTTGTGTTTCTTTGGAGTTTAATCTTTCTTGGAGACCTGCCATCATCTCATCCATCATCTTCATAAACTGGTCTGAAGTTTCTGGATCTTTCACAAAACGTTCTAAAAGTTCGCGAATGGCATCTTCGTTAAAAGAAAAAATCTTTTTCACTCCAATTCCAATTTTCCCAAGTGTACTTCTTGTTTTTAAATACTCTTCCAATCCTTCGTTGAGTAAATTTGCGAGTTTCGGCATTTCTTCTAAAAGAATCACCCTAAGTTGTTTTCCCAACTCTTCGCGATTTGTTTCTTCTGTTAGATAGTATGTTAGGCGGTTCTTTGTGTAGTCCCAAAGTTTTTGCACTTCTTCCGGACGTTCAGCCATTTTTTTCATTGTTTCTTCTGAAAAATCAAAGATGACTTCTAAAATTTCTGGTCCTCTTTCCTTTAACATCGAAATGATTTTGGTGACAAGCATGGTTCGGATTTCTACATTATGGATGGCCTCATCAATTTCTTTGACGATTTTTTGAATTCCTGTTTCAACCAAGTTACGTTCATAGATATAAGTTAAAATAATATCGGGATGAAGGAGGTTACTTTGAATACTTTCTCCGAGTGATTTTGCAATTTTGGATTTGTTTTTGGGAACAAGTCCTGACCAACCAAGCACCTTACCATGTTTAGGTTGGAATAACATTTTGATCGCTAGGAAATTTGTAAAATATCCTACCATCCCTGCCATAAGTACGACAAAGACAGCATTAACCCAAATATTTCCTTCATAATAAAGTTGGAACCCTCCACCAATGATGGAGAAAATAACAAGTAACCTGCGATACCAGGCGTCTAATTTTGCAACATCCATCCTATTCCTCTTCTAGTTTGAGATACTTCCCACTTAACCTACGCAGGAAACCGCGTGGGATTAACTCGGATACAGTGACTGCTCCTTGATTGAAAGAACCAGTAATACACACCGCTTGATTAGAATGAAGGGCATTTAACGATTCTTCTACTACTACATCTGCATCTTGCCACATAAAAGATGGATATTTAGATTTGTTAATCCCTGCTCTTTGGTGAAAATCGGAATGAGTGAGTCCAGGACAAAGTGCTTGGACAAAAATCCCATGAAGTTTTGCTTCTTCATGAATGGACTCTGTGAAAGATTTTACGAATGCTTTGGTGGCAGCGTAAATGGCACTTCCCGGTGCTGGCAAATAACCAGCGATAGACGCCACATTGATCAAATAACCTTTTTTATTTTTTTTAAATCGGTTTAGTGCTACGTGACTTAAGTGTACTAAAGTTTTGACATTGAGATTGACTTCATCTAACTCTTTGTCGAGTGGGAGGGCGGCAAACTCACCGACAGTTCCAAATCCTGCGTTGTTGACTAGAAGTTCGGCTTCTTTGTCTTTTGCGATGATCTCAGCGAGTTCTTCCACATCTTTTTTTTTGGTAAGGTCCAGTGCAAAATATTTTAAAATCCCTCTGGATTTTGGTTCTAGTTCTAAAATTACTTTTTTTAAATCGGATTCCGTTCGGGAAATTAAAAAGACATTATAGTCTTTCGCAAGAGCACGAACAAATTCTTTTCCAATTCCTTGGGATGCGCCTGTGACATATGCATTTTTCATTCTGATGGATTCCTTTTCATCAGGACAGCTGTGGATCCGTCCGGATAGTATTTTTTACGTCTTTCTAATTCAATAAAACCGACGGATTGGTAAAGACCAATGGCGGCAATGTTTGATTCCTTCACTTCCAAAAAGAATTCTTTTTTAGGAAATTCTTGGAATAGTGCCATCAAAAGTTCTTTTGCTAAACCTAACTTTCGATAGTTGGGGAGTGTTGCGATCCGAAAGATTTCGATCTCCCAAGGAGTTTCACAAACAAGCGCATAACACTTTGTTTCTGGATCTCCCAAACCAAAAGCCACATGGAATTCTAAATGGGTTTGGATCATTTTTTCTGTCCATTCCTCTCCTGGAAAACAGAGAGATTCCCATTGGAGGAGAAGGGAAAGATCGGCTTCACCCAGCCTTCGAAAACTATGAGACATAATCACATTTTTTTCTTTTCATCCAAAAGAAAGAAACTAAAATCGAACTGATGGGCACAAAAAACAGCAGGTTTTCTTTGGTTTCCTTGCCATTAGGTTTTCTTTTCCTCCTGCTTGGCTTTAGTTTGGTTGGTTGTGACTATCTCAAATCGCTGACCGAATCCAAATACCGCAAACGGATTGGAGGGGAGCTTCCTTCCGAAAAAGACATCGTGAATTGGAAAGAGAAGTTGGCTTTGGAAGAGGCCGAAATCGAAGAGATGGACAAACGGATTCGGAAAATGGTCCAAAAGTCCAACCAAGCCGCTGCCCTTTCCTGGAAAATTGCCAGGGCCTATATGCGGGCTGGTTCTTCTGATTTAGGAGCCAGGTATTATGAAGAAGCTATGGGTGAATCCTTACCGAATGCCAAACAAGGTGGATTTGAAATCCATTCTTACGAGTCTGCATTGCCTTATTTTGAAAAAGCCATCCAGACAGGGAAGTTAGACAAGCAGTTGTTATATGAAACTGCTGTGGCTTATGCCAATGCATCCAAAGATATGGGATGGGAGCCTGTCAGACGAAATCGTGCCATTGGACTTTTTAAACAACTTTCGAAACTAGACAAAGAGGATTCTCGGTTTCCTTTTCAATTGGCACTTGTGTATTTCGATTCTTCATTGAAGGATGAAGCTTGGAATGGAAAACTTTCGAATGGGTATGATGAAGTGGAAACAGCCTTTTCCCTTCTCGACCAAATTTTACGCAAAGAACCATACAATGTTCCAACACGGTTTGCAAAGGCTAATTTTTTATACCAGATAGGAAAATCAAATTTAGCATATGATGAATACACTCGGATCAAGTCCATACTGGAAGAGATGAAAGAAAAAGGAAACATCCGGGAACCATTAGAAGAGAATTCTTCTTACCGCAATGTCATTAAAAACTTAAACCAATTGGGGGCCCAAAACAAATCTAACTGACCACTCTCTTTGTGGTAGTTTCGATTTTAGGCCATCCGCGAATTTCTTCTTTTCTTCGTAGAACAAAACTTTGGCGTCAGTTTACCAATTTTTCAGATTTATACCTGGCTCTTCCTCACTATTTTGAGGAAGAGTTTTGGAACCAATGTTTGGCAGAATGTATCCAATGGGAAAAATCAAAAGATCCTCATTGGAAACTGGTCAGTTTTTATGACCCAGAATATCCAAAACCTTTAAAGGAAATTTATGATCCTCCTTTTGTTTTTGCCTGTTTGGGAAATCTTCAGGTTTTGCAGTTTCAGTTGGCGGCGATTGTTGGGACAAGAAAATCTTCGCCAGTATCTCTTTCTGCCACTAGGAAACTTGTGGAATTATTATCGACAAACAAATATTTTGCGGTTGTATCGGGAATGGCACTCGGGATTGACCGGGAAGCCTTTCTTTCGGCATTAGAATTTGGACTTCCGGTGATAGGAGTGCTTGGAACCACTTTAGGGATGGAATATCCACCCGGGAACCGGGATCTTTACAAACGAATCAAAGAAGACCCAAACCAACTTCTCATCACTGAATTTTTACTCAAAACAGAACCTGCCAAATGGACATTCCCCAAACGAAATCGTGTTATCTCCGGTCTTGCGGACAAAGTGTACATTATGGAATCCGGTCGAAAATCAGGAACCATATCTACAGCCTACAGTGCAATGGAACAAAACCGAGAGATCTTTGTGTTTGATCACCCCAAACAATTTGATAACGAAGGCGGAAGGTTACTCCTCCGGCAAGGTGCACAAAGGATATTTGGGGAGAAAAAAATTCCAACAGAAGAAATGGTTTTAGAAAGTAAAGAGATAAGTTATGAAGAGTGGAGAAACAAACGAACCATCCCTTCTAAATTACGAAGAGATGGTGGATGGGACCTAGACTTTACCCTTTAAATACAAATCCGGCGACTGTGGCAAGAACATAGATAAAAAGTAAAAATACACCGAACGGTCGTTTGATTTTGTCTTTTGAAAAAACAATTCCTAAACGAAAGAGCACAAGAACGATGAGCATGGATGGAAAGTAGAATGTAAAAAAACTTACAGGAGCTTCGAGCCCGTTTTTAGTCACAGCAGCAGCAGCCCCGGAAACAAAAAGAACATTCAAAATATCCGCACCAATGATATTTCCCACAGCAAGTTCGGAGTGCCCACGACGAGAAGCTTGGATGGCGGTGACAAGTTCCGGAAGAGAAGTTCCAAAGGCAACGAGTGTGGCTCCAATGATGGAATCAGGGATGGACAACCGAACCGCTGTTTCTTGGACAGAAGGAATCAGAACCTTGGATGATAAAATCACAAGAGTGATGGCCACTACCAGTTTTAAAAGGACAATCCAAAATGGGGATTCATCATATTCGGTTGTAGCATCAATCCCTGCTTCGACTTCTCCTGGTTTGGAACGAGACCAACGAATGCTGAAATAAATATAAACAGCAAGGAGAACCAAAAATACAAAACCGGTTCCTTGGTCGATCCTTCCTCCAGTGGAAAAAACAGAAGACAAGTTGGCCCAAGGTAGGGCAGCGAACACAAGTAAAAATCCAGAAAGGACTTGGATCCAACCTTGGCGATTGACAAGTCGTTTGTCAATGTCAGGTGGGGAAATAAGAATGGCGATTCCTAAAATTAATCCCGTATCGCAGATGATAGAACCTACGGCATTTCCGAGTGCGATTCCTGGATTTCCCTCTAGGGCGGAAAGAACCGAAACAGAAACTTCGGGAAGGGTTGTACCCAAACTCACGATGGTGGCCCCAATGATCATTTTGGGAACTCCCCATCTTGTGGAAAGGGAAACTGCCTCATCGACAAGTACGTCAGCAGCTTTGCCTAAAACAAGGATGGAGCCGATGATGACGAGTAAAAGAACTGGCAAGGGAAGGGTTTGAAAAGTTGCAGTAAGAAATGCATCCATGGATAAAGGTCAGAATATGGAAAACTTCATCCGACTGCGACTCTTTCTTTGGGTAGGGACCCTCGGATTTTTTTCTCCGGTACTCGGAGAACCACGATTGCCCAAGGAACCAAACCTTCCTTCCCTCCCTCAGGAAGAATCCAAAGAACCAAGAAATGCTCGTGGAGACAAAGACAATTCCGAACCCAAGGTTTTAAACCTTACCCTTTGTGATGGACGGACGGTTCGTGGAGAATCATCTAGCGGCAGTCAGTCGATGTCATTTGAACATTCAAAAGATGGAATCCTTTATAAAAAGAAATTGAATACGAACGAACTGGACTCGTTGCGAATTGACTCTTGGGAACTAAAACAAAAACGAGAAGAAAAAAAAGGGATCACCTATGAAGTAGTTCCCAAAAAAATTCGGATCCGCACCCGGAATGGAGAAGTGTTTTATAAAGAAACGGGTGTTTCTGATTTAAAACTTCTAAACATTGAAATTAAAAACAATAATGGAGAAACCACTCTCTTTTCCTTTTGGGTCGATTTAAAATATCCTGATGGGAAATGGTATTCTGGATTGCCTACTTTGAAACCAAATCAAGAATTTAGGGAAGATTGTTTGAAAGATGTGGTGAAAATGATTGAATGGGAATGAACCAATCCCAGACTAGAGTTTTCTTTGGTCTGGAATTGGATCTTTATCTTTTTTATTCGGATACACAATCCACATAGTACGTCACATGGCCTGATTCTGACTTTTCTTCCACAAGGCCGTGGATATCAGTTTCAAAACCTGGGAACTTTGAGTTAAACTCCCGTGCAAATTGTAAGTAACGAATGATGGTCATGTTGAACTTTTCTCCTGGGATGAGAAGTGGGATCCCCGGAGGATAAGGTGTGAGTAGGACTGACGTGATTCGACCTTCCAATTCATCAATCGGAACCCTTTCAATGTCACGGTGTGCCATTTTTGAAAATGCTTCCGAAGGTTTCATCGCAGGAATCATAGGGCTCAAATACATCTCAGTTGTTAGGTGAGAGATATTATTTGCTCTGTAAACTTCATGCATGGATTGGCAAAGGTCACGTAACCCAATCCGATCATACTTGGGATAAGCTGCCGTAAATTTTGGCATCACACGCCAGAGTGGTTGGTTCGAATCATAATCATCTTTGAACTGTTGTAATTCGGTCACCATTGTGTTCCATCGACCTTTTGTAATCCCGATGGTGAACATGATAAAGAAACTATAAAGTCCTGTTTTTTCTACGATGATCCCGTGTTCTGCTAAGTATTTAGTGAGAATGAGAGCAGGGATTCCCCAATCAGCAAATTCTCCTTCCACACTCATTCCAGGAGTGATGACAGTTGCTTTGATGGGATCGAGCATATTGAATCCCTCTGCAATATCACCAAACCCGTGCCAACGGTCATTGGCTTTGAGGATCCATTCGTCCCTTTCTCCTGCACCTTCTTCGACAAGAGCTTCTGGCCCCCAAACACTAAACCACCAATCTTCTTCGAGTTCTAAATCCACTTTGCGCATGGCTCGTCGGAAATCGAGAGCCTCTTCAATGGATTCTTCCACAAGGGCGTTTCCACCGGGAGATTCCATCATGGCGGCGGCCACATCGCAAGAAGCAATGATGGCATACTGCGGACTGGTACTTGTATGCATTAAAAATGCTTCGTTGAATAAGTTTCTATCTAAAGATTCTTTTTCACTATTTTGCACAAGGATCTGGCTTGCTTGGGAAAGACCAGCTAGAAGTTTGTGTGTGGACTGTGTGGCAAAGATCATACTTTCTTTTGGTCTTGGTCTGTCCGATCCAATGGCATGCATCCCAGTGTAGAACCTGTGAAAGGATGCATGTGGCAACCAAGCTTCATCAAAGTGTAATGTTGAAATTTTACCATCTAACTCTGATTTGATGTCTTCTACGTTGTATAAAATTCCATCATAAGTACTTTGGGTGATGGTAAGAATTCTTGGGTTTCCTTTTACATCTTTGGCAAAAGGATGTTCTGCAATTTTTTTCTGAATGTTTTCCCATTTGAATTCAGATTTGGGAATAGGACCGATGATTCCAAAATGGTTTCTTGTCGGCATTAAAAAAACAGGAATAGCACCCGTCATCGTAATGGCATGAAGGATACTTTTGTGACAGTTCCGGTCAACAATCACAACGTCTCCTGGTGCTACTGTACTATGCCAAACAATTTTATTGGAAGTAGAAGTTCCATTGGTTACAAAATACAAACTATCACATTGGAAAATTCGTGCGGCGTTTCTTTCACTGGCAGAGATGGGACCTGTGTGATCCAAAAGTTGACCTAGTTCATCTACCGCATTACAAACGTCAGCTCGTAACATATTCTCACCAAAAAATTGGTGGAACATTTGACCGACGGGGCTTTTTAGAAAAGCAACTCCACCCGAGTGACCAGGGCAGTGCCAACTATAACTTCCATCATGTGCGTATTGTGTTAAGGCACGAAAAAAAGGAGGAGGCAAACTATCTAAATATGATTTTACTTCCCTGTGAATGGCTCTTGCCATAAACTCTGGTGTGTCTTCAAACATATGGATGAAGCCATGTAATTCTTTTAATATACTATTGGGAATATGGCGACTGGTTCTTGTTTCTCCGTAAAGAAACAATGGTATGTCGGCATTTCTATGACGCACTTGCGTCACAAAATCTTTGAGTTGGCGTAGAGCATCGGGAACTTCACCTTCTGTTTCAGGTGTGAATTCTTCATCGTCAATGGAGAGGATGAATCCACAAGCGCGGCTCTGTTGTTGCACAAAACTCGTCAAATCTCCGTAACTGGTCACACCCAGAACTTCAATCCCTTCGCCTTCTAGGGCCTTTGCAATTGCTCGAATGCCAAGACCACTGGCATTTTCGGAACGAAAATCTTCATCAATGATGATGATAGGAAATTGTACGATACCGTTTTGATACATCAACTCCATAGGAGGAGTGACCCGTAGGGAATCAAATGATTTTAGTTTTTAGACTCGTTTTTTCGGAAGGTATTTATAATACTCCATCTCAACCGTATTGATGAGGTAGGTGTAGTACTTAACTAGTTTTTTATCGAATTTCTTTTTGTTCATCTCTTCTCTGTAGAAGTCGGCAAGTTGGCCACGAAAGAGTGCTGATTTCATATCGTTACGATTGATCAGAATGGTGCTCGGAAGATCTCGAATGGCAACATCATCGGGAATGAGAATGGTAGAAACCGATTGTAAGACCGCATATTCCACAGTAGAAGCCACTTTATCGTCATCTTTTTCTTTGCCGAGAGTCATGTTGTTGCGTTTGATATTGTCCAAGTTTTCGTAAATCCGAGAACGTAAGGATTTTGGATCCAAAACTTTATCTGTGATTTTATTGAATCGTTTTGGAAATACGAAGTTATCTGCGGCTTTGTAGATATGAGAAAGTTTTTCTTCTTTTTTGGATGTCTCTGCTTCGTCTTCATAGGAAGAAGTGGAGCCAGAATTGTAAGTTGGTTTCCCCCAATCCCCAATCCCAGAAAACTTACCCGAATTTTTGATATCTTCTCGAATCTCTTCTGTGGATTTTTCTCGGAAGTAAATTGCTGCCATAAATCCAAGGACCACTGAGAAAGGCACACCAAAAAAGATCGGCATCGCCGAACGAAGGTAATAAGCCCCGGTGATAAAGATAAGTGTGCTGACTACAAATGTCAATATCCCCGGAACAGCATTGAACCTAGAACGAATTTCATTGGAACGTTCCCGCTCCAATTCTTCCACTTCCATGTTTTTGACATCAGCATTGAGTTTTGCAATTAACTCAGGTTTTAGTTTGTTGTTGAGTTCAGGGTGTTTGGGATTAGAAAGTTTGTGATTGATGATTTTTGCATAACCCAACTGCTTTTTGTATTCTGGATTGGTTCTGCCTTCAAACGCTAGTTTGTGGATGACTGCGGCCATATAACCATGATCCACTACATAATACACAGTTCTACCATCAGGAAGTTTTTCTTCATAATAAGAATGGTCGGAAAATACATCGTCTTTCAAACGTTTGATGTATTCGTTTGCTTTTTCTTCTGAAGTGATTCCCGCTTTTGCAACCTCATCTTCAAAATCAATCCTAAGCAGGGTATTGTGATTTTTTGTATGTTCTGGAATTTTTGCAATGACTGCATTTTTAACAGTTCCGTAAATGCTATCGTCTTTACGAGTGAGAACTGATCCCTTTTCTTCTGAGAGTCTTTTTAAAATTTTTACACTGAGATCGATTGTTTCTTTGATGGAAAGAGACTTGTTAGCTTTTTCTGTGGGATAAGGAAAGTTTTCGATGATAGATAAAAACTTTTTCACCTCTTCTTCTGGATTCATTTTAGATTCTAAAGAAGAAAATTTTGGTTTGGAAATATAATCACTGAAAGTTGCAAGAAAGGACTCATACTTTGCGTCTTTTGCAAGTTTGGTGAGTTGGTCTTTTGTGAAATGTTCCAATCCATTCATATGGGCAAGGATTTGGTTCACCACTTCTGGCAATCGTTTGAAACTTCCGTCAGGTAAGATGTTCAGTTCATCAATGACAATATGGTAATCGGCAAGAATGGGAAGTGCAAGATTTTGTTCTCTTGCAAAAACAGTGAAGTCTTGGAGAAAGTCTGGCATGGGGATATAAGGTAAATTTCCAAATCCCTTTCGAACCAATGAGGAAACTTCTGCTTCAAGAGATCCAAGTTTTGGATAGAGCCAGGTGTTCCCTTCTTTGTTCTTTTGTAAAAGAAGAGTTCCCGGATTTTCATCATCCCAGTTCCTTCCTTTTTTTGCGCGGTTCTCAAGTAATACTTTGATGAGTTCTTGCGAAAAACGAAAACAAGCCAATCGATATGGTTGGGTGTCCGTTTTATTTTCGTTTTGCGGTGCAACGAGTGCAATTTTGGAAGAGATTTTGCTGCCCGTACGAATGAGATAAGGATAAGCATAAGCAGCACGGTTTTGGCCACGATGGTCAATGTCTAAAATCTGTCTAAGAGCATGGAAGATAGAACTTTCGGAACGACCTTGGGCACCAAGGTTTGTATACTTTCCTAATGCTTCGGGGAGTTTATCCACCGTCATCAGATAGGATGCGTGTTTTTCTTTAGAGCCGTGTTTTTCTACACGTTTATGCCAATCTTTTAGTTCATCTAAGATACAACGTGCTGTGGGTGTAAGACTTCCCACCGAGTCAGACAAAAAAATGTAAGACTGCGCAGAAGGTCTATCATTAGAACTTTCGTCTTTGGACGAAGGATTCTCTAAGACTGTGTCTGATAGATCAATGCTGTCTTCACTCATTCGGATTTCGTCTGGTGAGAGGCCACAATTTCCGCAAGGATATGGGCTCCCCTGGCTAATTCTTCTTCTGGACGACAATATGTCAAACGTATGCAATCTTGAGTATGCGAAAAATCTGAGTTTAAACCTGGAAAGAAATAATGTCCTGAAACAATGAAGAGCCGTTTATCTTTACAAAGGTGGTAAAGTTTATGGTTGTTGACTGACATGTTGGGGAATCGAATCCAAAGAAAAAATCCACCCAAAGGATCATGGATTTCATACTCGACTCCATGTTTTTTGAATTCCGATTCGAAAATGGAGAGTGCCAGTTCTCTTTTTTGGTCATAAAACGGACGTAAGATGTTTTTTGAAAGGTTGGTGAGGATGTCTTTACGAAATAGGATATCCATCAGATAAACACCTAAATTTCCCACAGCAAGATTCCCTACAGCAGCGTAAGAGGAAAGGGTCTCTATGGTATCAGGATCGGAAACAATCATCCCCAAACGAACCCCTGGGAGTCCAATTTTAGAAAAACTAAGGGAGAGAGTTCTCCCTTCCCGGTAATGAATTGGTTCTTCCGATCCAATTAAATTTGGGAATGGATTCCCATAAGCTAAATCAATCAGGAGGGGAAGATTTTGTTTTTTGGTTCTTTCTTCCATCCATTCAATGTCTTTGTTTGATAAAATATTTCCCGTGGGATTTGTGGGGCGAGACAAGGCCACACAACCAACCTTGGAAAGATCAAACTCTGTTTTGTTTAAACCGTATCGAAACCTATGATTTCCTGTCGGAATCACTTCTGGATCGGTAGCCAAAAATGCATCTGCTTCGATGGATTGGTCCGCATAACCGATGTATTCTGGAACGATCGGTAAAAGAATTTTTTTAAAAATACCATCCAACATCTTTCCTGAATGAATGTTGAGTAAATAGGAGTAAGCATTTTGACTGCCGTTAAAAAAGGCAATATTGCCTTTCCTTAGATCATAACCTAAATGAGGTGAGAGATACTCGGCAGCAAGGGAACGAAAACGATCATTCCCGATCGGAGCTTGGTAGTCTCCGAGTAAGGCCCCAAGTTTAGGATCTTTTGCGAGAGTCTGAAAGGCTTCGGCAAAAATTTCTTCGGCTTCCGGGATATGGGCCGGATTTCCCCCTCCCAAGAGAATTTCATCGGGATGGCCCGTCACCTGGCCCAAATCTTCCATTAGGGAACGGATTCCTTGGTTTTGGCGGAGGCGACTAGCCCAAAGGGAAAGGGTAGGATTCGGCATGGGGGTCATATTTCTGAGGCATTCTCCTTCCTGAACCATTTTTCCAATGAAATTCTAAAATTATGTTCTCATTTCGAAAAATGAAGTGACATAATTCAGAAATCGGGTATTTAAGTGACATAATATAGAGGAGTGCTGTTGGATGAGCACCGAAACAATACAAAGACCCGTTCGAAAAGAAAAAGATATCGAATTTTTTAAACCGACCCTATCTCGGGAAGACCTAAAAGGTGTTTTAGAATGTCTCGTGGACGAACACCTTTCTACCGGCGAAATCGTAGAAAGATTTGAAAAAACCTTCTGCCATACTTTCAAAATCAAACATGCCATTTCTTCTAATTCCCTCACTTCGGCATATCACTTAGCATTACTTGCGTTAGGTGTAAAAGCAGGAGACTCCGTTTTACTTTCTAGTTACGCTCCGATTTCGGCACTAGATGCGATTTTTCTTTTACAAGCCAAACCAGTGCTTGTGGATTTGAAACGAAACTCCTTTCATCCTTGCCCAGAAGAATTCCTTCGCAAAAAAAATGAATCGGGTGCAAGATTTGCTCTATTTGATCATAGTTTTGGATCACTCATTCGTCTCAGTGATTATTCCATCGAAGGTTTGGAAGTGGTAGAAGACTTTACCGAAGCCATTGGCGCCACCTCAGAAACCATTACTGTTGGGAAACAATCCAAAATCGCAATCTGTGGCCTCAGCGCCGAAAACATCATCACTACTGGAAACGGTGCGATGATCATCACTTCTGAAGTTTCTCTTTCGAATGCAGTGAAATCTTATAAGTCTGGATCATCCGCCAAACGTAACTTTGGTGAACCTAAGTATGATTACAATTTAGTGGATTACCAAGCCGCACTTGGAATTGAACAACTTTCCAAACTCGGTGTTATCTTAGAACGTAAGAAAAAGATTGCTTCTGCGTATTTACAAGCAGTTCAAAATTCAAGATTGGAAACTTATTTTCAAAATCCAACTGAAGATACATTCCAAAGATTTCCCATTGTTGTTTCAGGACAAAACTACGAAGAGATCCAAAGGTATTTTAAATCCATTCATATTGGAACACAAAGAACAGTAGATGAACCTCTTCATCGAGTGTTGGAAGAAAATCCTTTGGAATTCCCCAATGCAGAACGTCTTTTCCAACGCGGACATTGTATACCGATTTATCCTAACCTAACAAAAGATAATGTACAACGGATTGCGACAGCCATCCGACGCATCTATTGATTGGTGCCGGCACTTTATTCTCTAGACTCATTATTTGAGTATAGATTGTATCCAACACCTCTGAATTTAGATTCCTCCCTCAAACGGAGGAATCGTTGTTTGGAGAAGATGTTTTTTCCCATTACAAGACCTGAAGACTTTGTTCTAGTCGAAGAATTGCCTAGTGATGAACTATATTCGCATTGGAAGGAAGTTAGGTTAACTCCAGGAACGCCGGTCCAAGAAGGAGACTTACTTGGTGAAGTCACTCTTGTTGAGTGGGGATGTCGGAACGAATGGTATGAAGGTAAACTTCTAGAAGATCCCATTCGCACGGAAACGTCTCGTTATCTCAATTCTAAAATCACCCAACTGGATTTTCGAAAACATCATTCTCCTCTGCCGGCCAAGGTGATATCTTCCGAAGAACACTTGTTTGCTGAATTGGAAGAGGCAAAACTTCCCATTGTTCTAAAAAGTGAGTTTGGGCTTGCTGGTAGAAATCATATCATCTTTAAATCCAGATCGGATTCCTGGAAGATGTCCCAAGTGAATAAAAAACTTTTTGGTTTTCCCATCCTTGCAGAGTCCTGGGTCGGCGACGAAAGGTTTTTTGATTTTTCTACTCTTTGGGATGTACGTGATGGTGAGTTCGTTTACCTCACTTCCACAGCAATGCTCATTGATAAGGACGGAGTGTTTCGTGGGATTCGAATTGGTGGATCGGAGCTTCCTTACGCCAAATCTTTTCTTCCACCTGTAATGGACCTTGTTCGTGATACCAAGGGATTAGTTCCAAAAGAGTATTCAGGTCCTTGTGCTATCGATGGATTTTTGTATCGGGAAGAGGGGCGGATAAAAATCCAACCTGTATCTGAATTTAACTTTCGTTATTCGATTGGTCGGATTCTCTGGGAAGTAAGAAAAAAAAGAAACCCGAAATTGGAAGTGGTGACAGGAATTTTAATTTTACCATATCCCAAACAAGGTTCGCTTGATGAATGGAAAACGATAGAACGTTTGGAAAAAGAATTGGATATTCAATTGATCCTATTAACGCCTGTTAGAGACCTGTCTGGCAAACCTTACCAAAATACAGTTTTGTATTTTGAAACCACGGAAGAAAAGGAACCTTCCGTGGTGGAATCCATTTGGCAATCCTGGACGGATTGATTTTAATTATAAATTTCTTTTTTATACCCCATCCCTGTTAGAAATAAATTCATGTTTTCCGTTGATCTCGAGAGTTGGATCAGAAGGATTTCCTCTGCGTTTGATTTCTAAAATATCAGTGTTAGTGAGAGGAAGAGTTGCTTCTAGGCTAACAATGACCTTATCCCCTTTTTCTGTCCAAGTACATAACATCTTTGCGGTTTCGTATCCCATTTCACAAGTTCCATCGTTATGGAGTTGGATCCTTGCAATATTGGATTTGGTTTTCCACTTTCCAATGGCCCAAGTATTTTTGGGAGGGACAAGGGCCGATCCCGCTTGTTCTGAATTGAAAGTGAGTTCGGCAATGGCTGTGTTTTCTGTATTGGTTCCTTTATATACTTCTTGGATGGTGAGAGAAATTTCTTTTGCCCGAAGTTCCGATTTGAATTCAATCATTTGCAGAGACAAGCTATCCTTTAAAGTTACGATTTCTTCATTTCCGTCTTCGGTAGATATTTTTAGTTTTTTGATTCGATTGTTTGCGGCCCAAAGTTTAGGATCACCAAACCCATTGTAGATGGAAAGGGAACGAAAATTGATAGGTGATTTGTATTTGATCTGTAAAGTTTCCCCAATCCCTTCTCCATTTGCTCCTTCGACCCAGCTGGTTTTGAGTTTTCCATCCATAGCAAAGATGGGTGTGTATTTTTTTGTTTTTGGTAGGAGTTGACTCGAAGAGGTGAGGCTTGGAGGATTGAGAGGTTCTGCAAAAATGGGCAGACAAATGGCGATTATTAAAAGATAAGTTTTTGGACTTGGACTACGCATACACAAGATCATACGTATCTAAAATGAAGGGCAAGTAGGAAAAAAAATAAATGGAAGATTCATCGGAATACTACACTGTCTATGTTACATTTGCTTCCGAAGAAGAAGCGAAACAAATTGCTAAGGTTGTTGTTACAGATCGATTGGCTGCTTGTGCCAATATCATCAAAGGCATGCAGTCAGTTTACATTTGGAATTCTGTTTTAGAAGAATCAGAGGAAACGGTTGGATTATTCAAAACAACCAAGGACAAATCGGAAGTTTTGGTGCAGAGGATCAAAGAATTACATTCTTATGATACTCCCTGCATTGTCATTTGGCCAATTGTTTCTGGAAATCCAGACTATTTGGATTGGATTCGAAACTCTTTATAAAATTCTCCGATTTTATCGAATAACAATTCATAACCCAAGTCCTTTCTCCAAGTGAAAAAAGATTCTGGCATTTGTACAGAAGCAAACCAAGGGTAAGCGGGCGATTCTTTTGGTTCTGCAAGCATCCCCATAAGACTGGCCATGGTTAAGTCCACTCTTCCAAAGGAAGTTCCATTAAAAAACTTGCGAGTTTTGTATATTTCGATTAATTCTTTGGAACATTCATCTAGCGATTGTTTTACGACATCTAGGTTTTTAGGTGTGATTTTATATCTTCGTTTGAGAGATAATGCAATCAAATCGAAATGTTCAGGTGGTCCGACTGTATCACTGGCTTTGCTTGGGTTTAATAAAAATAATTTCCCAACAATTTCAGGGTAATCCAGGATAAAATGATACAATAGAGTTTGTAGGCTCTTTCCAATATGAGAGTCTATTTTTTCTTCCATTTGTTTTTCTTCCGAAGAAGCTTTGTGACCGAATGCTTTTTCTTCTACTAAATCAATAATATTGCCAGAACCTTGGATGACCCCAGTGTCGGTTTCTAAAACGGGGACATACAAATCACTGACAAGAGGTTTTAAAGTTTGGATGTGTTGTCCGGGGATTAAAGGTTTTAGTTCATAGGGATAGTGGGCGAGGTCTAATCCCCATCTAGCTTTTTCAGAAAAATGTGAGATGGGAAATGTGTATAAGGTTGGACTCATGTGTCGAGATTTACTGAAAAGAAATCATAAGGCAATCAAGTTTTTATAACGGAAAATAGATTGTCGTGTGTCGTTCCTCACATTAATATGTTCCCTGTTTTATGAGATTTGGCATATTCATTCTATTTTTGATTTTCCCTGCGGGACTTTTGATTGCCAAAGATCATTCAGAGTATTGTTCCATGGACAGACTTTGTGTTATTTATATTCAAGATAAAACAGGGGTGGATATTTACTTTCAGAATAAAATTGCAATCAAGGAAACTGTTACAACTTTATCGGTGAACGCAATTTCTAAGAATATGAAAAGCAGTGTCAAACTTCCTCTTGTGACAGTCATACAAGGACCTAAAAGGAAAAAACTCTTTCGGCTGAGTGTAAACAAACCAAACAAACGTTGGGTTTACCAAATCAAATTCAAATGGATACTTGGAAATTTTTCAGTCCACCATAATCCAAAAGTAGTATATGATTTGCCTTTTGAAAAAGGAATGAAGGTTCGAGTTTACCAGGGTTATAAGGGTACAAAAAGCCACCAGGGTGATAACCGTTATTCGATTGATTTTGGTTTGAAGGAAGGGGACTTGATCACGGCCGCCAGAGATGGAATTGTGATCGATACGGAACAAAAAAATAACGAAGGAGGATTTGAAATCAAATACATCCATTCGGCAAATTACGTAAAAATCCTCCATGACGATGGAACAATCGGGCAGTATGCGCATCTACGTTATATGGGAGTTCTTGTCAAACGAGGCCAGAGGGTTACCTCCGGAACTCCACTTGGATATGCTGGAAGTACAGGATTTAGCGACGGGCCTCACCTTCATTTTGAAGTTTATAAACCAACGCCCCACTTACGTAAAAAAACGATTCCAACAAAATTTCGGACAGAATCTTCCGACTCGGAAGTCCTTGCGGAAGGACAACTCCATTGGAGGCGGGAACCAAACGAACCAATGGTCAAAACTGTCTCCGACATTGAGGAAATCCAAATTTGCGAATCGGTTCAAAGTTTAGAAAAATTGGGCTGTCATTCCACAACATTTTCCAAAAGTTCCCCTCTTTACTTTTATATTCCTCTTTTGAAACCATCTCGTTATAAGATACAAATTTCCGTTCGTAAAAATGGCACGACTATTTCTAAATTGTATAATTGGGAGACAAATCCTGAATGGTGGGATACTTTTTTAGATGTTCAACTGGAAGACCCTTCCGAATCTTTAGAAGGTGAGTGGACAGCGGTGATCTCAATTGACGGTGTGATACAAAAGGAAATGCAGTTCCAGATAATGAGTGTAATGTGAAGAATCTTTTTTTTGTTTTTATTCTATTCGTTTCATTTTTCAGATTTGATTTATTTGCTGAAACAGCAGAAACCGAAAATTGTATTTCGGAATATGTCTGTTTTGTTGTGAAAGATATTGAGAATGGTTTTGACTTATACATCAAAAATAGAAATCCAATAATTTATCCAACCAATTCAGTGATGGTCAACGTCACTGTTAAAAATTTTAAATCTGAACATACTTTCCCGCAGTTCTTAGTCTTAAAAGGAAACGAATCAGCATTTGTATCTAGTTTTGTTTTAGAAGATATTACTAAACCTACATTCACATCCTTTGCAGTTCATGTGATGATTGGAGATAGAGAAAGTATACATGATGATTCTGTGACTTATTTATTGCCATTCCCAGCTGGGATACGATCTCGTGTGGCTCAAGCTTATAATGGGAAATTTTCTCATATAGGAAATTTAAAATACTCTGTTGATTTTATTTTACCAGTTGGCACTCCCATTCTTGCTGCCAGGAAAGGGCAAGTGGTCGCAGTCGTGTCGAATTTTAGTGAAGGTGGAATTCGCAAAGATTTACTGAGCAAAGCCAATTACATCATCATTTTACATAATGATGGCACTTTGGGAAACTATGCACATTTAATGAAGGACGGGGTTTTGGTAAAGGTTGGTGATTTTGTAGAGGCGGGACAAATGATTGGGTATTCAGGTAACACTGGTTTTACGCAAGGACCACATTTACATTTTGAAGTTCACAAACCCACTCGCCAATTGGATGTTATGACTATACCCACGGTTTTTAAAACTCAAAATGCAGAACGAGAAACCTTAACTCAGCATTATTTATATTGGCATCCCAAAGATGGTGATTTACCACTTCGAACCGACATTTTGGATGAGGACATTCGATTGTGTAAATACAATGATCGTGGAGAAAAAATTCGATGTGGGGATACTTCATTTCGTTTGGGCGAAAACTATGCGATCGAATTTGAATTTACAAAACCTAAAAATCAGGAAATTGAAATTCATATCACAAAGGATGGAAATTCAGTAAAACCTTTTTACTACAAGTGGAAAACCCAAAACTATTTGGATTCAGACAGCCGTTATTTTGTAATTCCTAAAAATGTAGAATTCATTGGTCAGTGGAAGATGCGGGTGCGGATCAACGGAGAAGAAAAAAAGACTCTTTTTTTTGAAGTGAATGCATAATCGTTTGACAAGTAAATGTATGTTTAGTAGATTGTCTTTAGGCTTTCCAAGACCATTTGGTCGATCTACTGGGGGTGCAAACCCCCATCTTTTTTCCCTCTTCCTTTCAGAAACATCTTCCCAGATTTGAGTATTTTTCCTAGTTTGAGATTCTCATGGATATGGATGAATCAATAAATGTGCTGGGCGGACCTCTCGCTCCTTGCTCCACAAGGCCGCTTACTGGATTTTTTCGGGATGGATGCTGTAATACTTCCGACGATGACATCGGCTCTCATACAGTTTGTGTTCTTGCTACGGAAGAATTTTTAGAGTCACAAAAACAAAGCGGCAATGATCTCATCACACCTTGGCCACAATATGCTTTCCCTGGTGTAAAACCTGGGGAACGTTGGTGTCTTTGTGCTTCTAGGTGGTTGGAAGCTTATCGCAATGGGGTAGCTCCTAAGGTGTTTTTAGAATCTACCCACAAACGTGCGTTAGAGATCATCCCTTTGGAGCTTCTAGAAAGATTTGCTGCAGATGATTTTGACTAGTTTGTCTTTAACGCATCTAAGTAAGCTCTTGTGTGTTTAGATGTGTTATGGAGTAACGTTCCAAGAATTTTATGGATAGGGTGATTTGGTTCATACAATCTCTCGTATTTAGGAATTTCTAAGTTTTCCAATTGTTCATCAGTCGGTTCCCCTGCCAGGTATGCTTCGCGACAAACATTTTCTCTTATCGAGTCCATTCCCGACCATGTTACTAGGTTATCTTTTGAAAATTCTGTGATGGAAGTGGCAACAGGATGGTTCCAATTCTTTGTTTCAATTAGGTTTTTGATTAAATAGTATTGGTATTCTTCAATGAGAGTATGTCTTCCTGAAACAAAACTAATCATATTATCTTTCGGAGTTTGGTAACCTACAATAGATACAAGTTGTACGCCAATTTGTTTTGCTGCGCTCACTCTGGGTAATACAGAGGAATGATAGGGTTGTGTAAGGTCTTGGATATAATGCAAAGCCCAACCAGCAAATCGATAACCCCAATAAGGGTGACCTGTGCGGAATGCCAGATTTGATAGTTCTGTGAATTGGTGAATTCGGTATTCGGGATAAGTTCGTTTTAAAAAGCCAGCGAGAGTAAAAATAATTCCAGGTTCATAAAAGAATCCCATATGGAATGGTGCTTGTGATGAATATTCAACGGCAGGATTTCCAAAAGGTTGGCTACTAAATCCGTAAATTTTTCCCACCTCGTGTTCGTTATCTTCAAATAAATGTAAATCTAAATCATAGTCGGGTTCATCAGTGGCGGATACTAAAACTTCATCGGCACCGATTGTTTGTCCTTCTTGTAACGACAAAAAGGTTTCGTTTGCTAATTTCCCTTTTTCATTTAACGTTGTTAGTTGGTCTAGAGGTAGTTTTGAACCTCCCCTTTTTGGGACAGATTGTATGTATAAGGCTGCTTTATGGTTTGGATTGACTCGGAGCGCTCTGTAAAAACTAACAACAAGGTCTTTATCTTTTGTTGTTTTAGAAAACTTTAAACTTTCGTCAGTTTTTGTTAGGTGAGGGAGTCTTTTTAATGCCCACTCCTCGGACTTGTCTAAAGTTTCTTGGATTGTTGTTTTTTCTTTTGTCAAAAAAGACTTTAAGGACTCTACTTTTACCTTGGGAGTTTGCTCGGTTTTCCAGTGGTCTTTGAGAATTAAATATGTGATGCCTGCGTGATTATTCCAAGCAAAAGCAGGGAAAGTGAAAACAACAATTGTTACTAAAGTAATGATTCGATTCATTGGTTAATTAATTTTCCTTTTTTTGAAAAGTGGTTCCATTCCAAATGTATTCGGATTGGTAATATTCATGAGAACTTTCATCATCGATATCGAAACTATGAGTTAGTTCGATGATTGTATTGGGTTTTCCTTTTGTGACTTTACGGTTAATTTTTTTATCTGCTGGTAAAGTTTCAGTCGGAAGTACGAGCCATGATTCAGCACAAGAAGGTGGGTCACAAGCACCAGGATTCCAAGAAAACTGTGAAATAAATTTTAAGTCTTTGTCCAATGTAAATATTTGTTCGTTTGTGTATCCGTATTCTATCTCAGAAAATACGAGATACTTTAATCCAAAAATTGCAACAGGGGCAGGAGAAAAAGAAGAAGGTTGGTAGATCGTATGATCCCAACCTTCGTTGCTCATTGGTCCAACATCCCAAGTGCCTTGTGCCAACAATTGATTTTTTTGGATTAGTTTTAATTCCAGTTTTCCTACCTGGATGCCTAGGTTGCGTGCTAATATTGTTTTATCATTCCATTCAAAAGAATAATCAGCAAGTAACCCTCCCCAAACATATCCAATTTCTTTTTCCAATTGGACTTGGTACCAATATTCTTTTACTGAATTCTGTTCTAGGATTTGGTTCGTTTTTGTGATAATTTTGACGGAATCCCCAATAGAAAGTTTCTTTAAAACTTTCGCATTTATATTGTTTGATTCTCTTAAGTTGATATTGTCGCCAAATGTTAAATAGGTGGAGCCGGCAGTTTTTTCGTGAATGTAGTGATCCCAATGGTTTTCAGAAAAGATGGGTGAAACAAAAAGTGCGAGTAGAGTGTAGAGTAAATATTTGTAACCCGACATAGTGCAAAAAATAGAGAACAGAGTCTCGTGAGTCGATCTCTTTTCAGGAGGAATGGTTTTTTTCTTAAGAAGATAGGTCGATAATGGTAGTGTAGGTTTTTTTCCTCTCAAAGGATAGTGAATGATACTCGCACAAGTGTTAAAACCATATTCGATAGAGCAAATTCATTCGTTAGAAGAAAAGATGAATACTTATGAAACATGGGTATTTGTTTTGGTTTTGTTTGTTGCCGTACTTGTCCTAATCACTGTCATGCAAAGGCTGACGATTGCAAAATTAAAAACTTTGGAAGGGTTTAAATCAAAACCATCTCTAAAAGAAATCACAGCGTTATCCAATCACAACTTATCAGCTTCGGACGAATTTAATATTGCAGACATTCATACGATCACACAAACCCCGATCCAAACAGAAATGACCGTATTTGGGAAAGATTTACCGGATCCAGGATTAGTATTTAAGTATGTGGTTCCATTAAATGTAAGTAAAATCATTACCATTGGACAAAGGGAAGGTAGTGTGATCACTAGATCCACTGAAGTTTTGGATCACCACCTAACGATTGAGATAAACTCTGTTGATGTATCTAATTTGGAAATTTTATCTTATAGTTTAGAATTTCGAAGAGAAGGGAAGGTTTTGTTACAATTCCCAGGTGATAGAGATTTTCATGAAATGGGAATCCGCGAAAGAATTCATTTATCTAAAGAACTATCTTTTGGGGAAGAGCGATGTTATGAATCTTTGGATCTAAGAAATCCCATACGATTCAGGATTGGAAATCGTCTCTCCGCTGATGGTAAGTTTAAAACAGGATATTTTGAGTTTCATCTGTATACTAAAGATATTTTTGAAAAAACGGCAAATGGAACCAAACGAATTGAAAAACATATTTATTTGAAATTGGTTAAGATTTTTCCCGGATACGATACGGCGGGACAAACAAAAGAAGGACTTGTTCCGATGCTTGCGCGGTTTGGGGTGTGAATCTTATATCCCCGCCCTGATTAGGGTGGGGAACTAGACCCGCCTCCCAATGCACACCTCTTACCACATCTTTTCCTTTCTTACAAATCCCTTTCTAAAAACCAAAAATTCTTTTCCAATAAGTTCATCTTTTCAAAGTTCGTATCTGAAAAAAGATCCTACCCAAAAAATAAAAAAGCCAAGGTTTCCCTTGGCTTTTCCATCGATCTTTCGAACGAAACTTATCTGAATTCTAAATTCGATATTTAAGCTCTTTCTACGATCATTGATCCTGCGATCCCACCGTGTGCACATGCAGTCACTAGCACTTTTTTCACGTCTTTGTTTTCTTCAAAGTCCATGATAGCGTTGTGAAGGAGTCTCACGCCAGTAGCACCAAACGGGTGTCCAATGGAGATAGATCCACCGTTCGGGTTGATTTTTTTCTCATCAAATTTCTTTTCCCAGTCAAGACCAGTTCTAGATTTGATTTCTTCAAGAGCCGCTACTGCAGTCGCAGCAAATGCTTCGTGGATTTCGATGATGTCGATGTTTTCGATTTTATCACCAGTTTCACCAAGAAGCGCAATCGTTGCTTCGGCTTGGCCAAGACCCATAAGGTTTGGATCCACACCACGCATGTTAAAACCATTCACATAAGCTTTTGCAGTAAGACCTAATTTTTTAGCCGCATCTTCAGATGCTACAATGATACCAGCCGCTCCATCAGAACGTGGGCTTGCATTGAAGATAGAAAGAGTTGGTCCATGAGATTTCTTTAAGTATTTGCTGTATTTTTCTTTGAACTGGTCAAATTTCATTTGAGGGTTGTCAAAGAGTAACATCGCGCGACCCATACGAGTAGGGTTTTTCACAAGACCTTCACGAAGAAGAACTGCTTCGTCAGCTTGTAACATGTTTCCTTCATCGTCTTTCACTTCCATAATATATGGTTTGTAACGACCTTCTTGAGTGGCATCAAAGGCACGTTTGAAAGATTCGTAAGCGACTTTGTCTTGTGTTTCGCGTGGAAGTGCGTAGTTTTGTGCGAGAATTTCTGCCGTTACTTGCATACCGAAAGAAGTTTCCCCATCACCAAGTCCGTCTTCTAGTGTATCACGAAGTTCTACTCCTTCAGGAAGGTCATTAGGAAGAAGTTTTACAAGTGAATCTAAACTGTTTGTTTTTTTGTTAAGACGCGCATTTTTTACAACAAATGGCATAGAAGTTTGTGACTCTTCACCAATGACGAGGAAAACTTTTCCTTCACCAAGGGAAATACGACGAGTTGCTTCCGCAACTGCTTCCAAACCAGATACACAGTTGTTTGCTACTGTAAGGCATGGAATTTCCATAGGAAGTCCAAGCAAGTTTGCAATCACACGTGCCGAGTTAGGTGCGTTAGAAAAACCTTCTCCAACGATCACACCGTCAATATCAGTAGGTTTCAAACCACTGCGTTTCATAACTTCTTCACCAACGAGTTTACCAAGGTGGTGACCAGCGTAATTTGAGAGCGCCTTTCCAATTTGAGCAAAAGGAGTTCGTGCAGGTGCTGCGAGTACTATCTTTTGTGTTACTTTCATATAAAATCCCTTCTTCCTTTCTTTAGACTAAAACTTTAGTTACCTTAAAAATTACTTCGCAAGCCACTTCATCATCGAACGTAGTTTTGTTCCTACTGCTTCGATCGGGTGGGCTGCATTTTTTTCTTTGAGTTTTTTGTATTCTGGGTATCCAGCTTTTGTATCCGCCATCCAACGTTTAGCGAACGCTGCACCTTTATCTTTTTGGATATCAGTGAGAACGTCTTTCATACGAGCTTTGACTCCAGCATCAATGATACGTGGTCCGCTGATATAATCTCCATACTCGGCAGTATCAGAGATGGAATAACGCATACGAGCAAGTCCACCTTCGTAAATCAAATCAGTGATGAGTTTCACTTCATGTAAACATTCGAAGTAAGCGATTTCTGGATCGTAACCTGCTTCTGTTAGTGTTTCGAATCCACTCATAATGAGGTTCGCAACACCACCACAAAGAACTACTTGTTCCCCAAAAAGGTCAGTTTCTGTTTCTTCACGGAAAGATGTTTCTAAAATTCCAGCTCTTCCTCCGCCTACTCCACTTGCGTGAGCGAGGGCGCGAGCTTTTGCTTGGCCAGTTGCATCTTGGTAAATTGCAATTAAACAAGGAACTCCACCACCTTCTGTGTAAACACGGCGAACTAAGTGTCCTGGACCTTTCGGTGCTACCATATACACGTCTACGTTTTTAGGAGGAGTGATGAGATCGTAATGGATGTTAAATCCATGAGAGAATACAAGAGCCTTTCCTTCAGTAAGGTTTGGTTCAATATCCGCCTTATACATGTCAGCTTGGATTGTGTCTGGAGCAAGGATTTGGATGATGTCTGCTTTTTTTGCAGCTTCCGCAACATTGTACACTTCAAAGCCAGCTTCTTTGGCTTCTTTTACTGATTTAGATCCATCGCGAAGTCCAATAATGACTTTCAAACCAGAATCTTTCATGTTTTGAGCTTGGGCGTGACCTTGGCTTCCGTAGCCAATCACTGCAATGGTTTTACCTTTAAGGAGATTTAGATCGCAACTGTCGTCGTAATAGATATTTGCCATGGATGGGCACACTTCCTGCGGAAAATTTAACTTATTTTTCCATCATTTTTAACTATAAGGAGGGAAACAAGAACGAATTAGGGCGCCTTTCCTTGCTCGCTCCGGACTTTCGCGTTCGCTTCGGTCCTTCGGACGGCTAACGCCTCCTCCGCATCAAGGGCGCTTAGTGACATAATATTTTTTTCCCTTGGCCAGGAATTCTCTTACCAGTCCAAACGATCGGCATAGGTGATATCCGCAAATGCGGAAACCCTCCATTGGCGCACGGGAGTTTTCACCCTATACTGAACTTATGATGAACCGAATCAATTTTGAATCCATTGAAAACTTAAACCGACAAAGACTCGTTAGGTTTATTTGTTCCTTGTTTTTTGTAAGTGGTCTTGCGGTCTTGGGAGGCGGTTGTATTTCTCCTGACCTCGTCCATGACTCGTACTATTCAAGACACCCCAGCCAAAATGGTCACAACTACTACCAATATCCTTATCCCTACCAAGGGTCTAGGGGAGGTTATGGTGTTCCGTATCCTTATCATGGGGGAGGAAATCAGTTCCAAGTCCCGAGATCTCACGGCGGCGGTCATAATCCCTTCCATGTTCCTGCTGGAAGATACCATAATGTTGGCAGTCCCGGGAAATGGAGGTTATAGATCTTGGGAAATTTAAACTTAAATACGATTTCTTCGGATGGGAATGACAAATACCGTACGTTCTGTCCGAATAATTCGGGTTCCCACTTCCGATTGGTTTCTTCTATTCGTTTTTCTTTCGGTAGGTTGTGCGAGTCTACTCCCTCCCGAAAGAAGAGTGTATCCGAAGAACCCAGTCACTTTGCCCGAAGGAATGGACATCCACCAATGGATAGAAACAAAAAAGAATCAATACCTGGAAAGATTTTGGTCGGATCAAGTTGGAGAAAGTGAATACAAATTCAATTATATCCGAAAAAACTTAACCTCCTTTGGTTCTTACGTTTCATGCAGTGCGATGATTCGCAATTCATCTCTAAAACAACTGGAGTTATACAATCTAGTTTCAATGGTCAACTATGCAGACTATACAAAGTTTATGAGAAAAGGTGGAGACTTAGGTCCCATGAATGAAAAGGAAAGAACCGAAATCCTTCTTCCTTGCATCGAAGAATTTTTAGAACCTCCCCAACCCAAGGAATGATTGATTTGTGAAATATTTTTTTTCAATTTTTTTAATCTTATGTTTTCATTGTTCCTTTGCTAATTTAGATAGAAATCTAAAACCTTTTCTTAGGGAATCTTCAAAAACAAAAATCTCTGATTCTGTAACCATCTTAAATCAAAATCGAATGTATCATAGTAAACAGCGTAAGGGTTGGGTAGAAATGGGTCCAATATTTGGTGAGCCAACCAACCAATACTTTCCCAAAAAACAAAAAGAAATTGGCCAGTCTCGTTATCATTGGAAGGAAATTTACATTCATAACATTGATGATGATAATTTTCAACTAACAGACGTAAAAACGGACTATGTTTTTTTTGTCACCGCAAGTCATCCCCGCAGTGATTGGGAAGAAGGACGGTTTAGCCAAGTACTTCAATTGATAACTCATTGTATTATCCCTTGCAAACAAAAATTCATCCAGGAAGTTAAGGTAAAGTTATTTTATAAGAACAGCTTATTGTCGGAAAAAGTAAGCTCAGTTTCTGGAACTAGTTATTTAAGCCCTTGGTATATTCCATTTCCCTTTCTTTTTCAAATGCGGGATAATGGGAATTTAACAAATGAACCCAGTCTTGTTTCTGCTTTGTACTTACAAGGTTTCCAGGAAGCCATTGATGAGATTTATTTAAATCTGCCGGACGAATTGGTAGAAGAGACGAAGGGTGTGCCTTAAATGAAAGTAAACCATAAATACGAATTTGTAGGGGGAATAGTAGGAGAAATGGATTCTAAAATGGCTCAATTGAAAATAAGAAAACAAATGAGACAGAGATTGGGTCGATTTAGAATTGGTCCTCTTGGTCTTTTGATTTGTATCTCCACATTTTTTTTGGTCAGTTGTGCAAGTTTACTTCCACCTGAGAGACGAATGTATCCCAAGAACCCTATCTCCTTGCCAAAAGGAATGGACATCCATGATTGGATGGATACAAAAAAGAAACAATTCCCTAATCATTTACAAAGCGATTCCCCTTATGCTGCTGTTTATAAAATAGTATTCTTCCGAAAAGAGAAAACCTTTCTCGGCTCTTATATTTCTTGTAGTGCTTATCTCAGACAAACCAAAGGGAATACGATTGAAATCGTAGAAATGGCATCTATGATCAACTATTCAGACTATACCAAATCACTCAGTCGGTTCAATAAAGGTGGAGACTTAGGCCCCATGAGTGAAAAAGAAAGAACAGAAGTTCTTCTTCCCTGTATTGAAGAATTTTTAGAACCGCCACCGACCAGGAACTAAAACAGAATCAAACTTTGGATGTTTCTTCGGTAATCCCCGAATAACGTATGAGTCCGAGAGTCAAATCATCTTGAATGGCGGCAATTCCTCCAGAAAGTTGGATGACTGATTGGAAAACTTGGTCTTGGATTTCAAAGAGAGGAAGGCTTCGTATATCGCGAATTAAGTGAAGAAGTCTCTCCTCACCAAACATCTGTAATGATTCGGGTTCTCTTGCTTCGGTGAGTCCGTCAGTGAGCATTACAATCAAATCCCCCGTTTCCAATTGGAATCTCTCTTCTTCCGCAAGGATTTCGAAAATGGGGGTAATGATCCTTCCCATTGGTTTTAAACTTACAAGAGCACCCGATTTACGAATGATAAAAAGTGGAAAATGTCCAGCCCTTGCAAATGTGAGAGAACCCGTATCTGTATGAAGGTGGAGTAGGCTTGCTGTGACAAAATGTTCCCGTAGGTTGGGAATGATTTGGTGGCGAATGGATTCTAAATTATCTTTTAGACCAACTGGGTCTTGTTTCCATTTTTCCAGTGATGTTTTGACAAGTGCACTTAATAAAGCAGCGGGAATTCCATGTCCAGAAACATCACAGATAAAAACACCTAACTCTTGTCTTTCGGGTCTCCAAACGATATCATACAAATCCCCACCCACTTTCATCATAGGGATATTTTTAAAAAGAATATCAACACCTTGTGGCAAAATTTCTTTTTGAGGAAAAAGGGACTCTTGGATGCGTTTGGCCATATCCAATTGTTTTTCAATTTCTGTCCTTTGTTCTTCAATCACAGCGGTTCTTTCTAGAACCTTCTGTTCTAATTCTTCATTGGCCTTTTCTTTTAGTTCATTTAAAACCTGTAAGGACTTTAAGGAAGCCAGTTGTGCCCTTTCTCTTTCCCTTGTGGCTGTGACAAGGAAGTAAGCAATCCCGCTGATACAAAACAAAAACGCATCCAAAAAAATTAGAGAATCGTTGATGGAGAGCCCACTCGCATCTCTTCTTGCAAAAACACCTTTGCCTTCGATGGTGAGTGTAACGGCTGTAAAGGCGAGGACGACTGTGGAGAGTGTTGCTCCAAATTGACGAAACCGAATGCTTGTGACAATCACAAAGGGGATGGGCAAAAAGAGTAAGGGCCATTCATCGCTAAAAGCAATAGACCCAGAAATATAAACTAAAATGATCCAAAGTAAAAGTTCGATTTGTTTGCGAAGTTCTAATTTTAATTTTGCTTTGGGATGAAACCAAACATAAAGCAATGGTGCAACGATGAGAAAACCAAGCATTTCTCCCGAAAACCAAGTGAAGAATACATTGAAATACAGTTCACTCGATAAAAAATCCCAATACCATAAACTCGTAACACCCATAATGGTGCTCACAAAAGATCCGGGAAATGTTCCGATGCTTAAGAAATATATTAAATCCTTTGTGGAGTAAATTGGATCACTTTTTTCTGTGACTCGTTTGATGATTCGATAATTGATGTAACTACTGAGTGTGTTTCCGATTCCAATAAGGAATGCTGTTTGTAGATGCGGATTGTTAAAAAAATTGGCAACAGTGGCACCTAAATAAATTCCAGGCAATGCAACAGGGCCAAGAAGGAGAAGAGATGCAAGACCCACTCCTTCCGGGGGCCAAACAGGGGAAACTTGGCTATTTAAAAAGGCAATTTTAAATCCAATCTGTGCTGAGATGAAGTACCCAATGAAGATGATGGGTGTCCAAATAAAAATTCTTGTATATAGGACAGTCTTCATTCGGATTGAAGCATTTCCCATTCCTCCATTTTGTAAAGAATTTCCGTTTCTATCTTTTGGATTTCTTCAGATATTTTTTGAAGTTCTGTATGATCATTTGCGAATGTACTCAATTTCTTTTCTAATTCTTGTTTTGATGACTCAAGTTTGGCAATCTCTGATTCTAATTTAGAAAGTTTCTTTTGGTCTTGTTTGGATTTTGAGGGTTTCTCCGATCCAAGGGGAGTTGGCAAAACTTCTTTTGGTTTTGGGGAACTGGGTTCAGTTTCTAATTCTAAAGAATCATTTTCTAAAAAGGAAGAAAATGTTCCGATGAAATGATCCAACTTACCTTCTTTTCGAAAGACAAGTAGACTCTCTGCTGTGCGGTCTAGGAAATACCGATCATGGGAAACAATCACAACAGTTCCTGGAAATTCATCTAAAAAGGATTCTAAAACAGAAAGTGTTTGGATGTCCAAATCGTTAGTTGGTTCATCTAAGATGAGAAAGTTTGGACCCGTCATCAGGATCTGAACGAGAAAAAGCCTTCTTCTTTCGCCTCCCGAAAGTTTGGCGATGGGAGTGTATTGTAATTTCCCATCAAAAAGAAATCTTTCTAACATCTTTGCTGCTGAAATTTTTTCACCAGATTCGGTTTCGATCATTTCTCCAGCTACATCTTTGATATAATCGAGCACATTTCGTTCCAGTGGAAGTTCGGAACTAGTTTGGTCAAAGTATCCCACCTTGGTATTGATCCCTGGTTTGATATAACCACTATCGGGTGTAATGCGGCCAGACATTAGGTTGAGAAGAGTAGATTTTCCAATTCCGTTTGGCCCAATGATTCCGAGTCGTTCTTTCGCTTTAAAAGTATAAGTGAAATCGTTGATGAGTAATTTGTCTGCGATTCCTTTTTTTAGATTATGAATTTCTAAAATGGTTTTTCCTTGGCGTTTGGCGGCCACACTCAGTTCTAAGTCTTTTTGTATTTCTCGTTTTTCTCTGTTCTGGAGATCACTGGCACGATCAATCCTTGCTTTTTGTTTGGTGGAACGTGCTTTGGGTTGGCGTTTCAACCACTTCACTTCTTGTTTGAGAAATTGTTTGATTTTATCTTCTTGTTTTTGAAGGGTTTCTTCTCTTTCTACTTTGCGTTCTAAATATATTGAATAGTTACCTTCATATAAAAAATGACTACCGCGATCCAGTTCCAAAATTTTGGTAACAATCCGATCCAAAAAATACCGGTCGTGAGTGATAAGTATAATTGCCTTGTCGAGTCCCGCCAGATATTCTTCTAACCATAAAATAGATTTTACATCTAAGTGGTTTGTTGGTTCATCTAAGATCAGTAAATTACTTTCATCAATGAGGGATTTGGCAAGTTCTACTTTCTTTAACATCCCTCCAGACAACTCAGACATTTTTCTTTCTAATTTTTCGACACCTAACTCTTTTAATATGGACTTAATCTGTTGTTCGTAATCCCAAGCAGAAAGCCTGTCCATTTCTTGTGAGGCATTGGTAAACTCATCATCTAATCCTTCCTCACCTTCGCTCATTCGTTCACAGATGTCTTCATATTTGCGGATGGTTTTGACTAATTTGTTATCACCTTTATAAATATGATCGAGGATGGTTTCCTTTGGATCAAAGATGGGATTTTGATCGAGGATAGAAATTTTAAGGTTATTGTTTTTGATGATTTGTCCGGAATCGGTTTCTTCTTTTCCAAGAAGAGCACGAAGGAGAGTGGACTTACCCGATCCATTAATCCCCACAATGGCGAGTTTTTCTCCTTCACTAATTGAGAAGTCGAGATTTGAAAAAAGTTTTTTTTCGCCAATGGTTTTGGAAAGTTTGGATACGGAGACTAGCACAATGTCCATGAGATGGAAATAGGCTCATTCGGACAATCGTATTCAATATTTTGTTATGAATGTACATCTGATTTATCGACTTTGTCTTGGATTTTAAGTCCTTCGGATTTTTCGCATTCTCCCTATTTCCTACCTTGGACTTACTAGCATATATGTTATCGAATGGACAAGATGAGTTTTATAGTTCGATCCTCGGTCGGCAATCCATCCCTGAAACTGTGGTTGGTGGCAAACAAGTGGCCAGTCGGTTTTTAGAAGAATTGTTTTCGATTCTTTTTTCTGGATACCATTCCGAACGTAACTTTACTTCTAAAGATCAAATCATCGACCAGTTGGAACTTTTTCGTATCCGTTGGAAAAACTTATTAGAACCTTACTCTGCTTATGCGGATAGGGAGTTTGGAAGGATCATTCCTTTGGATGATATTTTACACAACTTCATTGCCAAACTGCCTGGTTTGTACCAGTGGATGTGGGAAGATGCGGAAGCTGCTTTTTTAGGTGATCCGGCTGCCGAAAGTATCCACGAAGTGGTTCTCGCCTATTCAGGGTTTTATGCCGGTGCCGTGCACAGAGTGGCCAATTATTTTTTTAAGTCTGATTTGCCTATTTTTCCAAAACTTTTATCTCGTGTCGCACATGAAGCAACTGGGATTGATATCCATCCTGGTGCCGAAATTGGTAGGGCATTTTTTATGGATCATGGAACAGGAATCGTGATCGGAGAAACCACGCGTATTGCAGACAATGTAAAAATTTACCAAGGTGTGACTCTTGGAGCACTTTCGGTAAACAAGTCTTTGGCGAAACAAAAACGCCATCCTAGCATAGAAGAAGGTGTTGTGATTTATGCAGGAGGCACTATCCTCGGTGGGGAAACTGTTATCGGCAAACAGTCGATCATCGGAGGGAATGCTTGGATCACTCAAAGTATCCCTCCTTATTCCGTTGTGTATCAAAAATCAGAAGTGAGAGTCCGAAGTGCAAATGAAATCCAAGGTTTGGATTTCACCATTTGAACTAAAGACCAATCCTGTTCCGACTTCCTAACCCATACAACACTCGGATGAGTGCATCAATGTCCTCACAAGAATTGTAAAAGGCAAGTGATGGCCTAACTGTAGATTCCAATCCAAACCTTCTTAAGATCGGTTGGGCACAGTGGTGGCCTGCACGTACGGCAATTCCTTCTTCTGCGAGTTTTTTTCCAATCTCTTCTGTTTTGAATCCATCTACAACAAAGGACAACACTCCCGCTTTCTCCTTAGCAGTCCCGATCAAATGGAGGCCTGGAACCTTTAACAATTCTTTGGTGCCGTATTCCAATAGATCATGTTCAAAGGTTGAAATTTGTTTCATCCCAAATCGGTTCAGGTATTCAATCGCTGCTCCAAGGCCAACCGCATCCGCAATGTTACCTGTTCCAGCTTCAAATCGAAACGGTGCCTCTTGGAAGGTTGTATGATCAAAGTTGACATCTTTAATCATATTCCCTCCACCTTGCCAAGGAGGCAAACTGTCGAGGATTGCTTTTTTTCCGTAAACCACACCGATCCCAGTGGGTGCAAAAAGTTTGTGCCCACTAAACACAAAGAAGTCACAATCAATTTCTTGTACATTCACTGGCATATGAGAAACAGATTGAGCTCCATCCACAATCACAAGGGCTCCCACTCGATGAGCCGACCTTGTCATCTCTTCTACCGGCACAACGGTTCCTAGTGCATTCGAAACTTGCGTGATGGAAACAATCTTTGTTTTGGAGTTTAACAGACGTTCGTATTCACTTAGGATGATTTGCCCGGAGTCATCCACAGGCGCCACTTTTAACTTAGCACCTTTTTTAGCACAGACCATTTGCCAAGGAACAATGTTGGCGTGGTGTTCTAAGTGAGTGATTAAAATTTCATCACCAGCTTGGATCTGTTTGTCGGAGAGTACATTCGAAAGGAGATTGATTCCTTCCGTGGTTCCTCTCACAAAAACAATTTCTTCAACACTCCCAGCTCCAATAAATCCTTGGACAAGAGACCTTGCTTTTTCATAGGCATCTGTAGATCTTGCTGCCAGAGTATGAGCTGCACGATGGATATTCGAATTTTCATGGAGATAAAACTGAGATAACCTTTCGATCACCGAAGTTGGTTTTTGTGTGGTGGCTGCATTATCAAGCCATACCAAAGGTTTCCCATTCACAGTTCCTGTAAGGATCGGAAAATCTCTCCTTGCGGATGCGAGATTCCCACCACCTGACTGAGGTAAACCGATACTTGGAAAAGACAAAAAATCAGAATAGGAAAAACCTGTGTCTGTTAATTTTAAGTCTTCTAAGTAAGGTAAGGACTCATTTGGTAAATTTTGCGATAGCGAGTCATTTGATGGAAACCCCGCTGTGGGAACGTTACTACCACCAAACGATTGCAAAACTCCAAACATTTCCTTCGCCATTTTTTCTAGTGTTTTTTCATCGGGGAACTGAGAGGATGGTACATTCCCTATTGAGTCCGGCTTTAGTTTTAAAAAACTCGGATCATTGGTATTCATAATAATTTCCCACATCTACATTGTCTAGTGCCGCAATGGCATCGTCAGTGAGTATGGCTGCCGAGCAGTAAAGAGAAATCAAATAGGATCCAATGGCAGATCGGTTAATCCCCATAAATCGAACGGAAAGTCCAGGAGTTTGTTCACCAGGTAAATTGGATTGGTATAAACCCACAACACCTTGTTTTTTTTCACCAACTCTTAAGAGTAAAATACTAGATGTTCCTTTCGCTGATTTCGGATTTGTTTCTCCATTCACAAGAAGTTTGTCTGTAGGAATGAGCGGTAGTCCTCTCCATGTGAGAAATTGTGCACCAAACAATGTGACGGTGGCCGGTGGAACTCCTCTTCTTGTGCATTCACGACCAAAGGCAGCAATCGCAAGTGGGTGTGCTAAAAAGAAAGATGGTTCTTTCCAAACCTTAGTAATTAAATCATCCAAATCATCAGGAGTAGGAGGTCCTTTGCGAGTACTGATTCTTTGGTGAGCCGGAACATTTTTTAATAATCCATAATCTTCATTATTGATAAGTTCTAATTCTTGTTTTTCTTTTACACTTTCAATTGCCAAACGAAGTTGTTCATTGATTTGTTCATGGGGAGAACTATACAAATCAGAAACTCTAGTTTGTACATCAAGGATAGTCGAAATTAAACTAAGGGTGTATTCACGTGGTTTTTCTTCGTAGTTAACAAAAGTTTCAGGAAGTTCCTGTTCTCCTTTTTGCCCACAAAGTACATCCACTTGTGTATTGGATTTCACTCGGTTGACACGAAGGACTCCGGCTTCTAAAGGTTTCCAGTCGAGTAACCTAACTAAAAAACGTGGAGTAATCGCACCATACTGTGCATTCGTTTTTACCGTATTTGCCAGTTGGCGTGCGGCTAAGTCTCCCAAGGCGTGTTGGGTTTGTTCTGCCATAAATGACCTCTTTTTTGGAAATGGATCATTTATCGTCGTGATTGTTTTCGATATCGAATACGAGAATCGAAGTTCGGTCTTAAAATAGGATTAAGTTTTGTTTGGTATATTGTACATTTCGTCCAGTTGAATGGCGGCTTATTGGATTTGGAGCCAATGTTTCATTTTTTCGGAGATTGTTTTCAGAACAACTGGTTTGGAGATATAATCGTTCATTCCGCAATCTAAACATCTTTCCTCTTCACCTGACAGAGTACCTGCGGTAAGGGCAATGATCGGAACCATTTTACCGTTAGTCAACTTACGTATGGCTTTTGTGGCATCATAACCATTCATCTCTGGCATTTGTACATCCATAAAAACAAGCTGTGGTTCTGTTTGGATAAAATTCTCCACTGCGAGTGCGCCGTTTTCCGCTTCAATGATGATGGTGCCTGGTAAAGATTTTTGTACAATTGCTTTTGTTAACATCATATTCACAGGATTGTCTTCGACAATCATGATCTTAATTTTTTCGTTTGTTTGGATTTGGTGGACCGGTTCATAATTGGGAGTGACCACCTCTTGGTTTTTTCCTGAAACCAATTTTTCCAAACTTTCATATAAAATATTTGTTTGGATGGGTTTTAAAAGAATGGATTGAACTCCAAGTTCTTTGCATCTTCTGTAAATGTTTTCATCATTTGAAGATGTATGAAGAGACAAGTAAGGTTTTTTTAGTTTTTTCGATTCGATGGTTTTTAAAAGATTCTCGATAAAATCTAAACCATTCATTTCTGGCATATTGAAGTCGGAAATGATTACATCATAAAATGTTCCAGAATGAATGACTTCTAGTGCTTCTTTGGGTGATCGAAAACCATCTACACGAATCCCTTTGTAACTTAACATTTCATGTATTACAAATAAATTAGTTTCGTTATCATCAAGGACCATTACTGATTTAATTTCACCTAATTCCGGTTCAGTGTTTCTTTCATTATCAGCAAGAGTAGTAAATTTAAAATAAAATCGAGATCCTTTGTCTCTTTCAGATTCTAATTGCATCTTAGAGTCGAAGAGATTTAATAATTTACTGGAGATAGAAAGACCAAGGCCTGTTCCGCCGAATTGTCTGGTTGTGGATGTATCTGCTTGGGAAAACACTTCAAAGATTTTATCTTGGTTTTCGGGGCTAATTCCAATTCCGGTATCAATCACTTCAAATAAAAATTCATATTCGTTGTTTTCCTTTGGTTCTGCGGAAATTTTGATTTGGATTTCCCCTTTTAAGGTGAACTTCAAAGCATTGCCTATCAAATTCAAAAGGATTTGTCTTAATCTTAAAGAATCGACGAATATATTTCTTGGAACTTTTGGTGATATGTTGAGAATAAGTTCCAAACCTTTTTCGTATGCTTTGTGTTTTACGATTTCTGCAATTTGGTGGAGTAAATCATAAATGTTGATTCTCTCCTTATAAAGTTCCATTTTTCCAGATTCAATTTTAGAAAAATCTAATATGTCGTTGATTAAATCGAGTAAGGAGCTGGCAGAAAGATAGACTGTCTCCATGTATTTTTTCTGCACTTGGTTGAGTTCAGTTCGCATAAGTAAGTCTGAGAAACCAATCACTCCATTGAGAGGGGTCCGGATTTCATGACTCATATTGGCAAGAAAATCTGATTTTGCCTGAGAGGCTTTTTCTGCGTTTTCCCTAGCAACAATAAGTGCTTTTTCCAGTACTTTTCGTTCGGTGATATCAGTATGTGTGCCGATCATACGAAGTGGTTTCCCATCTTCTGTCCATTCGATTACTTTCCCACGATCTAAAATCCATTTGTAAGATCCATTTTTGCATAACATCCGATGTTCGTTGAAATATACGGATGTTATTCCACTAAAATGTTTGTCTAAGTCGGCAAAATAGTTTGGTTTATCTTCCGGATGGACTCTGGATTCCCATTCAGAGATATCTGTTCCAATTTCATCTTCTGAATAACCTAACATATTTTTCCATTGATTGGAAAAGAACACTTTGTTCGTTTGGGAATTCCAATCCCAAATTCCATCTCCGGATCCTTCTAAGGCAAATTGCCATCGACTTTCACTGGCACGTAACGCTTCTTCGGTGGCTTTGTGGGCGGAGATATCAATTCCAATTCCTAAATATCCCGTGATTTCTCCATTTTTATTTTTTGTGGCAGTGACGACGAGTTGGACGGGGAATTCCGTTTTGTCCTTGCGGACATATGTCCATTCGTGAGAATCATATTCACCTAACTTCGCTTTGTGGATAAAGGTATCAAACCCAACAATGGGAATTCCAAATTCATGTGATAAAATGGTCGAACGGGCTTCTATTTCTTCTTGTCTATGAAATATGGCTGGAGTTGTTTTTCCAACAACCTCTTCTGAATCATACTGTAAATGGTATTCGGCACCTTTGTTGAAGTGGGTAATGATCCCAGTTATGTCTGCACCTATGATGGTTACATGGGTCGTTGCATCTAAAATAGTTTCTAGTTTAGATAGGGCATCTTCTTTTTGTATGTCCAAGTGAACACTTCTTGTAATGTCCTGGAAACTTCCAAAAACTCGGATACATTTTCCATCCTTAAATACAGAATGTCCAATGGCTCGTGCCCACTTTAATTTTCCCAATCTTGTTTTGATTTGCAAAACTAAATCATAGGATGTTCCTTTAGTTACTGCCTTGTCAAATGCATCCAGTAACATTTTTTTGTGGTTCTCTAATGGATAAAAATCAAAAGCGGTTTCTAATTTTGGGACGTAATCTTCTGGTACTTCATGAATGCGTTTTGTTTCTTTTGCCCAAAAAAGAGTGTTCGTGGTTAAATCAACATCCCAAGATCCTACGTTGGCTGCTGCATTGGTTTCTTCAAACAAAAGTTTGATTCGAGCAAGTTCATCTCTTTGTCTTAAAATTTCTAATTCTTTGTCTTTACGTTCCGTGATATCGATAAGATAAGAAATTTTTTCGGTAGGAATGGAATTGAAATAACTCACTACGCTATAAACGGAAACATAAATATATTTTCCGTCTTGTTTCTGAAATCGAAATTCTCTTTGGTAAGTTCTTGATTTGTTTTTTATATAATCTTTTTCTTCTTGGATCGCCTTTTCTTTGTCATCTGGATGGATGAGATCATCAGGTTTTAACATCCCTTTTTTGAAATCACCGGTTTGATAACCTAGGTTCAGTGAAACGTTCGGAGACACATAAGTTGTCAAAAACTCCGTATCAAATTTAAAACGAAAAATAACATAAGGACCACTATCCAAAATTACATTTTCAATGCTGAAGTTTGGTTCTCCACGAAGGATCACCCCTGGTAGGTTTTTGGATTCTAGATAACGGCCCGAAATTCGAAACGGATTTCCTAGAAGGGTTGTTGTGAATTGGAAAGGTGTTCTTCTTGCTAGTGTTTCTTGGCAAAGATTGGCAAGGATCAGGGCATCTCTTGGAGTGATATGAAGGTCGTTGATATGTTTCCCAGTGGATATGGAATCTGGTGGCAGATAAAGATTGGGGGAAGTGCGTGAAAATTGAATTTCTAAAAAGGGATCTAGGTAAATTAGGAATTCGTCAAAACTCTCCACAATGGATTGGTAGTTGAAACTTTCTGCCATGAATTGTTATGTCACTTGACCAAAACGATTGGTCCTAAAGAATAATGGATACGATGATGAATCGCCTGTCACTTTCTATTTTTCTCTACGGTATTTCCTTCTTCTTTTCTGGAAATTTGATGAGCCAATCCCTAAGAAATCATGGATGGGTCGTAGCGGGAACAACCACCAAACTTCTCATCCAAGGAAAAGAAATATTAAATGCTCGGGATGAATTTCGATTTAAGAACCCGGAAGGGATGTCTCAAATCCAGGAGATCGATTACTATCTTATGTTAGGGGAATACTATCTTCGCAAAAAAGATAAAGTGGGGATAGCCAACATTCTTTATGATTTAAGAACCAAAAAAGGGGAATACTCTTTTGCTGATTTTTTACTGACATCTCTTTGGAAACAGTCGCAAGGTGAGGAAGTTCAGGCAATCAAAGTCCTGGATACTTACATTCAAAAAGAACCCAATCTATACTTTCGTAACCTAGCCAAAAATATGCGAACCAATCTTTTCCAAACTGGGGAAGATGAAAAAAAATCCATGATCCGAATGGATTGCCAAAAGAACAAACCTTACTATTCTTTATGCCGCGTTTTTCGATTGCAGTATTACATTGACCTTCCTTCCGGGAAAGAGAAGGACATGCATAAACATTTTGTGAACATCATGCGGGTTAGTTCGCCTTTTTTTGAAGATCCCAATTTGGAATGGATTCCACTCCTTGACCGAGTGGATGAAGACCTTCCCGCCAAACTTTCCTTTCTTGGTTTTGTCAGAGAAGGAATTCATTTGCAAAAAATGATGATGGATTTGGAAAAAATCACAGATGGATCCATTAGCGAAAATTCAAACGAAAGAATGGCTTTTTTCCAAATTCTTTTGGGTGATTATCCAGCAGCGGAAGAATCACTGTTAAACTTTTTAAGATCAGCCAAAGGAAAAAAAACATCCATTCTAAATCGAGTTTATGTTAAGTTAGGTGCTCTTGCTTATTTTCAAAAAGATTATAAAAAATCTTTAGATTATTATTTAAAATTGGATTTAAACAATTGGTCGGCAGACATCCATCATCCTTTTTTGAATGAACCTATGTCTATCACCGGAGTGAAAGATTTAATTTCTGTATCTTTATACAAAGTGAGTGGATCAGAAGCTGCATTGAAAGCGCTCCAAAAAATCAAAGATCCTGAAAAATTAAGCGAAGCTGATATTTGGCCTAAACTTAGAATTTCTCAGATGTTAATGGACCAAAATCCTGAATTATCCTCTCGAATGACAGATGAAATCATCTACATGGCGCAGGAAAAAAAATGGAGGAGATTGGAATATGCAGCCACTATTTTACAAGGCTACAACCAAATTTATCGAAAGGAATTTCGTAAATCCACCATTGAACTAACAAAGAGTAGGGGAATTTTGGATGAAGAAAATGCGTTTTATGCGGCAGAGTTTCTTCGTAACTTTGGTTTTGTTTTTGCACATACTGCTTCCGGAAAAAAAGGCCCAGTGAATGGAAACATTCGTGATGGAGTTTCTGATTATCTACAAAATAATCTCTATGAAGATCTGTATTATATTCGCAACTATAGACCACTTGCTTTTTCAACGGATTTATTTTTTGAATATGCGCTTAGCCATTTGCGAGATGATGGAGACGTTTGGGGTCTTTTGGATTCTCTCTACAAATACAATTCCGTCAAGTGGACTCGGAGTTTAAAAGGAAGTCCACATTCATTGTTCCAAATTCAGTTTGTTGACAAACAATTCCAATACCTCTCGGGATTTTCAACAACGAGAGAATCAAAATTTTTTGATTCTACTTATGCCGATAGCAGAGAAACCGAAAGTCAGTTTCAAAGAAAAAACGAAGAAGAATCGGTAAGGAACTTAGAATCCGCAAAAATACCAACGGTCATTTTGTTACCGTATAAAGAAGATTTTTATCTTTTTACATTTAATCCCAAAGAATCCAAACGAAACCAATTAAGTTGGAAAGTCATCCATTCGCAAAGGCCGGACAATTCAGAAGTCATCGATTCAGTGAAAGATCTTATCAATACAAACAAAGATAACGATTCTGTACAAATTTATTTAAATGAGTCAGGTGCAAGTTTAATGCGATCTCTCAAAAAAGAAATGAGAGAAACTCAAATAGTATTTTTCTTTTCACTCTTGCCAGGTTCTGACCCTCACAAATCTCTTGGTGTATTTTCTTGGAAATGTCCACAAAACATGCGTTCTCTGGAAGGAAAAGGGATGAACCTTGTCGATACAGCCTATTTTGAAGGATCCAGAATTTTAAAAGAAAAAGAAAGGCTACACCTTTGGGATTTTCCAGCAAACACAAGTTCTATGAATCAGGTTACTAACCTTTCCTGGTCTTGTAAATCGGATTCGGGGAATGTAGAAGAGATTCCTTTTTTAAAACTATTCCGCAGAATCGACTATCGAACAGTTCCTCGTATGGTTGTGTATACGGAACGTGTCATTGGGAAATCTTGGTCAGATTATTCTTGGCACTACCAATGGTTGCATTTTTGGTTTCGTTCTGGGACAAAAAAAATTGGATACATGCCAACACTACCTGTTTTAGATTCAGGTTCTGTCTCAGGTCTAGCAGACCCATCTAAATACCGAGAAGAGGGAGTTTGGATCCAGGCAACAGTCCAATAAAAGCGACATAATCATTGTAAAATCCTTTGGACGAAATCCCTAGATCCTGTTCATTTCTGGCAAAAATGAGCCAAAATGTAGGCGACACTGGGAGATCGGTCCAAAATACTTAATTCTATTCCTCATACCAATGGACCCTGATCATAATACTTTAGTGGTGTTCGAGTTTCTATGGAAATAATCGGCATCTTTCTCATCTTCCTCCTCGTCTTTGTCAATGGTTTCTTCGTCGCTGCCGAATTTGCCATGGTTTCCATCCGGCCTTCTCGTCTTGAGGAGCTTGTCAAAGAAAACAGAGCCATGGCTCTTCTTACTAAAAAAGCCGTCTCTAAAATCGACGATATGTTGTCGGTTTGCCAAGTCGGAATCACTGTCGCAAGCCTACTTCTCGGATGGATTGGAGAAGCTTTGTTTGCTAGTGTTGTTTCTGGTTTCCTTCATATGTTCCAAATTGAATTGGATCTTGTGACCATCCATAGCATCTCGATTGGAGTTTCCTTTACTCTCATTACCCTTTTGCATGTGATTTTGGGTGAGCTTGTTCCAAAAACCTTAGCCATCCAAAACACAGAGGCCATTGCACTCGGTGTTTCCGGTCCCATGTGGTTGTTTTATTATTTGTTCTTTCCTGTAACATTTGTGATGAATCGTTTGGCAGGAGGGATTCTTACACTCTTTCGTTTGCAACGAACTGGTGACAAATATGTTCATTCAGCAGAAGAGCTCATGATCATCATTGAGGAACAAAGAAAACAAGGTCGGATTGACAATGCAGAGATGCAACTCATCCAAAAGACTTTTGATTTTTCAGAACATACTGCTAAAGATGTAATGACACATAGGCTTTCGATCATTGGGATTTCACAAGAATCAACAATTGATAAAATGCTCCCACTCATCGCCGAACATAGTTTTTCAAGATATCCCGTTTATGACCAAACCTTAGATCGAATTGTTGGGATTGTTCACGTTCAAAAATATTTAAAATGGCAAGCTGCCCATCTTTCTGCCAAAGGCAAAAAAGAAAAAACCACAGTCATTATGGAAAAAGATTTTGTGAAAGTACCAGAATCTATGTCCATCGAACGAGTGATGACAAAACTCCGTGAGAAAAAACAACACATGGCAATTGTGATTGATGAATACGGTGGAGTTTCCGGCTTACTTACGTTAGAAGATATTATCGAAGAATTTTTTGGTGAAATTCGAGATGAAACCGACACCGATGAAGTGGATGTAACCTCGAAGAACAAAAAAACTAAAGCAATCACTCTTGATGGAGAAACGGAACTTTCTAGTTTGTCTGGAATTTTGGAAGGGGAAGAACCTTCTGATATGGAAGAGGTGCGAACCATTGCAGGTTACTTTATGGAAAAGAACGAAGATATGCCCAAAGAAGGTAGCATTGTTCAAATCAAAAAAGGAAGCCTGAAAGTAAAAAAAATGGAAGGAAATAAAATCATCTCCATTCTATTTACTCCTAAATTGGAAGAAGATAACGATTCCGAATTGGAACGTGAACTTTCCTACGAGGACAGATAAATGAAAGAAATTGTGATTGCTGTCTCTGGATCCATTGCTTCTTACAAGGCTTGTGATTTGGTAAGAGGACTTACCAAACAAGGATATCCAGTTCGTGTGATCATGACTTCCAATGCCACCAAATTTGTTGGGAAAATTACATTTGAAGCACTGACGGGAAAACCAGTCCGAGTGGATGAGTTTGATACAGGTATGGCTCATATCGAAATCAAAAACATTGCCTCAGTTTTTGCTGTGGTTCCTGCTTCGGCAAATATCATTGGAAAAATGGCAAATGGGATCGCCGATGATTTAGTCACTTCAACTTACTTAGCTTGCACCTCCCCCGTGTTAGTTGCTCCTTCTATGAATCCTGGAATGTATTTACACCCTGCTGTCCAAAGAAATTTAAAAACCCTAACATCGGATGGAGTGAACATCGTCTCTCCCGATAAAGGGATTGTGGTTTGTGGGGATGAGGGATACGGCAAACTGGCTACGGTTGAATCCATTATGGAACAAATCATCAAACTCCATATAGCCAATTCATGAATCTAAAATTCAAACGAGTCATCGTCACCTCTGGACCCACTCGGGAATGGATTGATCCAGTGCGTTATATTTCCAATGCTTCTTCGGGAAAGATGGGTTATGAAATTGCCACTTCCTTTTTGAAATATCCTGTGGAAGTTGTGTATATTCATGGCAATACCTTGGAACGTTATTCCCATGTTACAGGAGCCATTCGGAACATCGAAGTAGAAACCACAATCCAATTAAGAGATGCCGTTCTATCAGAAATCACAAACGATAGTTTGCTTGTGATGGCAGCTGCGCCCGCAGACTTTCGTCCGATTATGACTGCAGAACATAAAATCAAAAAAGAAAAAACTTCGGAAGGTACGAAGGGACTTCTTCTCGAGTTAGAAGAAAATCCTGATGTGTTACAACAAGTAACTGAGTATGTCGCAGAACATAAAATTTTAAATTCTCTGCGTGTCGGATTTGCGGCCGAAACCAGAGAATTGGAGCGACATGCTAAAGACAAACTGGTTCGAAAGGGTCTTACGTTTATTGTTGGAAATTATGTTGGCTCAGGAAAAGGTTTTGGTGAAGTCGATTCTACAGTTCGTATATTTGGTGTTAGTGGTTTAGAAAAAGAAATTGGGCCACTCCCCAAAGAGAAAATTGCAGAAGAACTAGTTTCCTTTTTAGTGTCCGTTTGATTTAGATCCAAACCCAAAAGCAAAATATCCTGCAAGAAGAATCAGTCCAAAACTAACGATATAGTTCCATTTGATTTTTTCTCCCAAAAAAACTGTAGCAAAGACTATAAATACAAAAATGGTCACCACTTCTTGGATGATCTTAAGTTGAAACCCTTCAAATTTATATACGGTATATCCAATGCGGTTGGCAGGGACCATCAGTACATATTCAAAAAAAGCAATCCCCCAAGAAAACAAAATGATATAAAACATATTGTTTGACTTTGCAAATTTTAAATGGCCATACCAAGCAAAGGTCATAAAGATATTGGATAGTACGAGTAAAAAGATGGTTAACATAAAGTTCTCTTATTTGTTATTTTTAAATGAAAAATGTATAAATGATTGATTAGATATTTTGGTAACTACAAACATAAACAAAATTTTTGTTTTGTTATGTATCCGGAAATACTTCCTTAAAAATTTCAGGAAGTATTTCGCCCGATTTTCCTCCAAAATGAAGTTGCATCGAAGGAGTGAGGCTTGTGGATTCTGGATTGATTTCGATCCCAAGGGCACCATTGCGGATCGCGGTAAGAGCCAAATTTGCTGGGACAGAAACATTGGCACTGGTTCCTATCACAAACACAACATGAGTTTGTTTACTTTGTTCCCAAGCTTTTGTCAATAACCGGTTATCATAACTTTCTCCAAACCATACAATGTCCGGTCGTAATAGGGATTCACAATTTGGACAATACTTTAGGCCTGGTTGGTAAATTCCGTTTTCCCCTAAGGCAAATTTCTCTCCACATCCCGTACATCTTGCACGAAAGATATTGCCATGAATTTCAAGGAGATTTTGACTACCAGCCCTCGGGTGGAGCCCATCCACATTTTGTGTGATCAGGTTCACAGTTTTAGAATGTAATTGCCATTTTGCGATTGTTAGGTGTCCATCATTGGGTTTTGCTTCGAAACAAATATTTCTTCTGTAATCATACCAATCCCATACCACCTCAGGATGAGAGGCGAAGGCTTCTGGAGTGGCAAGTTCTTCGGCTTTGAATTTTTTCCAGTACCCACCGTCCCCTCGAAAGGTCGGAATCCCACTTTCACTGGAGATACCTGCTCCCGTCAGAAACAAAACATTCTTTGCCGAACGAATTCTATGGATGAGATCGGGAGGAAGAAGACTCATTTATGGGATCATTCTAACAAATTGGGTAAAAAATTAAATCGGAAAAAAATCTAGAAAAAGAAAACTGGTAGTCAATGGCCAATCACTGGGAAGAAGTCCAAAAAAAAATAGATTCCATTCACGAGAAACAATTGTTCCGGGAGACCAAGGTTTACCAAGGAATCGATTTTTGTTCCAACGATTATATGGGACTTGCAACTAATCCAAGTATGTTGGAGTTTTTCCAATCAAAGAGAGAGATTTATCCATTTGGATCCACCGCTTCTCGTTTAGTCCGTGGGAATCGATCTTCGATGGACCAGTTTGAATCTGAGTTTGCTCAATTTGTGGAAGGCGAAGCGGCTCTTCTGGTATCTACAGGGTTTACTGCAAATTTTGGACTCATTGATTCCATTGCCGCTCCCGACTGTTATGTGTTTAGCGACCGACTCAACCACGCTTCTATTTTAGATGGAATCCGAATTTCCGGTGCAAAGAAAAAATACTACGATCACTTGGATTTAAACCATCTACGCACTTTATTGGAAAAGGTGAATTTGGAAGATCCAGATCAAAAGAAAAAACGAATCGTTGTGACTGAAACCTTATTCAGTATGGATGGCGATTCACCCGATTTAAAAACCTTACTTGAGTTAAAGAGGGAATTTGGATTTGTTTTGGTTTTAGATGAGGCTCATGCTTTGGGGATTTATGGTCCTTCCGGGAAAGGGCTTGTGTTCCGAGATTTAACTTTATCAGAAATTAAATCCATCGATTATCGGGTGTATACTTTGGGAAAATCTTTGGGGCTTGAAGGTGGGATCATCGTTACAAAAAAGATCGGCCGTGACCATTTGGTAAATGTTATGCGATCCTTCATTTTTTCGACAGCGCCCCTACCGATGATTTCGGAACTGGCTTCGTTTGCCTTATCATTTCTTGGTTCTATGGATAAAGAAAGAGTCGATTTACTTTCCTTAGCAAATGCTCTAAAAAATTCCCTAAAACAAAATGGATTTTCCATAACGGAATCTACTTCGCATATTGTCCCTCTCCTATTAGAAACAGAGAAAGAAGCTTTGTTTTATGCAAACAGTCTACAAGAAAGAGGTTTGGATGTTCGAGCCATCCGTCCACCCACAGTTCCAACACCTAGGTTACGCATTAGTTTGAACGCCAAATTAACGTTAAATGATATTCAGGTTTTGGTAGAGGAACTCGTCCGGGTTAGAGAAAAATGGAATTCCCTCTAACCGGCTAATGTTTTTTTTGTTTCGAAATTCGTTTTTTTTAAGTTTCTTCTTCGAATTTACGGATTTTGTTTTTGATTTGTTCTGTGGTGGATTTTAAGTCACTTGATGTTAGTTTTGCCTTTGTTTCTGTTTGGTCTTTTTTCTTTTTTGTTCCATATTTGTAGATTCCAAAAAGTCCAAGAACTCCAATGGCAAACAAGGTAAAGTTGATCCAGGTACCATCAGGTTGTGCAAGAATTTTTGGTCCAAATCCATAAACAATGGAATCCACCATCCCTTGGTTTCCACTTTCCTGAAACATCACAACAATCGGGTCTTGTAACACAGAAGTTCCAAATCCATTTTCCATTTTAGAAACGATTTCTTCTTCTTTCATCCCGTCTTTGATTCGGTTTTCAATAAAGGTTTTGAGATAACTGGACGCCGCACACATGTTAAACGAACAAGATTGGATGGGGAGACTTGGCAAACAAATACAACGAATTTGTTCTGTCACTTTTAGAAAAGTTTGGATCTGCGCTTCTTCTTTGAGGTTAGTAGTTGTTTTTTGTGCTAGAAGGAAACTAGGAAATAACAAACAAAATCCAAGGAACAAAAGTTTTGATTTTGTTTTGGAATGGAACCAAACATTTGAAAAATAGGATGTATCGTTTGCCAATTGGATTTTCTTTTGATCAGAAATCTTCATTTTTATCCTACCGTTTTCTTTTTGTTTTCGCCCGCAGGTAATAATAAGAATATTCCTGATAAAAAATAGAGTAGGGAACCAATCCAAATCAGTTTGACCAGTGGGTTCACCCAAACTTCCAGGTTTGCTACAATTTGTCTTGGAAAGTTGAGGAAAAATTTTAGTTTATCCGTCTCTGAACCAGGAGTGAAATAATACTGCATAAACATCAACGGAAGATCAGGATTTTCTGATTTTAAATCCGAGGTTTCAATGGCTCCAAGTTGGATATAAAAGTCTTCTTTGGTCATGGAAAGAATGGCAGGTTCACTTGTAGGAATATGGGTTTCGAAATCACCTGTTAGGTGAGAAATTTGAGGATAAAACCTACGTTCTGTTGTTAAATCACTTAATTTGTTTGTGCCTCGAAAGATTCCGTAAGTTCCTTCTTGTGAGACAATCACGTTTTGGATGTTTGGTTCCCCACCGAGTCCAGAAATGAGAACTGGTTTTAGTTTGAGAGTGGAGGCTTCGATTTGGTACCCACCAATCATTGCTTTGTCGATGGATTGGTAAACAATCTCTTCCGATGTTGGTGGTTGCAGTTCATAAAAGAAACGAACCGAAGTATTGATTTTGAAAGCATTACCCGCATACCCAATAAAAATTAAAACGAGTGAAAAGTGTACTAAATATCCACCATACCGCCGTTTGTTTTTGAGTAGCATTCTGTATCCGGCAACAAAGATGTTTTCGTTTTTGTATTCTTCTCTTCGTGCTTTGATCCCTCGATAGTATTCTTGGATGATTCCAGAAATAGTGAATATACCGATAGTAACTGTTAATACAGAATACACTTCTGCCAAAACATCTCCATACTTACTGTCTGGTTTGGTAAAGTTTTGAGAATAAAAAAGAATGTAGAGTCCACCACCAATTACCCCTGCAATTAAAGGTTTGAAGAGAGTGGAAAAAAACACAGCTCCTGCGCCTTTTCTCCATGCCAGAAGAGGTGCTGCTCCCATCAGAAGCAAAAGAAAAATCCCTGCAGGTACTCCCCAAGAATTAAACCAAGGAGCTTTGAATTCTTTTCCATACAAAAGAGGAGAAAAGACACCGAGCAAAATAGCTGCGGTGGATAGAACAAGTAAAAAGTTGTTTAAAAGGAAACTTCCTTCTTTAGAAGTAATGGCTTCCAGATTTCTTTCAGGTGTTAGGTGCTTTCTTCGATACACAACAAAACCTGTAAAAAATAAAAAACTTGCAATGATATAAATGATAAAAGGAGTCCCAATGGTTGATTTGGAAAAACTATGTGGCCCTTCTAAGACACCCGAACGAGTGATCCAAGTTCCAAGCAAACTAAAGTGGAAAGCTAAGATCACAAGTAACATATTCCAAAACTTTAACATCCCTCTGCGTTCTTGGATGACAACAGAATGGACAAAAGCACTGGTGAGTAACCAAGGCATAAGGGATGCATTTTCAACAGGATCCCAAGCCCAGTATCCACCCCAACCTAACTCTTCATAGGCCCACTTGGATCCGAGTAAAATTCCTGTTCCAAGAAAAAACCAAGAAAACAAAGTCCATTTGCGAATGAACTTCATCCAATCTTCTGAGAGTTGTCCCGATACAAGAGCCGACATAGCAATCGCAAAAGGAATGGAGATACTCACATAACCAATGTAAAGGATGGGAGGGTGGATGATCATCGCCCAATGTTGGAGGAGGGGATTTAATCCACGACCTGCAGCCGCTTCAGGAACAAATTCACGGAAAGGTTGTGCATCGCCGTAAAAAACCGCAAGGAAAGAAAAAAATCCAGAAAGAACCGCAAGGATGAGATTCATCATCGGGATTCTATCTTCAATGGACTTACGTGTTTGCCATAAAACAATGAAAGTAAAAACGTTTAGAATTAAATTCCAAAATAATAAACTTCCCGAAGATCCTGACCAGATGGATGTCATTTTGTAAAATAGCGGTAAGTGTTCACTGGAATGCATGACCACATAATAGTTGCTATAGTCTGATCTTACAAGTTGTGTGAGTAAAACCGTAAAGGTTAAGATGATGACAAAAGGATTTGTCATGAGAGCCAAACGACCTAGTTCGATGGCTTTTCGTTCTTGTTTATAGATTCCGTAGATGGTTTGTAATGCGGAAAAAATTAAAATGGCAAGAGAGGCGGAGAGAAGGATGGTTCCTAAATTGTTCATTGTTCCTCGGCGTATCCCGCTTCATATTTGGAAGCACATTTTGCTTCTACATGAGTAGCAACAAGTACCCCGTGGTCTAATTTCCCATCCACTCGGGCTCGTGCTCCTTCTTTGAAGGCGTCAGGTAAAAGTGTAGCACCCGTAAATAAGACAGGGATGATTTGATCATTGAGTTCCAAATCGAATTTGGCTTTTTTCCCCTCGCGGACAAGACTCCCCACCCGCACAAATCCTCTGACACGTAGGTTTTGGTCTGAGTATTTGGTTTGGTTGGCTGCCAGTTCCGAAGCATCCAAAAGGAGATAGGAAGTTTCCTGTGAGGAAAAATAAGCAATCCCGCCAAGAGAGAGCCCGATGAGAAACAAAAGAGTTAAAAACTTACGATTCATAATCCATTCTTTAGACGAATTCCCGTCTTTCCTCTAGCCTCTCTGATTGCAAGTTTCGGTCAAACAAAAAGGTCTTAAAAAAACAAAGGAATTGCATCTGTTATAAAAAGGATTTGTAGCGATAAACGAAATATCCCACCCACTCCTTGACGGCAAGAGAGGTTTGGTCTAAAAAACTTGCCGACGGAATGTAAAGTTCAAAAGCACCTGAGTTCAAATTGGTGGAACGATAGTCTGTTGGATAGGGAACAAATGGAATTTTTTGTTTTTCAAAACAACCCGCAGCACGTTTCATATGGAAGGCAGAGGTGATGAGGATTGTTTTTTCTAATTTTTTTTCCTGGAGTAATTTCTTTGTTTCCACTGCATTTTCATAGGTGTTTCGAGACTGGTTTTCCCAAATTAAATCTTTTTCAGGAACCCCTAGGTCTATGAATATCTCTTTGGCAAGATCTGCTTCGCGGTAGGTATCGGCAAAAAGGAGTCCAGATCCTCCTGTAAACAAAATCTTTTTTACCTTCCCAGCTTTATAGATTCGCACAGCATCTGTTAGTCGATCTGCAGAATCCGTGAGTTCCGGTCTACCAGGGTGGGACGAGATCGTTTGGATCATTCCACCTAACACAATTGCTACATCCGATTTTGGAAGATCGGAAATTTTTACAGGTGGGTAGTCTTTTTCTAAAGTTTGGAGAAGGTAGTTGGCAACATAAGCATTGGATGTTAAGTATAAAAATAAAATGATTTGGAAGAGTCGAAACTTCCCATGTCCTGATTTAGTTTTTAGTAGTGTGAACAGGGCCAATAGGAAAAAGAAAGGAAGAGGATAGAGGAGAACCGTTGCGAGTTTGGAAAGGGTAAAAAAGATAGAATCCATTGGTAATAGGATTCGGAAACCTTCTGATTCTTACCAGTCGAATTCGGGGCCTAAGAAACCAATCCCACTCCCCCAATACTGAGACGGGTGTGGATAACGAACTGAAATTCCCAGGGGAGAGCGAGAATACTTCCAATCACGTGCAATTTGTTTTCTCTGTTGGATTTGTTCTTCCGGGATAGAGGATTCAACTTTATGTAAGTATTGTTTGGTGACTTCCACCCATTCTTTGATCGCAGCTGGATTTTGTTTTTTTAAATCTTGGATTAAAATTCTCAGTTCGAATTCCGCGTCTTCTCGGAGGTCCCGAGCAATTTCCGAGACTTCTGCATTGGCACCAAACACGGTTTCGCTTCCCTCCGTGCGGTCCACTGTATCTCGCCATTTCGCATAGGCAATCATCAGATCTTTTGTCTCATCATACCTAAACATAGTAAAAGAATGATCGTTCTTCTTTCCAAAAAACGCAATCGAAAATTCCAAACATACGAAGTTTGTTTCGGTCTAATCCTCGTGAAGTTCCTATCCTTACCTTTCCTCCTTCTTCTTTTTTTTGTTTTGTCCTGTTTTGCAGACGCTAGTGTTCGCAAATCTCACCACACAAAAAATGGATTCCAAAATCCCAACCCCAACATCCAAGCAAAAGGCCTCTCTGATCTTTTGGTTTGGCAATTCCAAAGGTTCCAGTTACAGACAAGTTTGGATCCCGCAGATTATCCTCCTTTTCCTGTGGTAGGAAATGATGGAAAGGAACTGAATGCCAACGTTTCCAAACTTTCTGTGACTTGGGTGGGGCATGCCACCACTCTCATCCAAATTGATGGAGTGAATATTCTAACAGATCCGATTTGGAGCGAAAGATGTTCTCCAGTTGGTTTTATAGGTCCAAAACGTTATACACCTCCAGGGATCAAAATTGAAGACTTACCTCCCATTGACATAGTGGTTTTATCACATAACCATTACGACCATACGGATTTACCAACCCTCAAACAAATAGAGGAAAAATTTCATCCACTTGTGCTCACTGGTCTAGGTAACAAGAAATTATTGTTAGGTGAAGGAATGAAAAATGTTAGGGAGATGGACTGGTGGGAAAAAACAAATTGGAAGGAAATCGATATTACTTTTACTCCTACCCAACACTTCAGCGGAAGAGGTCTTTTTGATCGAAATGAATCTCTCTGGGGGAGTTATCTCATTTCTGGCAAAACAGAAAAAGTCTACTTTGGAGGAGATACCGGTTATTATACCCATTTCCGAGAAGTGGCAGAACGGTTGGGAGAAATTGATGTTGCGATTTTGCCAATTGGAGCCACAGAACCACGTTGGATGATGGAGGCAGTTCATGTGGATCCAAAAGAAGCAGTCCAAGCCTTTTCCGATCTGAAAGCAAAGTATATGGTGCCAATGCACTACATGACCTTTGTTCTTTCCGATGAAAAACTAGATTCTCCTGTGCCCCGCACCAAAGAAGAGCTAAAACGATCGGGAATCTCCGAAGATCGATTGGTTCCTTTAAAAATTGGAGAATCTCGGTTTTTTTAGTTCCAAGAGGTTTCGATTTCAGGTAAGCTGTCCTAAAAAAATAGGATGGTGAGCATGTTGAAGAAGCTTCTCACAACGATAGTATTCCTAGTTTGTTTGTCTGTGACATCAGCAGGTTTATTTGCTGAGGACCCAACTCCGGTTCAAGCGCAGACAACCACTCAGGAAGAAACAGGACATTCGTCACACGGCGAATCAGTACATCAGGAACTACCGTATTGGTCGGTTTTGCCTTTTGTTGCTATATTACTTTCCATTGCAATCTTACCGGTTGCCTCTCACAAAACTTCTCATTGGTGGGAAGACAATAATAACAAATTGATCCTTGCTGTGGGACTGGGAGCCATTTCTTTTGTGGTTCTCCTTATTTATGGTTACAGCCATAATATTGTGCACACGGTTTTCTTTGATTATATCCCTTTTATCATTTTACTCGGATCTTTGTTTTATATTTCCGGTGGGATTGTGATCAAGGGAGACATTCATGCAACACCACTCAACAACACATTGTACTTGTTAATTGGTGCGGGCCTTGCTTCCTTTATTGGAACCACAGGGGCTTCTATGTTACTCATTCGTCCTTTGTTGAAAACAAATAGCGAAAGAAAACATGTGGTTCACACAGTTGTGTTTTTTATCTTCCTTGTTTCTAACATTGGTGGGTCTTTAACACCGCTTGGTGATCCTCCACTATTCCTTGGGTATTTGAAAGGAGTTCCTTTCACATGGACATTCAAACTATTACCTGAGATGTTATTTGCTACGGTGATCTTACTTGCTGTTTATTTTGTTTGGGACACTCTCGCTTACAAAAAAGAAACCAAAAAGGATATTAAAAAAGACGATAAACTCGCCACTCCTTTTTCTATTGGTGGGCAAGTAAACTTTATCTGGTTACTTGGTGTGATTTTGGCGGTTGCTTTTTTAAACAGTAACTACATCCAACAAATCAACGAAACACCTACACTTGGATTTATCCGTGAAGCAGTTTTACTGGTTCTCATTGGTCTTTCTAAGTTTACTTCCAAAGAAGAAAATCGTAAGTTTAACAACTTTACCCTTCATCCAATCCAAGAAGTGGCCTACCTTTTCATCGGGATTTTTATTACGATGATTCCAGCCCTTGTGTTATTGGAAGCACATGGTAAGGAATTGGGAATCACTGAGAACTGGCAGTTTTTCTGGGCAACAGGGGCTTTCTCTTCTGTCTTAGACAATGCGCCAACTTACCTCACCTTTGGATCGTTAGCTTCTGGTCTTCTCACTCCAGCGGGTGCTGTAGCTCCACTCACTCTGGGTCAGTTCATTGGAAATGTCCAAGCCGAAGAAATTCTAAAAGCCATTTCGGTGGGTGCTGTGTTTATGGGTGCGAATACTTATATTGGTAATGCTCCAAACTTTATGGTGAAATCTGTTGCCGAAGAAAACAAAGTAAAGATGCCATCCTTTGGTGGATATTTAGCATACTCTATGGGAATTTTAGTTCCTGTGTTTATCCTAATTACTTTTGTGTTTTTTGTTTAAGATCTAAAATGGACCGGGGAATGTTCCCCGGTTTTCTCCTCAAATCATCCTTCTTCGAAATTAAGTTTCACTAAAAACGTTCATCCCCCGAATTCAAGTTTTACACTGATCCCTTTCATCATCGGAAGTGATTTCATTATCTAACCATGTTTCGATTCTCTGCGATAGAAAGAATGTGCTTAGGGAATTGTTTGCTGTGATTTTAAGAGAGAGAGAGAGAAGAAGTCTGGACTGTAAAATCCAGACATAAAAAGGAAGGGAAGGTTTGGGATGAGGTTACGTTTTCTCTTGTAATGATTCCAATTTGTTCAGTCCAAATCCAAGAACCAGTCCAAACACTAGGGCTGCGAGTGGGATTTGTGTTTCACCAAAATCATTAGGTAATACATTCTTTGCTGTGGCAATTTGAATGTCTCGTTTCACTTCACCCGATCTACCCACAATTGCCTGACCATGTGCATAGTCTTTGAAAGGCCAAAGGATAAAGAAAGATCCGAGGATGAGTCCAAGTAAAAAGGTCATTGTATGGGATTTGTATTTTACAAATAACCATTTTACAAAATGAGTAAAAATCAAAAGCCCCAGTAAACATCCAATTCCAAAGGCTCCCAGGAAAACAATCGAACTTGGTTCGAGAATGGTAGAAAGTTTTCCAATCACAATCTGGTATTCACCTAACACGAGCATGATGTAAGATCCAGAGATTCCTGGTAAAATCATCGCAGAAATAGCAATGGCTCCAGTCAGAAAAGCAATTAAAGGATTTTCAGAACCAGTGGTATCTCCCATAAAAAAACTTGGGACAATGGTAAGAAGGATTCCTGGAATGAGGAATAACCATACAACTAAACTATGTTTTTCGATCAGTTTGTAAGGGACTGCTAAAGAAGGAAAAATCAGTCCAATAAAAAGTGCTAGTGTTGCTTGCGGGTGGTTTTGGAGTAAAAACTGGATGAGTTTGGCTCCAGAGATCACCGATAACAATAAACCAATTCCCAAAAACACAAGGAACCAAAAATCAATCCGTTTCATTTCCAAAGCAAAACGTTTTCTTACATCTTCTTTCCAGAACCCGAATACCAAAGCTAACGATGCTTTGATGGTATCTAAATTTAGAGAAGTGATGGCTGTGATGAGCCTATCATAAAGCCCGAGGATGAGTGCAAAAGTCCCTCCGGAAACACCAGGAATGAGGTTGGCAATCCCGATGAGAAAGCCATTGAGAAGGCAGAATAAAATTTCTTTTTTCGATAGAGGCATAAAGGAAAGGATGGGAGTCCAAAGACTTTATGCAAGGTTTTTTCTAGGAACAAAAAACCAAAGGATTCCATAACTAACGACAGAATATAAAAAAACGATGAAAAGGATAATGATGTTTGGAACCAAATAGGTTTTTAAGACAAAATGAATACAAACAACCGAAAGATTTAAAATGGAAAAAATACAGAGAGATCCAATTTTTCCTAACTTAGTTTCAGTGATCCTTTGGTAGAGATGTTCTCTATGCGCAGAGAACAAATGTTTCTTTTGGAAAAATCGTTTGATTAGAATAAAAACCCCATCCAACCAAAAGTAAGGAAACAAATAAAAATAATCAGTGGCATCCCAAACGGGTGCATTTGGTTTTCCCCACTTCCCAACAAACAAAGGTAAGGCCATTACAAAAAAACCTAAGGCCAACGATCCACTATCTCCCATAAAAAGTTTGGCTCTTGGAAAATTATAGAAGATAAATCCAAACATAGAAACTAACAAAATTGTATAAAAATGATAACCAGGATTTCCGATTCCATAAAACTGAGGGGCGATTGTTACTAAAGAAAAGAAGGAGAAAGAGAGTGTGGTGACTAAATACCAATCCATTCCATCCATAAAGTTTACGAGATTCACTGCAAAGACTATAAAGATGGTAAGAACGATCACTTGCACTGGTTTGGGAATCGTCATCATTCCAAAATAAGTGACTTCTGGGTTTGTCCAAATCAAAAACACGGCCACTGCACCAAGTTCCAGAAACAAACGAAGTTTGGGACTGAGATGATACAAATCATCAATGAATCCTAAAATACAAAAGACGAATACACCAGATAACAAAAGATAGATGTCAAATGTTTGCGATAAGTTCTCTTTTTGGGAAAGTAAATCTCCTGCATTTGGGTAAAAAAGGAGGAAGAGGGATGTGAGAAGGAAAACCGGAATAAAAAACATCCCGCCCGATTTTTTTGTGACCACCTCGTGGAGGCTACGTTCGTTTGGCACATCTTTGACCCCAAAGCGGGAATAAACATAGAATGTATGCAAAATCAGGCTGAGAATCGCAAGAATGCCAATCGTAAGTGGTAAAAAAGAGACCATTTTCGCAAAGTTTATCGGTACGGGGTCTTTTGGCAGTTTTTTATTGCAAAATTCCGTCCCTCTTCGATGTTTAATTTATGTTTCAGGGCGTTTATACAGCGGTCATCACCCCCTTCCGCCAGGGGAAAATCGATTATGATAGTTATTTTAAAATCCTAGAAAACCAGATTCGGTCCGGAGTGGCGGGTGTGGTTCCTTGTGGGACAACGGGGGAATCTCCCACCCTTTCTTATGAAGAACATAAGGAACTCATCCAAAAGACAGTCAAAGTTGTGGCAGGGAAAATCCAAGTCATTGCGGGCACTGGTTCCAATTCTACAAAAGAAGCCATCGAACTGACGGAGTCTGCTTGTGCGGACGGAGTGGACGGAATTTTAACGGTCAACCCATACTACAACAAACCCACGCAAGAGGGAATGTTTCGTCATTTTACAGAAATTGCCAATGTATCTTCCAAACCGGTGATGTTGTACAATATTCCAGGAAGAACCAATGTCAATTTACTTCCAGAAACAGTAGCAAGACTTGCAGCACATCCAAAAATTGCTGCCATCAAAGAAGCAACTGGTGATTTAGGACAGATGGCAAAGGTAATTGCGGCTACACCACCTGACTTTGATTTGTTGTCTGGTGATGACAACCTAACACTTCCTGTTTTATCCATTGGAGGGAAGGGAGTTGTATCTGTTGTATCCAATCTTTTTCCGCGCGCTTGTGTGGATATGGTTTCTCTCTATTTACGTGGCGACTTAGAAGCATCTAAAAAGATTTATTACAAACTTCTTCCTGTGTTTATCAATGCCTTCATTGAAACCAATCCTATTCCCATCAAAGCAGCAATGAGTTGGTTTGGTTATTGCGAAAATGAACTTCGTCTTCCTATGACTTCTTTATCCGAAGGTTCGGCGGCCGATGCTTTCAAAAAAACTGTATTCCAATTAAAAGAGGAAGGCATTGTCTAAAATCAAAGTTGGTGTCATCGGTGCTGGGGGAAGGATGGGAAAGGCCATCATCCAAGTGCTTTCCCTTTCCAAAAAATCAGAGTTAAGTGCTGCGGTCGTGAGAGAAGGTGCCGTGTATGCTGGATTTGATTCGGGTAACCATGCTGGAATCAAAGAAACTGGAATTTTACTTTCGACCGACTTACAAAAAGCATGTGAGTCGTCGGATGTCCTAATTGATTTTAGTACACATACCGGATTTGAATCCATTTTGAATACGGCTTTAGCCAATAAGAAACCTTTGGTGATTGGAACCACTGGACTTACGGATTCGGATAAAGCTCTCATCCAGTCGGCTGCAACTTCAATTCCCATTGTGTTTTCACCAAACATGTCTGTGGGTGTGAATCTTTTATTTAAACTCACAGAGATTGCAGCAAAAGTGTTAGATGAAGATTTTGATGTCGAAGTTCTCGACATTCATCATAGACACAAAAAAGATGCTCCTTCTGGAACTGCCATGTATTTGAAAGAAGTGTTACTGAATGCCACCAAACGTTCTGAAGAGAATGTCATTTATGGTCGTCATGGAATGTATTCAGAAAGAGACCAAAAAGAAATTGCTATGCATACGATGCGCGCCGGTGAAGTGGTTGGCGAACATACAGTATATTTTTTAAGTCCAGAAGAGAGAATTGAAATCACTCACAAAGCACAAGACCGCAAAACATTTGCTACTGGTGCAGTAAAAGCAGCGGAATTTTTACACGGAAAGTCCAAAGGCCTTTATAATATGTTTGATGTGTTAGGAATATAAATTGGATTTTTTTCGAGGATTATACATCATTCCATGGAGTAAAAATTATATCTCCATATCCTTAGATGTATTAATCGTCGCATTTTTAATTTATAAAACGTATACAACACTTCGTAGAACACGCGGGATCCAACTTTTGCTAGGTGTGGGGATCATTTGGATTTCAGGGAGCCTTGCGGAATACTTAGGGTTTGAACTTCTGGAATGGATTCTCACAAACATTCGTCCAGCTTTGGTATTTGCAATCATTGTTCTTCTGCAGCCAGAACTTCGCCGTTTGACAGGCGACTTAGCAAGGATCCGACTCCTTCGATTGTTTTTTCTCAAACCAACCTTTGATTTAGATCCGATTGTGGAAGCAGTTCGGATCATGTCGCAAGAAAAAACAGGATCCATCATTGTTCTCGTCAAAGATATAAGTTTAAAAGATATATCTGAAAATGCCGTGCCGATGGATGCACAAGTCACGTCGGAAATATTACAAACTATTTTCTTTAAAAATTCTCCCCTGCATGATGGAGCTGTCATCATCGAACAAAATCGTATTGTTTGTGCTGCCTCTTATTTGCCAATGAGTAGTTCAGTAGAAATTGCCACACTAGGTGCAAGGCACCGTTCCGCTTTAGGACTTTCTGAAGAAACAGATGCTATTATTATTGTTACATCAGAGGAAACGGGCGACATTACCATTTGTTTTGAAGGGGAAATGTTGCACCCAGTCAAACCTCTCGAACTCAAAGCGCTAGTGAGTGGGCTTATGAGTGGAACTCGTAGGTCGAAAGACGATTCTCTTCGTAAACCAAAAGAGAAAGATACTGGTGTGAGTATATGATCGTAAAACTTTTTGGAAAAATAGTCCGAAATTGGAAGGCAAAACTTGTTTCGCTAATCATCGCTAGTATTTTTTATGTGAATCTTCAAAACTCCAAAGTTTTAATTAAAACAATCAATGTTCCTGTCGACTATCCGAAGTTATCTGGCAATTTAAACTATTCTAAAAATCCTGAAAAAACAATTCCCGTTCGAGTGGAAGGATTGAAGGATGTGGTCAATTATTATTCCCAATTTATGAAAGCCGTGATTGATCCAGAAGACGTTCAGTTGGGCGTAACGGAAGTGCCAATCAAAAAAATCGTAGGTGTCCCAAGTGGGGTAAAAGTCACCAAACTGAAAAAAACAGTTCCAGTTGAAATTGAATCTCGTGGATTAAAAATTGTTCCTATAGAAGTAGTATTTGAAGGAGCACCACCAGCTAACTTCGAAAAGTTGACTCAAATTGTGAGTCCTCAAAAAATCACACTCAGTGGAAAACCACAAGATTTGGAAAAAATCACAAAGGTCGTATTGCCAGAAATTTCTCTCACCGATAAAAAAGAACCATTTGCGAAAACAGTTCGGATCCCAGATCTCCCTAAAGGTGTGAATGTCCTTGGGTCTCGGGATGTTACTGTGAATGTAAATATCATTCCTTTGTCGTATAAAACTGGGGAACAAACTGCTGCAGGAATTCCTATTGTTTGCTCTGGACAAGACATTCGGTTGGATGCAGAACTTTCAGAAGAACAAGTTGCGATTCGGTATTTTTCTTTAAAACCAATTCGATCAGCGCAAATCCTTACCGGGATTACCGCTCAAGTTCCTTGTAATTATATCTTTGATCCTATCAAAAATAAAATCATCCCCGAATTACAACCGCAAGTTGCTAAGGTTCGGATCATTAAAAACAAAGATTTAAAAGGGATTGAAATTTTACAAATTAGCCCAGAAAAAATCGAGATCCGTTACAAGGTAAAGGAACAAAATCCAAATCCCGATCCAACGGAGGATGGGACTGGAATGGAAGGTCCGGGATCCGTTCCTTCCGACAGATCTTAGTCTTTATTTTAAAAATTCATAAATCTCTTTAAAACTTTCTTCTGGATTTTCCCATTGTGGGTAATGGCCAATCGAATCCCAACGAATGAGTTTTTTATTTTTGATCGGGAGTTTTTCAATTTCATCAGCTAGGTGACGACCACTCACCGGATCTTCTCCTCCATTGATAAAAAGAAGAGGAACTTCTGTTTGCAAGAGGGCATTTTTCCATCTTTCCCCATGGATCCTTCTTTCTTTGATGTATTTCAGAAGTTTATGTGGGATCAAAACCTTGTTTGGATAAGTGATGAGTTTCCAAAGAACAGAAATTTCTTTGTCACTTGGTTTTGTGTTTTTTCCAAATACTTGTGCGAATGCCACTCCAAATTTTTTTTCATCATAAAACCTGGATAAAATAGCACCTAATATAGGTGTGGCGAGGAGTTTTTGTTTGAACGTGGGTCTGTGGAGGTGAGGGAAAAGTCCTCCATTCATAAATACAGCACCATCTATTTCATATTTACGATCACTTCTTTCTAAGTGCCTTGCTAAAATTTCTTGGCCCACACTAACTGCATAATCATGAAAAACAAATTTCACTCTTCGAAGTGCATTCTTTTCAATAAAGTTCTCTATAATATCTGTTTGTTCGATTAAGGTATATTTATGTTTTTTGGGTTTGGAAGAATATCCGAATCCTAAAAAATCAATTGCGATTGTATTGAAGTAACGCGAAAGTCCATTGAAGATTTTGGAATAGTCCCAAGAAGAAGTGGGGAATCCGTGAAGTAGAATTAAGTTTTGTCCTCTTCCTTCTTGGATAAAGAAGATTTGAAACTTCTTATATTCGAAAAATTTACCAGCCGCTAACCATTCAGTAGCGTTCTTTTTTGGAAAGTTTAGATCAACCATATCCGACATAGAACAACAAAAGAGGAAGTGAGTCAAATAGAAGAATTTGCTACTTTCTCATTTCCCGAAAGCCGATCTTTAAAGGGATGGAATCATACCCTCTCATCTATTTTGTAAAACCGGAAGGCACTCTTTCGGATTGGGAATATTTTTGGCATCAGATTCCCTATGGAGCACCTGGTATCCTTACTTTTTTTGTAGGGGTATTTCTTAGTTATTTTGCCTTTCAAAAGTTTCGTAAATCAGATGTTGATAATAAAATTTTTCATTTAAACCTTACCATTTCATTTATTAGTTTTGGATCGGTGGGGCTTGTCCTTACGACTAGAGCTTGGATTCAAGATGTACATACATTAGTCTTTTGGAATGACCTACTTTACTTTTTAGTCGCTCCACTCGCACCAACGGCTTTTTATTTGGCCTACCATATGACTGGCAAACAAAGTAAACTCCTGTTATATTATTCCTATCTTTGTTGGTTCGCAAGTTTTGTATTATACTTTGGTGTTTTGATTGGGAAAGGATTTGAAACTACGGTTTTCGAATTCACTTTTGGTAAGTATCCGAGAGGAAGTTCTTTTGTTCGGCCTTGGGGGATTTTGGCACCACTAGGGTATTTCTTATTAATATTACCATCTTTTATCAAACACTACCAATACATTCGTAAACATTATCACCTAACGTTATTTCATGGTGTGAATTTACTTTTTTTACTCACAACGATGAATGCACCGAGTATTCTTGGATTCAAAGTGTACCCAGGTGGATTCTTTTTATTCATTCCAATGTTACTTGTGGCTTATGGAGTATTTCGTTCTGATTTTTTTGATGTAAATGAACTTTTGTTTCAAAAGAATGGGATGTTCTATTTTCTATTTGCGCTTTTATCCTTTGTTTTGATTTTTATTTCTTTTGGTGTTTCCTTTGGTCTCTCTCCAGAAGCTTACGAGTCAGCTAAATGGTATCCTTGGGGAATTCCTCCCGTAGTATCCGTGTTTGGTGCCGTATTTCTTTCCATCATTGTTGCGGGAGCCAATCCATCAGCAAGGATCAACCAACTCTGTGCTTTTGCCCTCATCCTCACTGGATTTTATGTCATTCAGTCGGTTCCTTTGAAATTAAACATATCCTATGTTGTGCAACTTCGGATTTCGCAAATGACCTTTGTGGCTTTTGCTTTTGCACCAAGCATTATGGTGCGTTTAGTATTTGAAGCCATCGGTCAAAAATCTCCCAGATGGGTACAAGGGATTGATTTACTCTGTGTGAGTGCAGCCATCCTTGCTCCTTCGCCTTATTTATTTGTCGGATATTTTGATTACCCTTGGTCAAGAGTTCATCATGGAGGACCTGCAGAACTTCTTGTGGGAATCAACGGTGCCATTGCTCTAGTTTTAGTGTTAATTACTTTTTTAAGAAACAAAGGTTATATAAACTTTGCATCCAAATGGATCATTGGATCTTTTTTATTATCCGCTGTTTTATTGTTAGCTGCTCTTTTGCCAAGTCATGGATTTCCCATCTATCCATTGGCGGATTTTCAATTTATACCCGCATTTTTACTCGGTTATGCGGTCCTCCGACATGGGGCCTTGTCTTTGGAAGGAAGAACCATCCAACTTAGCCAAAGGCTTGCCAATTTAGGTCTCATCACCATGGCCATTGCAGCCATTTTGTATTTTCCTATGATCCGTGAACAATACGGTGTAGGAGAATCTGCATTTCATTTGACCATGATTGTCATCCCACTTGTATTGTTTAACTACCTTGTGGTTTACATCATGTCTCGTCCTTTGGCAGAAGAACTCGACATCAGCTATTTTTTGTTAGATTTAGAAAAACAAAAAGCAGATGAAGAAAGGGAAAAAGCTTTGATTGCCCAGGACAAAGCAGAAGAAGCTAGAGAAGAATCCGAAAAATTATTACTCAATATTTTGCCTTATAAAGTTGCACAGGAATTAAAACAAAAGGGAAGTGTGACACCTTCTCGGATTGAAAACGTCACAGTCCTTTTTACTGACTTCAAAGGATTTACGAAAGTCGCCGAAGGGATGGATGAACAAAGCCTAATTGAAGAACTTGATGCCTGTTTCACTCAGTTCGATGAAATCATTCTTAGAAACAATTTAGAAAAATTAAAAACCATTGGTGATAGTTATATGTGTGCCGGTGGTGTGCCTGTCGAAACGAGAACTAGTGCCATTGACGCTTGTTTGGCGGCATTAGAAGTCCAAAGTTTTATGAACCAATTGAAGGAAATTAAAACGACACTGAACTTACCATTTTGGGAACTTCGTTTAGGGATTCATACTGGACCGGTTGTGGCGGGAGTTGTTGGACGATTTAAGTTTGCTTATGACATTTGGGGAGATACAGTGAACACTGCCTCACGAATGGAGTCTGGCGGAGAAACAGGTAAAATCAATGTTTCCAAAGAAACCTATGAGTTAGTGAAGTATTTTTTTGTTACCGAATACCGAGGGAAAATTCACGGAAAAAATAAAGGGGATTTGGATATGTATTTTGTCCACCGCCTAAGACCTCGTTATTCGCAAGATCCGGATGGAAAGGCACCTAACCAGTATTTCCGGGAAGTGTATTCCCGGATCACTCATGGTGCCAATATCCGTTGGAAAAAAGAATCTTAACTTAAGTTTCTTTAAGTTTGTTCTTCCTCGGCAAGCCAAGTGCGTAGTAGCTGTGCCACATCTTCTGGTTTTTCTTTTGCCAGGTTGATTGCGTTTTCTAAAAGTTCGCGTCTCAGTTTTTCGTCGAGGGAGAGTTCGACTTCTGCTCCCCCTTCGTCCATCACTCGAAGAGCAGCTTCCCTCATCATTTGTTGTTGAGCCGCTAGTTCTTCTTCTCTGAGTCTTCTTCTTCTTGCGATTTCTTTTTTGATCGCACGGTAAACTAAGATCGCAAGGATGAGTAAGATAAGAATTACAAGTGAAGCAATCACCATATTGCGGATGGCACGTTGTTTTTGAAACTCTTCATCTTCTAAACGAAATTGTTCGGTTCTATCTTTCGGAATGGTAATGACACTGATTTGGTCACCACGTGATCTTGTATAACCAATCGCAGCTTCTAAGTTTTTACGAACGAGTTTTAAATCACTTTCCGCAACAGGAATGTATTTTCTATCATATCCCATTCCATCTTCTCTTTCTTTTCGTTCCCAAACACCATCTACAACAACAGAGAGTCCAATCTTTTCAATTTTCCAAGGTTGGCGTTTGATATCTTTCACACGTTTGTTGAATTCGTAGTTATTGATATTTTCGTCTTTGGAATATTCTGCTTTTTGGTAGTCTGTATCTTTATAACCAGGAGGAAGGTTTGGTTCTGTACCAGCAGGACCATCGGGAGTGAACCCACGTCCCTTAAAAGACTCTTTTGTTTCTTTGGAAGATACTTTTAAGGAATATCCATCCACCAACTTTCTTTCGTTATATGGTGTATCAGGGTTATCTTCTTCCGCAACAACGGGTAATACTTCATTTTCTGTTAAGGATTCTTGATCCCAGTTAAAAGAATATTCAAAACGTGTGATATCAACACGGTCTTCACCACCCAAATACCAACGAAGGGTATTGCGAATGTCGATGAGTCTTTTGACTCGTTCTTCTTCTTCGATTCTCAGTTTTTCTTGGACGATACGAAGTTCTAATCTTTCTTTTTCTAAATCTTCTTCAAAGTCAGAAATGATTTTTCCATCGGGATCGGCAACACTTACGTTTTCTGGTTTTAACTTAGGAACAGCACGTGCGACTAAGTTCACAATCCCTTTGATTTCTTTTTTACTCATTCCTTCCACACCAGGTTTGAAGTGTAATATCACACTGGCTTTGACTGGATAAGAATTGGATTCAAAAAGATCTCCCTCTGGGATGGCGATATTGACATCGGATCTTTCAATCGGTCTTAAGGTATTGAGTGATTTTTCAATCGCACCTTTGAGAGCTCTGTACTTTTTAATGTCTTTGTCGAATTGGGTCTCAGTGAATTTTTCAATGTCGAATAGTTCCCAACCTGTGACACCAGCAGGAATCAAATTTTCTTGCGCAAGTTTTGTGACGATTTCTTGTCTTTGTTCGGGATCTACAGTGATGAGACTTGTATCACTCGAACCATAAGAATAACCGAGAGCATCTAGTTTTTTGGTTACTTCTGAAAAGTCTTTGGAATCCAAATCCTTAAAGAGAACCACTCGGTTTCGTTGTGACGAGACATTGGATAAGATGATGACTGCCACCACCACAACGGCGAGCACACCACCCAAAATCATTTTTTTGGTTTTATCGAGTTTGTTTAACAACTCTTTGAGATTATCGATGATCTTTTGCAGTGGTTCAGGCATAGTACGGGCCTCGTCGAGATTTGAGACATAATCTCTCGGCAAATCCGAAATGTACAAGTACTTTTCGGGAGTAGGCGGAAATTAAGGGGGATTTCGGTTGGGATTCGCATTGACATCTTTTTTGTGTGATTACATTGTAATTACAATGAAAGCGGCAGTCATACAAATCGGAAATTCGAAAGGAATCCGAATTCCCAAAACAGTTTTAGCGGAATGTCAGATAGAAGATGAAGTCGATCTACTGGTAGAGGACAATAAAATCATCATCACCCCTCATAAAAGCAAACCGCGAATGGGTTGGGAAGAGCAATTCAAAGCGATGGCAAAAGAAAACGAGGATGAGTTACTCATTCCAGATTCTATTGATTTGAATTCACAGGATTGGGAATGGTAATCAATCAATACGAAATCTACTTAATCAATTTAGATCCAACCGTTGGGTTTGAAATTCAAAAATCTAGACCTTGTATTGTGATCTCGCCTAATGAAATGAATCAGTTCATTGGAACTGTGATGATTGCGCCGATGAGAACCGCTTCTAAAAGTTATCCCACAAGAGTGGCGCTAACCTTTCAGGGGAAAAGCGGTTCTGTCGTTTTAGACCAAATCAGAACCGTTGATAAATCCAGGTTAGTCCAAAAACTAGGGACAGCAGATTCTAAAACCATTCAGAAAATTAAAAAAGTCATAAAAGAAATGTTAGTCGATTAGACTGAAACTTTCTTTTACGACTCTTAAACCAAATTCCTTAAGCGACACCTTCCACTTTTTGGAACACACGATCAAATCGTTTGAGGGCATCGTCAATCACCGCATCTGTATCGGAAGCACTGGTATAAAGTCTACTTCCGGCAAGAGTCACAAGACCTTCCGACATATAAGCAGCTCCCATTTCTTCCATCGCATGTTTTCGTTTATGTGCTTCTGCGATTGTTTTTTTGATGGTCCAGAACTTCTTGATATTGATATCGAGTAACATAGTACCAACGGTTTCTAAATGGCAAATGGAACCTTGGTTGAAGGCAACAAAAGGAAGGTCATACTTTTTGATGAGTTTTTGTAATCCTTTGGTTAGGCGATCTCCTGCCCTACCTGATTTTTCAAGAGCTCCTGTTTTTTCCATTTCACAAAGTGTAAAGTAACCAGCAGCAGAACTGAGTGGGTTTGCGGCCATCGTTCCACCGATTAACGCCTTTTTGGTGCCCGTTTGTAATCCAGCAGATACATACTTCATGTATTCTTTTTTACCACCAAGTCCACCAGCCGAAGGATATCCACCCGCTACTACTTTTCCAAAGATGGTTAGGTCAGGGCTCACACCGAAATACCCTTGGGCACCGCTAAGACCAATGCGGAAGGCAGTCACCACTTCATCAAAAATCAGAAGAGCACCATATTTATCACAAAGTTCTCTCACTCCTTTGTTGAAATCAAAGTCAAGAGGTCTTGTTCCACTTTCTGGTCCTACTGGTTCAATGAGAACGGCAGCCGTGCCTCCGCAGAAACGATTTCGTTTGAGTACTGACTCTAAAGCGTTCAAATCGTTCGGATAAAATTCTTGTGTGTATTTGAAAATGGATTTAGGAACTCCATTGGCTTCGAAATGTCTTGTGCCAGGAATCCGAAGTCCATAAGCAAGTTGATCGCTCCAACCGTGATAAGCACCACCCATCTTCACGATGTTCTTTTTCTTTGTCGCAAGCCTTGCCACACGAATGGATGCCATACAAGCTTCTGTTCCCGAACCAAGCATTCGAAACATTTCCACAGAAGGAACTAACTCTACAATTTTTTCGGCTAACTTATATTCGTATTCATGAAAAAGACCAGTCACTGGGCCTGTTGTATTGAGAAGTTCGATGACTTTTTTACGGACAATGTTTGGATTACTACCAAGAACGGTCGGCCCACCTGCTTGTAAAAAATCGATGTATTTGTTTCCGTCTAAATCATAGAGATAAGCACCTGATGCTTCTGTGAATACAAGAGGGAATGGATGGTTGAAGGAAAGGTTGTGTTGGACCCCGCCAGGAATGTATTCCGAAGCCTTCGTGATCATGGCTTTGGACTTACTGCATTTTTTATCGAAGTAATTATGAATGATGTCCTCCATCGCGTCTTTACGAATGGAGCGGATCGGAAGGGAAATTAATTTCCTTAGGTCTTTGTAAATCTGGTCTACGTTCGGGTATTCGTTCATGGAAAAGCCTTGGGCCATATAATCTTTCCTCTTCCGGGTCTTTTTTCTTGACAATGAGTGAGTTATCACTCATTGTCAAGAAGGAATTCATAAATTTGATCGAGAATGACGGATTCTTTGGAAAATTGCATAAATTTCCTGGAGAAATCCAGCCTTTTTCGTTTATTGGACGGGGATAGATATGGTAACGAAGCATTTTAATGATAGTTTTGAACGAATTTCCGAAGAAAAGAGAAATCGGATTTTATCGACAGCCATTTCTGAATTTGCCAACCGTGGGTTTACGAGTGCTAATACCAATACCATTGCTCAAAAAGCGGGGATCAGTGTTGGATCTCTCTATAAATACTTTGAAACCAAAGAGGATTTTTTTCTCACGGTAGTGGACCATGGAATCACCCAATTAGAAAAAACCTTAGAGTCTATTCTTTCCATGGATCTGGATATGTTTGGTAAAATTGAAAAAATCATTCGTATCATCCAAACCCATTCGCGGATCAACCAAGACATCATTCGCCTCTATAATGAAATGACAACAGAAAGTAATTATGAACTCATCACTCGTTTGTCAGGTGAGTTAGAATCGTTATCTGCTAAATGTTATATTGAAATGATAAACCTTGCGAAAAAAGAAGGAACGATCGCATCCGATGTGGATAGTAACCTATCTGCTTTTTTACTCGATAATATTTTTATGACACTTCAGTTTTCCTATTCCACAGTGTATTATAAAGAAAGAATGAAGATCTATTTGGGTGAAGATATTTTTGATAAGGACGAAGACGTTGTGACGGGAGTCATGCGAGTGATTCGCAGGGCACTGGGCGGTTAGATAACATAACCTTCTTTTAAGTTATCGACTGTGAGTCAGGTTTGGATCAAACAATAACATAAATGATATGATAAAGGCTATCCTATTCGATTACGATGATACTTTAGTCCAAACAAGAAAGACTCGTTACAATACGATATACAAACTATCGGAAGAACTTTTTAAAACGAAAATCACTGAAAAAGAAATTGATGCGGCTTGGGGACTTCCTGCGGAAGAATTTTTACTGAAACTCTTTGGACGATTTTCTTCAGACATTCATTATCTTTGGTCTATCTATATAGAGTTTTCAAAAAAAGATTTAAACATTCCTCATTTGAATGCTTTTGATTTTATCGATAAATATAAAAACTTTGTAAAATTTGGAATTGTCACATCATCCAGTGAAAAAGTTGTCATTCGCGAACTGAATGAACTTGAAGTTGATACGAATTTATTTTTGCAGATCCAAACCTCTGATCATACTGCTGTTCACAAACCGAATCCAAATGTCTTTGAACCAATCTATGGATTATTAAAAAATAAGAATATAAGTAAGAATGAGGTCATCTATATAGGTGATTCGCCTGCTGATTATGAATCTGCTGATGGTTTTGGATTCCATTTCCTCGGGATCGCACATGATGATAGGCATCTTTCTTATTTTCAAACTGGGGAAATCCCATTCGTTCGAAATTTTTTGGAATTGGAAGAGTATTTAATCAATCAATACGGGTTCTTATAGAGAGCGATCGTTAGTTTGTGTGTTTTGCATTCTTGTATGCGATAACGATAGCAAACAAAACAGTAAGAGAAGGAGAAGATTGCCCAATGAAAGATTTGAATGATTATGTAAATGCATACAAAAAACAACTCCAAATCGGAGACATCCAAGAAGCATACGCAAGTCTTGTAAAATACGTAACCAAACTCGGTACCACTTTATCCAAAAACCTTTCTAAAAGTTATTCCTTCGGAAGTCTTTTTCAAGGCTATATGGACTATACCTATTTTTATTACACAAACAAGTTCTTGTGTTAGAAATTCTTCCCCTAACTTTCCATAAACGGTGATTCTTTTAACCAAAACACCATCACAAAATTAATCAGTGATAGGAAGAGAAGGATATAAAGAAACGATATCATCCCAAAAAAGTTTAATCCCAAGATAAATAGAATCCCCGATACTTGTCCGACTAGAAGTAACAATCCTTGGGAAGTCGATTCTGGTGCGGGGGATGTGATCTCCGCACAGTATTGAAATCCGATAGGGGCTCCAATGCCGAGAAGAAAAAATCCAATGATCACGGAACCTGTGAGTAGGAAAATAAATCCTTGGAATAAGGTAAATAAACTAAGGCCCAAGAGAAATCCTGCCATCGCAATGATGAGAAATAATTTTCTTTTTTGCAATTTATCGGATAACGGAGGAATGATGATCCCTCCAATGATTCCAGAGATGAGCATCACTCCGCCCACAAGTCCTGATTCGTCGATATTCAGTCCTTTGATTTCGCAAATTTGATCAATACAAGTGCTGACCGCATTGAAGACTCCAAGTCCGATGAGAAACAAAAATAGGATTTTTCTCATGTCCTTCTGTTTCCATAAAAAACGAAGTCCTTCCAAAAAAGGGAGTTCATGGTCTTCTCCGTGAGTGCTTGGAGATGTGGGAGGTTTTTCTTTGATGAGCAAAAGAAAAAGAACGGCTGAAGCTACAGAAACAAAACCGTAAATCATCATCACTCCTGGAATGGAATTTCCTGATTGGAGTAAGATGGGGGTGAGGATCATCACAAGAATGATTCCGAGAAATTGTGCGAGAGTTCCCAGGGCAACGGCAGTGGCTCTTTCTTGGATGGGAAACCATAAGACACTGATTTTTGTGACGGCATTCAGTAAAAACGGTTGGGCTATGGCTAGTCCAATTTGGCAGAAGAGCACAATGGTATAATCTGCGGCATAAATCCCTTTGAGTAAACCACAAACACCTGTTAGTATGGCCCCAAACCCAACTCCTTTTTTAATCCCATAAGTATCAATTACATAAGATGCGGGAATGGCGATGAAAACAAAAACTCCGAGGAATACAAGGGAGAGTAAATCAATTTGGAGTGGGCTTACATGATAAAATTCTTTGGCATCGCGTGCAATGGGAGCATAAGTCAACCATTGCAAACAAATGGTTGCGGTGATGACGATGTAGGCGAAAAGAACGACCCAGCGGTAAGAATATAGTTTTGGAGGGTTTTGGCTCATTTTGACTCCCTTTTTTGCAATGGATGGAATTTACTTTTAACCATTTGTTCGGAATAAATTCTCTCACAGAGAAATCCCGAAGGAAAATGATTTGCCATCCGAGCCGATGATTCTAAATCTTTGTGAGTCATCACTCACTTTTTTCCATTTCCAGGAGAAAAACGAAACGCCCATCTGTTCGGTTCTCCGTAAGTGGTAGATAGGCCGGGGGATGTGCAGAAGCGAACCGATGGAGTTTACATGGAATCTGGATATATACTGACTTATGATATTGGCACGACAGGAGTCAAAACTTGTCTCTTCCGGATCTCGAAGGCGCTGGAACTGGTGCAATCTGCCACAAAAGAATATTCGATCCATCTTTTAGAAAATGGAGGAGCAGAACAAAATCCAGATGACTGGTGGTCCTCAATGAAGGATACCACAACAGAAATATTATCCCAATCCAAAATTCATCCAGACTCCATCCAAGGAATTTCTTTTTGTTCACAGATGCAAGGCCTTGTCCTTACCGATGCAAAGTTCCAAGTGGTCCGACCAGCGATGAGTTATATGGACCAAAGAGCATCCCAAGAAATGAAAAAAGGGATTGTACACGGTTTTAAAATTGAAGGAATCAACGCCATTAAACTCTTGTTATCTCTTTGGATCACGGGAGCAGTGGCTGCCAGTGTAAAGGATCCTATTTGGAAATACAAATGGGTCGAAAAAAATGAACCAGAAAAATTTTCGAAAGTAAAGTGGTGGTTTGATGTAAAAGAATATCTAATCGCACGCTCTACAAACGAAGCCGTTATGACGAGAGATTCTGCTTTTGCTACTTTTTTATATAACTCCAGAGTAGGAAAAGGAAATTGGAGTCCCCTTTTATGTAAATTGTTCGGTGTTCGGTTGGATCATTTGCCAAAGATAGTCAATTCTTCTGACCGAGTGGGAGGACTTACAAAAGAAGCTGCAGATTTTTTGGGACTCAAAGAAAACATATCCGTGTTTGGTGGTGGTGGTGATGCCTCTCTGATTGGTGTGGGAGCTGGGGCAGTGAGTGAAGGTGACACTCATATCTATGCAGGAACTTCCGGGTGGATATCAACGGTCACAAAAAAGAGAACAGTGGATATTGGAGCAAGGATCGCCTCGATAGTTGGAGCAAGAGAAGGGTATTATAATTATTTTGGAGAACAAGAAACATCTGGCAAATGTTTGCAATGGGTAAGAGACCATTTGGCCTTAGATGAAATAGATTTATATTTAGAAAAAAAGAAAATCACCGATGGTCCTGATGCCGTGTATGAAAGTTTATTCGAGTTTATGTTTGATTCGATCAAAGATACCGAACCTGGATCTCATGGAGTGATTTTTACACCGTGGCTTCATGGGAATCGTTGTCCTTTCGAAGACCCAAAAGCAAGAGGGATATTCTTTAACATCAGTTTGAACACAGGCAAAAGAACTCTCATCCGAGCTGTAGTGGAAGGAATTCTTTTTCATAAACGTTGGATTTTGGAATTGTCTCATCGTAAGATACCCACTTCCAATACAATTCGATTTGTGGGTGGTGTAGCAAGGTCTGCTTTTATCTGTCAGTTGTTAGCTGATATCACGGGAAAAACCATTGAAAGGGTAGTTCATCCGGAAAACGTTGGCGCGATGGGAGCTGCTGCCATTGTTGCTTTTGGAATTGGAAAAATTCAAAAATTTGAAGAGATCAAATCAATGATCCCCATCCAAGACAAATGGACTCCCAATCCAAATCATAAAGCGATTTACGATAAAAACTTTAAGGTCTTTCAAAACCTCTACAAAGTGAATCAAAACAATTTTGCAATTTTAAATACATAAGTTCGGGAATAGGAAATGGATAAACAAAACAAAGAATATAGTATGAAAAGTTTGGGGAAACCTTTTGCGATTGGTAGATCGGCAGATCTATTTGCTTTGCCTGAGAATAAAATTCTAAAACTTTTTTTTCCAGAAGCAAAAGAATCGGAAATCGATTTAGAAGTAGAAAATACTGTTGAGGCAAACAGAAAGGGCGCATCCAGGATGCGATGTTATGGAAAAGCCAAAGTAGAAAATCGATTCGGAATTATTTTCGATCGTCTGAATGGAATTTCACTCACAAAACTTCCTGATAAAAATCCATTGGAACTCTTTCGTATCGCCGGCAAATTAGCGCGCCTACACTACGGTATCCATCAAATTGAATCGGAACGTTTTAAAGATATTAAGGAAATTCTGAAACATTGTTTGGATTCAAAACCACTTTCTTTTTTGGACGCTGGTGAAAAAGAAATTGCTAAATCCTATATTGCCGGCTTACCCAATGGAAATTCCATTCTTCATTTGGATTTTCATCCAGAAAACGTGATCGTAGAAGGGAAAGATGAGATCATCATTGATTGGATGACTGCGGCAAAAGGAAATCCGGCTGCAGATGTTGCTTTCACCTTTCTTTTGTTTACTGATGGGGAACTATGGCCTGGGACACCAAAATTAAAAATCATCTTTTATACAATCATCCGAAAGTTTATCCTTAGTGGGTATTTAAAGGTATATAAAAGCTTAAGTGGAATGACCGATGCCCAAATTTCTGCTTGGAGACTTCCGGCACTCATTCTTCGTTTGGGCCTATGGAATATCGAGAGTGAAAGAGAGAGTCTAAAAGCACAAATCACTCGTTTGGTGGCAAATGGTGGTAAAGTATGAATTTAAAGTTAGATCGTTTTATCGATTCTTACAATGGTGAAGAATTTGATGTCACTATCATTGGTGGAGGGATTACAGGCGCCACTTTAGCTTATGAAGTGGCTAGTCGTGGTTATACGGTTGCCTTGCTTGAAAAAAAAGATTTTGGCGGAGCCACTTCTGCGGCCACTGGAAAGTTGATTCATGGTGGGCTTCGTTATTTAAAACAATTTGAAATCGGACTTGTGAGAGAGGCCTTAAAAGAAAGAAGGATTCTTTCTAACATCGCTCCCAATTTAGTTTATCCCTATCCAATGGTACTTCCAAAACCTGGACTCATAGCAAGGATTGGACTTTTTGTATATGATCTTCTTTCTTTTGATAGCAAATGGACTTGGGATGAATCCAAACAAATTCCCAACCATAAATACCTCAAACGAAAAGAACTGCTCCAAAAGAACTTGGGTGATTTTGAAGATGCAGCATATTTTTATGATGCCATTTGTTTGAGCCCAGAGAGGTTAACCCTCAGTTTTTTAAAATCTGCTGCTTCCTATGGTGCCAAAATTGCAAACTATACAGTGGTTGATGATTTGATTTGGAAAGACAATGCAGTGGTCGGAATCCAAGTGCGAGATGCACTTTCCGATAAAAAATACGAAATTCGTTCTAAGGTTACTATCAATGCATCGGGTCCTTGGACTCACAATATACTTTCCAAATCTCCTAAAACAAAACAACCCATGCCGAAAAAAAGATCGGAAGGGATCTATATCATCACTAAAAAGTTAACAAACCTAATGACTCTTTATGTGGGAGACAAAGGTCATTTCAGTTTTGCCCCTTGGCGTGGACATTCAATGATTGGCCCAACTGAAAAATCATATTTTGGCAATGTGGAAGATTGGAAACTGACCAAAGAAAGTATCTCCGAGTTTATCGACTATATCAACGAAACATCTCATATTAAAGAGAAGTTGTCGATGGATGATGTGATTTTTGCTTACGGTGGTCTTCGTCCACTCATTGAAAGTTCGGATGATACTTATTCTGCTTCGAGAAGGTCAGAACTTTATGATCATGCCAGGGATGGAATCCAAGGTCTGATCACCGCAGCAGGTGGAAAATACACCACAAGTCGGAATTTTGCTGAATCGATTTTTAAAAGGATCAAAAAGAAACTTGAGAAAAAATCAACAGAGAATATTTCCGCAAAACAATACTTATACGCTTCTCAAATTCCCAATATTGAAATTTTCATCCAAGGGGCTCAGAAACAAAACACAGAATTCTCTGAAAAGACAATCGATTATTTGGTCCGTCATTATGGGTTACAATATGAGATCATTTTGGAGTTTGCAAGAAAGACTAAAAACTTGGCAGCTGTTTTGAATGCGGATGGAGAATTATTGGCAGAAGTTGTCTATGTGATTCGTTACGAAATGGCAAAATCCCTTTCAGATATTTTCTTAAGAAGAACAGGTCTTGGAACACTCGGGATTCTCTCTGATGAAATTATGAAAGCGATCATTGACACAGCTGCTTTGGAATGGAACTGGTCAGAAGAAACAAAAAAGAAAGAAACAGAATCAATTTACAAAACTTTAAAATTACCTGTGTGATTTTTCCCGTTTTATAATTTTCGGCTGACAAAGATCACTTTACCCATGTACTATTTTGGTATGGGCAAAGTGATCACGATTGATACGGAGTATGCAAACTTCTCGGAGGTGGCTTCGGCTTATCTTTTGGAGGAGGAAGGTTATGGAGTGGTTGTGGAAACCAATACCACCCATGCCATCCCAAAAATTCTGAAGGTCATGGATTCCGAAGGTGTCAAGCCTGAGAACCTCGACTATGTGATTGTGACCCATGTGCACCTAGATCATGCTGGTGGGGCCTGGGCACTCCTCGAAGCCTGTCCGAATGCGATCCTCCTCGCTCATCCCAAAACCGCCAAACACTTGATAGATCCAAGTTTACTCATCAAAAGTGCCACGTCCGTCTATGGAAAAGAAAACTTTGTTTCCTTATATGGCGAAATCAAACCCATTCCGAAAGATAGGGTGCGAGTGATGGAAGATGGAGAGTGGCTTAGTTGGAAAGACCATTCCTTTCAGTTTATTTACACCAAAGGACATGCGAACCACCACTTTTGTATATATGATCAAAAAACAAATGGGATCTATACTGGGGATTCTTTTGGAATTTCTTATCCTCAATTAGAAAATGGAAAACGATTTATTTTTCCTACCACAACACCCACTGACTTTGATTTTGCGGAAGCGATTCACTCGTTAAATCTAATTTTGGATACGGGAGCTGAGGTAGCTTACCTCACTCACTTTGGCCCGATTGGTGATTTAAAAAAGAATGCAGAGGACTTGAAGTTAGGACTGACTTTATGCAGTGAAGCCATTCAGGTTTTAGAGACAATTCCCAAGGAAGAACGTCTCATTTTTATGGAATCAAAAGTGAAAGCCATGATCCAAACTTTAGCAAACAATAATTCCATCACACTGACTCAGTCTGATTGGAAGTTACTACATCTAGATGTAAATTTGAATGCACAAGGGTTAGTGTATGCCTTTGAAAAGAAACAACCCAAAGTATAAATACCAACATAATTATATACTGAATCAAATGAACCAGAATCTATATAAATCAAGGAATGGGTGGATTCATTTATTTTTATCGCCTTTCATTTTTATCAACTTAGTTTCCTTTTTGATTTTTTTTGGTGTTCAATGTTCTTTGGCAACCAAATCGAAAAAATCCAAGGAACCTCAAATCCAAATCCAATTTATTTCAGATGAGTATGAAGAAACCAAATCGATTCCTTCGTCTTTGTTTGAATCAAAGGATTTACTTTTGATTCTTGCTGAGTTATCTAAAAAAGAAGATCCAGCAATGCGTTTTATTTCTACCAACAGAACCGAAGAAATTATGGAAGTGAATGGAAAATCCAATTCTTGGTCAGAAGGTTGGGTGATTTATGTGAATGAAGAAAAAATTGATGGGGTCCAAATGAAACGGGGAGTGCGTGTCAGCCCCAGTGATAAAATTGAAATTCGGTATGAGGCAGTCGAACGTGTATTTGGTCGTCCTACCTCATAGTCCAATGTTTTGATCGAAACGATTTTAACAAAAAAAACCATCGAGCCAATATCGATTGGTCCAGTGCTTTAAATTTTATCTAAGCGTTGTGAGTTCTCTGTAAGCTCTGACAAATCCATCAGACATTGTTTTTGCAAATGTCAATGAGATCCGAGCCTTCTCTGCTGCAATCATCACATCATGAAGTTCTACAGAATTTGGATCAAAAACAATTTTTTGAGTGAGTTCATCTGCTTCTACTTGTTGGTCATTCACTTGTTCGAATGCTTTTTTTAAGGCATCTCCAAATGTTCCAGCCACTTCATCGGGAGACTTGGCTTCATTGGTTTTGCCATAGTGACGTTCGTTAGAGCGAAAGATTCCTACCTTGTCACCTTGTGGGAGTAGGGAATGTGGTTTGTAAGTTTGGGAACTACTATTGGAAATGCGATCAATGGACATTGGGTCTTTCCTCACTCTAAACATCGACCAAATTCAGAAAACCTAAATAAAAAAATTATGTCACATTAAAAAAAAGGAAAATCACGGAGGATTTGGACGGGTTTTACGCCCGACCGATTTCCATTGCCTTATTCATCATGGCTTTGGACCCATTGATGAGTTGGACATTGGCCTCATAGGACCGAGAAGCAGAAATCATATCTGTCATCTCCGTGACGATATTGATGTTCGGAAGTTCCACGTATCCTTTTTTCGGGCCAGTTTGGATGGCATCGGGATGGGTTGGGTCATAAGTGAGTCGTAAAGGACTCATATCCTTTTCGATTTTCATTACCTTTACCCCTTTGCCTTCGCCGGGAGCGACTCCAAAAGGATACACAGGGCTTTTCCAATTAGTTCTTAGGTTAATCGGTGTTAGGATGACGCGATCTCTACGGAAAGGGCCATCTCCATTAGTATTTCTCGTGGTTGTCGAGTTGGCGATGTTATTCGAAATAACATCCATTCGGAGTCTTTGGGCAGAAAGGCCAGTGGCAGATATATTAATCGAATCAAACATTCCCATAACTTACTCCTTAGTTGGTTCTCATCACAATGTTGAGAAGGCGGTTGTTTTGGTTGAGGCGATCAATCATAAGGCTGTAACTCATTTGGTTTTGGTTTGCTTCTACCACTTCTTTTTCAATGTCTACGTTGTTTCCATCGGGTCTCATCGTTGTGAGGTAATCCAAATTGGTTTTGGGTTTGGCATCCCGATAATCTAGCGGTTTAAAAAATTCAATATGACGATCGTTAGTGATTTTAGTCGGAACTGCTTTGTCCTTTTCAATTTTTTCTGATTCGATGGCGCGTTTCAGCATAGACTCAAACACCACTTCCGAACGTTTAAAATTAGGAACATCCGCATTGGCAATATTATCTGTAATCACTTTACGCCTCTGGGTCGCCGCACCAAGGCCACGTTCCAAAAGGTCTTGAGTTTTCATGAAATGTGTTGCTTCAAACATATTTCTCTTCCTCTCTACATTCCCCTTCGGTCGGTTTTTCTTCCCCCTAAAGCATTTTATGTCGCCTCCATTGATTTTTTTGGGGCGGCCCCAATGGTTTCTAAAACCAAACGGAGAAGCAGGAAGGGTCGGGCTCTCCCTCCAATCCTCCCCAAGGTTCTGGGGAGGGATTTCCGCTCGATCCCTGCCGCAGGTTATGGAACTAAAATCCGAGTTCTTGGAGGGATTGGGAGGACCAAACGGGAGTCCTTCCTTCTCGTAAGTATCGTATTTCCTTTGTTTCTAAGGAAACAATATGGAGGCCATACTCTCTATATCGATTCGATTGAAATACGATTTCTTTTCCGTTGGGGGAAAAGTCAGGGGAAGAATCAGAATAGTTACCAAATGTGATTTGTGAAACTTCATTGGTTTCAAAGTTCACAGTGTAGATATGACTGTATTCACCTGAACCATTTCTTGCTGAGGTAAAGGTTATCCATTTTCCATCGGGTGACCACTTGGGATCGGCATCAGATCCTAAGTCCACACTTGGATGCACAAAATTTGAAATTTGGGAATTGGATAAATTCATCATGTACAATCGAGAGGGAAAGGTTCCCGCAAAATCTTGATTCGATTGAAATACCATATATTTTCCGTTAGGTGAAATCCCGGGAGCAGCATGTAATTTATCTCCTGCTTCATAGAGAGTAGTCTCTGTTCCAGTTTTCAAATCATGTTTCATCAATCTAAGTTTGGAGGGAGCAAAATAGGTTCCTCGTTGAAAAACAATTGAGGAGGAATCGGGAAACCAAGCGGCTCGTTGGTTTTCATCCGGGGCAGAAGTGTTAGTGATACGCCTTACTTCGCGAGAGGGAAAATCCATCGTGTAGATTTCTGGTCGATTGTGCCCATGAACCGTTCGGCGACTATTAAAGGCAAGATTCTTACCGTTGGGGCTCCAACGAGGAGCTAAATCTCTACCAACATTTTCTGTTACATTGATGGTTCGATTTTCTTTTAGGCCATAAAGATAAATTTCATCATCTTTATCTGGATCAAAAGCAAAAGCAATCGTTCCATAATTGGAAAAAGCAGAGATAAGAGCTAAGCCTAAGAAAAAATCTTTCCCCTCTTCATTTTTATCAGTGCCGCAACGAACCACACCAAACACCAAAAGGAAACTTACAAAATATTTAAACATAATACCCTCCGTTTGCCAATTTCCGTAAACGCAATTGTGTTGCAATAAATAAATGCAACTTTGTTGCGTTTATTTATTGGGATGGAAGGAGAGATCCCGTTGAAAGATTCTGGAATCAGGTAATTTCAGGATGTGAATGGAATTTGAAAGTCATTGAAAAAGGTAAGTGACTGTCGAATGAAAATCACTGAAAAAAGTAAGTCACTTTCCTTATCCACCGAGTGCCAATCGAAACCCATTCGATCTAGCCATCCAATTCTCTGTTTGAATCAATTTCTCTATGTTTATTTTTTAGTTCTATTTTCTAACTCCAAAAGTAAGGACTGGACGCGGGAGTGTTTTGAGAGATACCAATCAGAAAAAATCCCAACAATCCCTCGGAAGAGTTGGATGGGAACCCAACGAGCCGGTACGATGATTCTTGGTTTTCGCTGTTTCAAACCATGCACCAATGCCTTTGCCACTTTTTCAGGAGGAATGGCTTTTCTTAAAATAGGTGGAAATCCGATCTCTCGCATGGTTGTTGTTAAATGATCTCCTCCAAAAACACCCTCTGTCAGTGGAGTCGTAATCCAACCAGGATACAATACACTGGCACTTGCAGACTTGCCTGCAAGTTCTGCCCGAAGAGAACGGACAAACATTTCAATCCCCGCTTTGGAAGTGGCATAAGGTGCATTGCACATTCCATTTGTGAAAGCATAGATGGAAGAGGTAACAACCACTTGTCCTTGGTTTTTTACAATTTCAGGTAAAGATGATTTGACTGTGCGCCAAACACCTAACAGATCCACTTCCAAAATTTTTTCAAATTCAGATTCATCACTATTAAAAACAGTATAAGCGGATTCTTTCCAAGAAATTCCTGCATTGGCAAAAACTATATCAATTTTCCCAAAAGTAGAAACGGATAGATTGGTTACTTTTTTTATGGATTTCCAATCAGTAACATCCATTGCTTTTGCTAATACTCGTTCTTTTGCAAACTCAGCTGCCAATGTATCCACTGATTTTTGAGATACATCTGTTAATACAAGTTTGGCACCTTCTGCATACAGTTCTTTTGCGCAAGCGGTTCCAATTCCGCCGGCTGCACCTGTGATGAGAACTACTTTATCTTGTAGATGATAAGCCATATGACACCTTCTGTCCTGTTAGGGTAATGGTTTAGATCAATAGTCAACTTCTTATTCAAAAAGAACCAAAAGGCGAGTTTGTTTCTTTATAGATCTAAAAAAAGAAAAGGGAAAATGATTACAATGGATACAAGAAGAACGCAAGTTATATAAGTAGGTTTCTACTCTCGAAATATTTCTTAGTTTAATTCTTTGATTTTTTGTTCTAAGAGTGCGATTTCTTTTTTGGATTTTGTTTTTTGAATTGCCTTCTGATAATGTAGAGAAGCCAATTCGCTATTGGAATTAGAATATAAATATCCAAGTAATGAATGGTAATCACGATTTTTATAATCTTTATAATTTTCCATTTCATCCAATGCTTTTTGTTTTCCGTTAACTTTTGAATAGGCGAAAACTCGATTTAAAAAAACAGACGGAGATTGGTAAATTTCCAAAAAGTTATCATATATGTTTAAGATGTATTTCCATTTTTCTAAGGACTCTTCTTGCGTATGCCAATAGGCAATGGCAGCTTCATAATGGTATCTTGATCGTGAGGTTGTACTAAATGCCTCTAAAAAATATTCGTTTCCTTTCTGAATCAAGTTTTGGTCCCATTTAGATTTATCTTGGTCAGTAAAAATCACAACTGACCCTTGCGTATTTGTGCGAGAGTCGAGTCGAGATGCCTGAAAACAAAAAAGAGACATGAGTGCTAACAATTCAGGTGTTTTAGTCGATTTTGTAAGAGTTAAGGAGAGTCCCAGGTTCATCGCTTGTTTGATTAAATCGATACGAATCACTGAATCTTTTGTTTTTGACGAATAACCTTCGTTAAAAAGAAGATAAACTGTTAAAAGGACTGAGTCCATCCTCAATTTAATTTCATCAATTGTAAGATCTTTGATTTCAAATTTTGATTGGCGTAATTGTTCGCGTGCGCGGAATAAAATTTTTTTTACAGCTTCTTTGTTTGAATGAAGAGCAAATCCTATTTCTTCAACACTAAAGCCGCATAAAATTTGTAAACTTAAACAAACTCTACTTTTTGGAGAAATCGTATTTTCGCAAACTGCAAAGATCATTGCGAGGTGACTGTCGGAAATTAAACTTTCTTCAAAACTAATGTCTTGTGGTTCTTCAAAATTTGAGTTTAGAACATGATTTATTTTTTTCGTTTCAGATATTTTTTTTCTAAAACCATCTTTTGCGATATTTTTGGCAACAGTGTAAAGCCATGCAGAAGGATTTTCTGGGATTCCATTTTGTGGCCAAACTTCGGTAGCTCGTAAAAATGTTTCTGCAATAATGTCCTCAACTACATCAATGTCTTTCAAACTAAAATGACGGCACAAAACGGCCGTCATCTTTACTTGTTCTCTACGAAACAAATCCGATAGGATTTTGGTTTCTTGATTAACTATGGTCATCAGGAGTTACGACTTTTCTAACTTCGACATTCCCTCCGATTTTTAGAATTGGACAACCTTTCGCAATTTCAACAGCACCAGTGAGTGATTCTGACCTAACAACGATATAACCATTGATGAATTCTTTGATTTCTGTGTAAGGTCCATCTGTCACCAAATTGCCCGGACGAACTGTTTTTGCATCTGAAATCGCCAAACGGTTTCCTTTGTCAGCCAATTGTTCCTTAGCCGATAAATTTGCCATCCAAGCCATCCATTCTTGTAAGACTTTTTGCATTTGGTCAGGGGATGGTCTTTCTCCCTCTTGGTTGCTATTTCGAAAAATTAATGTGAACTCTTTCATTTTTTACCTCAAATGAATAACGTTTCCATTTTGGAAATGGGGACATGGATTTGAAAAAAATCTCATCCATACCAGTTTCCATTGAGGTAATTGTAAAAAAAAGTTCAAAATAGATGGGTCGAGAGTTATCTCTTGAATAAACAAACGACCCCGAATTTGTTTTAAGAAACTAAAACTTCAGCTCCGGCTTTTTTCTTTGGTTTTTGTTCTTTTCGTTTTCTATCTCTTTCTTCTGTGACTTGTTCATAATAAGTTTCATAGTAAGGAAAGTTGGTTCCCATGAGACGATCCCATACATTAAAATATAGAGAGTAGTTGCCTTGGAATTTTTGGTGGTGGAGGTTATGGTGAGTGGATGTATTGATCCATTTGGTTATGGGGTGAGATGCCCAACCTTTTGGGAAAAACTCATATCCTAAATGCCACCAAATATTCAGGATCATCGCATAAAAAGTATGGAATAAGACTACATAAAAATGGACAGGAACAAACATAACAAAAGGAACAATGTAGATAGCTTCTAAAAATGCTTCAGTGGCTTGGAACCGGTAAGCAGCAAGTGGAGAAGGATTGACTGATTGGTGGTGTTCCGAATGGACATGTGGGTAAACTTTTTTGATATGAGCGAACCTATGCATCCAATAGAACCAAGTTTCATGCCAAATCGTAAAAAGTGCGAAACTAAGGAAAATATATCCGATTCCTGACCAACTGGTAACTGGCCCAAAGTACACTGCACTTGGGACAATTTTTGCTTTCATCAAGGTGATATTTGTGACTGCCACTAATGTGAAAACAAGTAATGTCACTGCGGATTGACGAAACTCTTTCCAAACTTTTTCAGCCTTGGGATAAACTTTTTGGATGCGATAGGTTTCAAAAAAATCCTTTCGCCAAACATAGAATAATAGAAATGCTAACCCTGCAATTGGGTAATAACGTAAGAAATTTAAAACACCTTGCGTAAAACCAATTTTGGTAACACAATCTAAAACTAAATCACACTCAACTGGTCCACCAAACATAGAACTCTCCTAACCCTTTGCCCTGAGAATGAAACCATTCTAACAAAAAACAAAACCCAAATCGACCGGATCGGTAAAGTCGGAATAAAAAAAGATTCCGAGCGGGTCCATCCGGATCATTTCCCAAGCAATTTTCTAAATTCGCTAGGACTTGTACCTACTTCCCGTTTGAAGGCATCATAGAAAGTGGATTTGGAAGGGAACCCAACGTCGTAAGCAATCGTGAGTATGTTCCTTTCTGGATGGGAGGCAAACAATTCTTTGGCTTCTTTGATGCGGTAGTGATTGACCAATTGAAAAAAATTTTTCTTTTGGTGTAGGTTCAAATACTCGGATAGTTGGTGTTCTGAAAGGTTCATCTCTTTGGCTAATTTTTCTAAATTGATACTGTCATCCCGATAGATTTTTTCTTCTGCCATCAAACGGAGAAGTTGGTTTTGAAGAGTCTCTAAATTGAAACCGCCTAATTGGGAGGTTTGGTATTTTTTTTCTTCGATGACTATCTTCTGAACTTCACCCCATAATTCTGGGCTTTTTTGTCGCAAAAGATATATGCCAATGAGAAGGAACGCGATGAGTGTCGAAACAAGTTCTAATCCATGCCTTTGGTGGAAAAATAAAGTATACACTCCCACTAAACTCGAAAAAGCTCCAATCCCGACGACAATTCCCACCAAATGAAGATGAGCCGAACTTTTAAATCGTTCCAAACGAATGTATTTTGCCATTTGTGTAAAAACATAAAAAGCAGCATAAAATATAGGTAAAACTGCGAAAAGAATTGTGATTTGAAACTTAAGTGGAACTCCTTCTAACAAATATTTTGTATGCAGAGCAATTTTTTCGGAAGCAGAAGAAAGGTAAAAAGGAGTTAATAGAATGGTCACAATGACAGCGGGCACCAGTTCCCAAAAGGAAAATTGATTCCTGTTTGGGCTTTCGTCCCAAAGTTCTGAAAAATATCGTTTGAGAAGGGCACCAATGCAAGCCGTGAAAGGCAAATGGACCAAATAAAAATGCGGAAAAAATTGGTAAAGTCCACTGGTTGTCAAAAAGGTATGCGCTTGGAACATTGCGGCAAAGAGAAATAATAACCCTTGCACTTTGGTTTGCCCACTCGAGTTTTTTCTAAGAAATTCTCCCCAGGCAAAGAGCAGGGAAAGTCCGGCAGAAAAAACAATCAAATGACTTGTGATATTCCACATTGTGGTTCATATTTGAATCAATCGATTGGATTGTAAAATAAAATCACTTGCCTCGGGTTCGTTCTGAAATAGAATTACGTTTGAAACGTGGATACCATTCATCGACAATCCTCCTTTCTTTGGGAAGGAAGCAACTTAGAAATCCATCTCCCGGCGGTTCTTACTGCTTCGGAAACGGGAAAAGATTGGACTGCCTTTTTCGATATCTTAAAAAAAAATCCCCCTCGCACAATCGTTGTACATGCAGGTAATTTGGAGGAAGCAGATTCTTCAGGGATTTCATTTTTAAAATTAATTCGATTGGAATGTGAACAAAGAAAAATCCAGTTCGCCTTGTATGGATTAGGTGAGCAATTTCGATACCGCCTAAGTGTTTCCGAAGACGATAGCAAAAAGAATAAGGAAACACATTCTAATTCTTTAAGAAGGTCAGAAAAAATCGGGAAACTAACCATTGATTCTTTGTTAGAATTCAAATATCTGATTACATTCACTGGTGAACTTACGGTTTCTTTTTGGCGTTCTTTTTTGCATCCTTCAAAAATCCGATGGAAAGACACCTTTCGTGTAGCGGAATCCATGGGAGTCAATGCATTCCCTATCATAGCGATGATTGGATTTTTACTTGGTCTTATCATGTCCTTTCAATCTGCAATTCCGATGCGAAGGTTTGGAGCAGAAATTTTTGTCGCCAATCTTGTGGGCCTTTCTTTGTTTCGGGAGCTTGGTCCGCTGATGACAGCTTTTATTCTTTCGGGAAGGTCTGGTTCTGCTTTTGCTGCGGAACTCGGCACCATGAAGGTTTCTGAAGAAATTGATGCACTGACTACGATGGGTCTTCCTCCTGTTCAATTTCTCATTATCCCTCGTTTGGTGGCGTCCTTACTTATGACTCCTCTCCTCACCATTGTTTTTAATTTATTCGGACTGATCGGTGGGGCAGTAGTGTTGATTAGTTTTGGTTTTCCACTCATTACTTTCATCAACCAAGTGAATTTGGCTGTGGGTTTGTCCGATATCTTAGGTGGGCTCTTAAAATCTTATTTTTTTGGGATGATCATTGCATCCATTGGTTGTTACCGAGGTCTAAAAACAGCATCAGGTGCAGGGGCTGTTGGGGAATCTACTACCTCAGCCGTTGTTGGTTCCATCATACTTGTTTCCATCTTAGATGGAATTTTTTCCGTCTTATACTTTTATCTACGAATATGAAAGAAAAACCAATCATTCGAGTGGAACATTTAACAACGGGATACGGCCATACAGTCATTATGGAAGATATCTCCTTTGAAGTGAACCGAGGCGAAATATTTGGAATTCTCGGTGGTTCCGGCTGCGGTAAATCTACTGTATTAAAAAATATGATTGGTCTCACTTCACCATTTAGCGGCCGTATATGGATTGATGAAGATGACATCGTTTTGGCAGAAGGAAAGAAAAAAATAGAAATCTGGAATCGAATTGGAGTGATGTACCAACAAAGTGCTTTGTTTGGTTCCATGTCCTTATTAGAAAATATTCGACTTCCTTTAGAAGAATTTACAAAACTTCCTTTGGCTATCATGAATGAAATAGCTATGACCAAATTAAAAATGGTTGGGCTTTTCCCTTTTGCTCATCTGTATCCTGCTGAACTTTCGGGCGGTATGAAAAAACGTGCAGCCATTGCCCGTGCTATGGCAATGGATCCAGAAATTCTTTTTTTGGATGAACCGAGTGCAGGTCTAGATCCTATCACTAGTGTGGAGTTAGACCACCTAATCATTCGTTTGTCGAGAACATTAGGAGTTACTTTTGTGATCGTAACTCATGAACTTCCCTCTGTTTTTACTATGGCAGATCGAGTGATTGTTTTAGACAAAAGCAAAAAAGGAATCATTGCAGAAGGCAAACCGAAAGATTTAAAAGAAAAATCAAAAGACCCTTTTGTAAAACAATTCTTCAATCGTATCCCTCAGGAGAGTTCTCAATTATGAACCAATCGAATAAAATATATTTCAAAGTTGGGGTTTTTGTCCTAGTTAGTTTTTTTACACTGATTTTGTTTTTAATTGTTTTCACTGCTGGGAATATCTTTCAAAGATCAGTTAGCCTTGAGACGTATTTCGATGAATCGGTCCAAGGTTTGGACATTGGTTCTCCAGTGAAACACCGTGGCGTAAAAGTTGGGACAGTCCAAGAGATTACTTTTGTTCAAAATGAATATTCGGATAAACTCACAGAAGATACAGAACTTCGTTATGGAAGATATGTTTTGATTAAAATGTCTGTTCCTGATTTTGTAAAGGGTGTATACGGGAATGATTTAAAAAAAACCGTTCAGAGAATGATTCAAAGTGGTCTTCGTGTTCGCCTCGCCTCACAAGGATTAACTGGAACAGCATACCTTGAAGTTGACTATTTAAATCCTGAAAAAAATCCTCCTTTGTCAATTGAATGGGAACCAAAAACAATTTATATCCCTTCGGCCCCAAGTACCATCTCTCGTTTCACTGCATCCGTAGATAAGTTTTTCGACAAAGTAGAAAAAGCAGATGTTGATAAAATTCTATTAGGTGTGGGTGAACTCATTCGAAATCTAAACCAAACCATCCAGGAAGCAAAGTTGGGAGATTTGGCACGTGAATCCACTGGGCTTCTCGTTGACCTACGTAAAACAAATGCAGAAGTAAAAGCACTCATCGCTAGTCCTGAAACGCAAGGTTTGCCTAAAAAATTAGATGCATCAGTGACGCAGTTACAAACTACATTAAAACGATTGGATACACTTCTTGCTTCGAATCAAGGTGATATATCTACATCAATTGAAAATTTAAGAATCGCTTCAGAAGATTTAAAAGAAGTAACTTCGAATGCGAAAAAATATCCTTCTCAGTTTCTTTTCGGAGAAGCACCAAACAAGTCTAAACTTTGGAAATAAAAGTATGAAAGCTTTGACCCGTTTTTTCATTTTAATTGGATTCACATTTGTTTTCGCCCAGTGTTTTGGAGTTAGTAAAACATTTCCTGAAAAAAGATTTTTTTTAATCGAAGTTGGTGAAATCAAACAATTGTTTGCTGTTCCGAAACCAAGGACTTTTGTCGTTCGAAAGGTTTTTATTTCTCAAAGATTTGAAGGAAAAGAATTTGTATATCGCAAAGAAAATGCTGTTTACGAATCCGATTTTTATAATGTTTTTTTTATCCCTCCGGCCCATAACTTTAAAGAAGAGTTTGTTCGTTCTCTTTTAAAATCCGGTAACTTTGAATGGGATGCGAGTATGAACACCAGAATCAATGTTACACATTTTATTGAACTAAACCTTTCTCAAATGTATGGAGACTTTCGTACCAAAGAACCAAAAGCGGTTCTAGAGTTTGAGATTGTGGTATATGAAGATAAGGATTCAATTTCTACACCAGTGTTCAGAAAAACTTACAAACAAATCCAACTCATTGAAAAAAAAGATCCCGAAGCTTTGGTCCTTGGTTGGAATCTTGGTCTTACCAATACATTTAATGAGTTGAATGCTGATCTAAGCACTCGGTTAAAATGAGTTTAGAATTCAAATACCTCATAAAGTAACAGTTCTTCTTTACTGTATTTTTTTCTTTAAAAGATACAAAATACATATCGGAAAGGAGGTTGCTTTTCTATTAAAACTAGTGTCAATAGTAAGATCTTAAAGGACGTACTATGAGACTCATCGAATCGATTGCACCATTTTATATTCTACTTCTGCTACTCGAGGTACTTTATACTCGTTTTAAAAAGCAGGATTATTATTTTTACGAAGATTCTTTGGTGGACTTGAGTTTGGGAGTTCTCAGCCGAATATTTGACGGTGTAATCCTACTGGGTTTGGTTTTTGTATACAGTGAGTTATACAAAATTTCTTGGGGAGAAACTTTTCTTTCAAAAATCTTTTTATCAACTTCTTCTCCTTTGCATTGGATTCTCCTTTTTATAATCCTTGATTTTTTGTTTTATTGGGCTCATCGATATAGCCATGAAATCAAAGTATTGTGGGCCTCTCATGTAGTGCATCATTCAAGTGAAGAATTTAATTTGTCTGTTGCTCTTAGGCAGTCATTTGTTCGTAATATAGGAATCGGACTTTTTTATTTGCCACTTGCGCTTCTTGGTTTTCCAGTTGAGTCTTATTTGATCATTGATGCATTAAATCGTACATACCAATTCTGGGTTCATACTCGCACCATTAAAAAACTCAACAAGTGGTTTGAATTTATATTTGTGACACCATCTCATCATAGGGTCCACCACGCAATGAATCCAGAATATATTGATAGAAACTATGGAGGAGTGTTTATATTTTGGGATCGTCTCTTTGGAACTTTTTGTGAAGAAAAACAAGAACCTAGGTATGGCCTTGTTTCTCAACTGAAAACTTATGATCCTGTGACGGCGGAACTTCATGTGTTCCGTGATTTGTTTGGTGATTTATGGAAAACAAAATATAAATGGCAAGGGATCCGTTCTTTTTTTTCTTATCCTTCAGTTCGGCCTGATGACCTACAATCGATTCTTGATCGTGGTGTCAGAGATCCAAAAATTTGGCTGAATCACAACAGATGGGATATAGATAGAAAATCCAGATTACCTCAATACAGACACAAAGCCGGAACTTCAATGGATCGAATTTATCTTTTGATTTCATTTTTGATTCCAACTGTTATTACTTTATATTTTTTAAAAAGAATGCATCTTTATTCTTTAGGAGAAATTGTTTCTGTGTTTTATCTTTTGGTTTTTTCCTTTGTTTCCTTGGGAAAACTTCTAGAAGGAGAAAGGATATGGTTTCGATTTGAGATTCCAAAATATATTTCTTGGCTTGTGCTTCTCGGCTACTTTTTCTTATAGTAGGAAAAGATGAAATATTTACATACAATGATTCGTGTTTTGGATTTGGATCGTGCTTTGCATTTTTTTGTGGAGATCCTTGGTTTAAAAGTCACACGAAGGAATGAACACCCGGAAGGCAAATTCACTCTTGTGTTTTTGTCTACAGGTGATGCGGACGCACCTGAGATCGAACTCACATACAATTGGGGTCAAACAGATCCATACACAGTCGGTAGAAATTTTGGCCATTTGGCATATGAAGTAGATGATATATATCTTACTTGTGAACGAATCAAAGAATTGGGAGTTGTAATCAATCGACCACCGCGTGATGGCCGTATGGCTTTTGTTAGGTCACCTGACCTTATTTCAATTGAACTTTTACAGAAAGGTAGTCCTTTACCTCCAAAAGAACCTTGGGCCTCAATGCCAAATACTGGTGAGTGGTAGGTTTGAAAAAAAAACCAAAAATCGCCGTTATCGGTGCAGGTGCCTCGGGTTGTTTTGCTGCGCTACAGATTGAAGCCGAGTTACAAGGTTTATGTGAAATCCAAATTTTTGAAAAATCAAAAGAACCACTTTCTAAACTTCGGATTTCCGGTGGTGGGCGATGTAATGTAACCCATAACCTTTTTGATCCAGAACTTCTTTCTGATCGTTACCCGAGAGGAAATAAAGAACTGCGATGGGCTTTCGAAAGTTTTGGACCCAAGAATACAATCAATTGGTTTGGGAAAAGGGGAGTGGCCCTGAAAGCGGAAGCAGACGGTCGGATGTTTCCTACTACAGATTCTTCAGATACTATCATCCAATGTTTTTTAAACGAATTAAAATCCAAAAAAATCCCAATTCACTTTGAACAAGGATTAGTTGGCATTTATGTAAATTCAGAATCAGATCCTTCCCTTGGATTTCGGATTCTTTGGGAAGGTGGTCTGGAAGATACTTTTGATTTTGTTGTCATTGCAACTGGTTCTAATAGAAAAGTTTGGAGCATCCTTGAAAAATTAGGACATAAAATCATTCCTCCAGTTCCTTCCCTTTTCACTTTGACCTTGGAAAATACAGATATTATGGAACTTACTGGTCTTGTAGTTCCTTTTACTGAAATCAAAGTTTTGCCCAAAGGCAAACCACAGAAAGGACCGATTCTTATTACTCATTGGGGTTTGAGTGGTCCTGCCGCATTACGGTTGTCAGCTTGGGAAGCTCGAAATTTATTTGAAGAAGATTACAAAGTAGATTTGTCTATCAATTGGGTTGGAGGGGAGAAGACTCAAACCATTGAAGAAATTTACCTTTCTAAAAAAGAAAAATCTCCTGCAGAAAAATTGACTCCAGACCCGGATTGGAAACTTCCTTCCCGCTTTTGGGAATGGATATTGAAAGAAACAAAGATCCAACCAAATAAACGTTATTCAGATATTTCCAAGTCGGAAATTCGGAATTTGAGTCTTAATCTAACACAAACTAAATTAAGAATGGTTGCAAAAGGTGTTTTCAAAGAAGAGTTCGTGACAGCAGGCGGAGTTTCTAGAAAGGATATACAATTTCAAACCATGGAAAGTAAACAAACACCTGGACTTTTTTTTACTGGTGAAGTAATCGATGTAGATGGAATTACTGGTGGATTTAATTTTCAAAATGCCTGGACTACGGCGACCATCGCAGCCCGAGGCATTCGTAAAGCAGTTGTTATTTGATTCTATGTATTTGAATAAAATCAACAGTTTGTGCGACAGATCCAGGTGCACCTGATAGAATTACAACAGTATCTCCTGATTTTAACTTACCTTCAGATTTTAGAGTTTTGCTCATAAAGGCAATCATATCAGGAAACTTATCCATCATCGGCATCACATAAGCTTCTACACCCCAATACAACTGCATCTTTCTTGCTGTACCTAAAAATGGTGTGAATGAATAAATTGGTTTTGAAGGTCGAAACTCAGATGATAGTAGAGATGAATAGCCTGATCTTGTAAAATTGATAATTGCCTTTGCATTGATCAATCTAGAAATAGATTCAGCAGCGCTCCCAAGTGCGGTTCGTTCTACTTCAAACTCAGTTCTATCCATATTTCTAAGATGAGATAAATATATTTCTGATTCCTCTGCAGCTTGGATGATACTTGTCATGGTTTTGACAGTTTCTATTGGATATTTTCCCGAGGCAGTTTCTCCTGACAACATCACAGCATCTGTTCCATCCATAACAGCATTGGCAACATCACTTGCTTCTGCACGAGTGGGACGTGGGTTATCAATCATGGTTTCTAACATTTGTGTGGCGGTAATCACAGGTTTTCCCTGTTGGTTTAGTTTTGTGATCATCTCTTTTTGGATGATGGGAACATATTGTGTGTCTAACTCCACACCTAAGTCACCTCTTGCAATCATGATCCCATCGCAGTTTTCAATGATTTCTTCAATATTCTGAATGGCTTCAGGCCGTTCAATTTTTGCAATGAGTCCTGCATAACTATCTTTCATAAATTGTCTTGCCATCTCTAAATCACTGGCTCGTCGAACAAATGATAAAGCTATGTAATCGACGCCGAGAGATAAAGCGAATTGTAAATCTTCGATGTCTTTTTCAGAAAGAGCAGGTGCGGAAATGGGAGTTCCTGGAAGGTTGATCCCTTTGTTATCTTTTAAGGTTCCTCCAATGACCGCTTCTAAAATTGCTTTTTCTTTTGTTTTGGATTTTACAACAAACGAAAGTTTGCCGTCATCAATCAAAAGTTTGTGCCCAACATCAATGTCATTTAAGATGTATTGGTAAGTGCATCCAATTTCTTCCCTTGTTCCAAGGAAATCTGACTTGTTATTAATGGCAATTTGGTCACCCGATTTGAGCTCCAAAGGTCCCGTGCCTAATTTTCCAGTTCTGATTTTTGGACCTTGTAAGTCCGCAAGGATGCCGATGGACTTACCTGATTCTTGCTCACATTCACGTAATAATTCGAAGATTTCTTTGTGATAATCATGGGTAGAATGGGAAAAGTTCATCCGGGCCAAATCCATTCCTGAATAAATAAGATTTAGTATGGTTTCGCGATTAGCTGAGGCAGGGCCTATGGTACAGATGATTTTTGTGCGTTTGTTCGGGATTTTGCTGTCTTCCGGCATAGACCCTATTCTTAGCTTTTTTGATTTTTCCTGCAAGTAAATTGTACGGATTGAATTGACTTGTGTCATTTTTCGCAAAAATATCAATTTAATGGCATCTAATGCACTCGCTCTTATCTACCACTCTTCGTACAATCTCGAATTGCCGGGTCATGTGTTCCCGGCACATAAGTATTCTCATCTTTATAATCGTGTGAAAAGGGATCCTGTTTATGCATCTTGGGACATTTTGCTACCAAAAAAAGCAGAAGAGGCTGATTTAGAACTCGTTCATACAAAAGAATACTTAGACGATTTGTTTAGTTACGAACACACCTCGCGAACAATGTATTCAGAACTTCCACTTAATCGAAGTATTGTGGAAAGTTTTATGTATGGTGTGGGTGGAACTATGATGGCGGCAGAACTTTCAAAAACTTCGCGATTTGCTTTTAATATGGGCGGCGGTTACCACCATAGTTTCCCGGATAAAGCAGAAGGGTTTTGTTATTTGAATGATGTAGCAATTGCTATACGAAAACAAAAAGAAACAAATCCAGATTTAAATGCACTTATCATTGACTTAGATTTGCACCAAGGTAATGGGAATTCTTATATTTTTCAATATGATGACAAAGTTTTCACATTTTCGATGCACCAAGGTAATCTTTACCCAAAAAAAGAAGAATCTAACTTAGATGTGAACTTAGAACCGAATACAAAAGATGATGAATATTTAGCTACATTAGAAAGATCCTTAAATAAAATCCGAAAAGATTTTGATTCCAATATGATTTATTATGTTGCAGGAGCAGATCCTTATGAAGATGATTCTCTTGGAGAATTGAAAGTTTCAATGAAAGGATTGAAAGAGAGAGATTTGATGGTTCGCAAATTTGCAGAGTCGTTGAACGTTCCATGTGTTGTGACACTTGCTGGCGGTTACGCTCGTGATTTTCGTGATACCGTTGAAATTCATTTTAATACAATTACGGCATTCGGAGAAAAATAATGGGAGTGTTTTCGTCTACAGACAAAAAGAAAAACGAATCTGATTGGCTGAATTTAGATGATCTGTCTTTAGTTGATGTCTCCAAAGAACTAAACACTTCTCTCAACATGGAACCACGGTTGTTTAACCGGTTTACTCATTATGAAGTAGAACAACTGTTAGTAAGCGCTGGATTAATTTCTGCCGTTGAAAAACGCGGATTTCCAAACCCAATCATCGAATTAGAAATTCTTAACAACTTTGATAATCGCATTTATATTAAAACAGAAACTAAAAAGATATTGGTTCATACTCGCTTGAAAGTATCTCAATTTCAGATGAAAGGTGATGACGAACAATTTCCAATGATTTATATCGACTGGCTTCTGACTCAAAATATTAACTTTGAACCAGGGGACATCAAAAAAGAATTATACTTTGGACAAGAATATCCTGGACTCAATGTTTTAAACGAATTCACCGATTTCATTCGAGTCCTTTCCAAAAGACTCGGAACATCAGGTGCTTTTAATGTGCCTGAATACTTTCACGATGCAGTTTTATTTTCACGAAAGTTTCGTTTTATCGATCCAGAAAAAGAAGGAACATTTCGAGCCCTTGTGAAAAATTTTCGTGGCACTAATTTGAGAAGTTTGTCATCCCAGATCCATCAGAACAGAGTTCGTTATGAAAATGGAGAACCATATGAGTGGAAGTATGGAGAGATGATTTCCTGCACGGATCCTTATTTAGAAAAAAAAGTCTTTCATGAGGCTTATTTTAAAAAAGTTGATGAGGTCAAAGAAAAACTAAAATTCACATTGGTCTCAAAATAAGACTAAATTTTGCCGATACATCTAGTAGATGTCCGAGTATTCTTTTAAACCTGAGATCCTAATCATTGACGATGACACAGAAATCTGTGAAACCTTAGAGCTCATTATCAATGGATTGGGTTACTTCGTTCGGTATTTTACCAACCCATTGCAAGGTTTGGAATACTTTGAAGCAGAACGAAATCCAATCGTCTTTTTGGATGTCAATATGCCGCATACTTCTGGCTTGGATCTGTTACCAAAAATCAAAACCTATGATTCCAAAACCCAAGTTCTAATGATGACAGGGGAACACGATATTCAAACCGTTGTTTCCTCTCTTTATCATAGAGCCTCCGATTTTATTCTAAAGCCCTTCCATACAAAATCGATTGAAGCAGCAATTTCAAGAGCATTTGAATATTATAATTTTTTGAAAGATAAGGAATCGATCGATGAGTCCATCAAAAGGGATCTTCGGTTGGCTGCAAAAATTCAGTCAAAAACAATGAACCTTCCCCAAATCAGTCACAAGATATTTGCTGATATTAAACCCGTAAGTTTTGTATCAGGAGATTTTTTTCAAGTTTTGCCTTTGGATGAGGATCGTACTTTAATTTTGATGGGTGATATTGAAGGTCATGGTGTAACTTCTGGCCTCATTGCCATTTTGATGACAACGATTCATAAAGAATTGGCTAGAACCACAACGGTTGCTCCTTCTGAATTGTTAGTTCGGTTGAATGGAGAACTTTGTAATGCTATCGGAACTCATAGTATGACAGCAATTAGTATTGTTGTGGACCATCCTAAGAAAAAAATCACCTATGCTAGAGGTGGTCATCCATTCCCAATTGTATTTCAAAAAGAAAGTCGTGCCCCATTGATTTTACAAGACCAATCGGGACAAATTTTAGGAATTTTGAAGGAAATGGAATTTGCGGAAAATGAAATCCAAGTGGAAACAGGAGATCTTCTCTTTTTATATTCCGATGGACTTCTTGCTTCTAGCACACATCCGCTGGTTCAAACTTTGATCCAACTTCCTGGTGGAACCAATCGTATTGAAGGCATGAAAACGGAGATCACAAACTATATTCAATATTTAGAAACTTCTTCTAAAGCTGCGGATGACATATCCTATTTACTTCTAGAGATTTAATATATTTTATATTTGTTTTAGTTGCTTCTGTCAGAAACTGGCTCAGTACGTCTTTGGATTGAAACCTTCCATCTTCAAATCCTTTTTTCCAATTGGTTCTATGTGTGTTCATTTCGCGAATGATATCTAATTTTCCAGGGAAATCACAAAGTTGTTTTGTGATGACTTGTCCTTTATAAAATAAAAAATCACCTTTTGCAAAAAACTTTTTATCTTCTTTAGAAAGAGTCTTGATATAGTCTTTATTCTCTGCCACATAACTATGAATTGTTGTTTTTGTTACTTCCCATAAAATTTCTTTTTTTTGATTTGTTTTATTTAAATTCACTGCAGAAACAAGAACAATCACTGTGCCAAATAAAAAAACAGGGATCCATTCAAAGTGGATCTCTTTTGAATGAATCCAAAATTGATGAGTTAGAAAGGTAATGGGTAACCAATAAAAACCCATTAAGTCCCAATCCGCAGGAAAACCTAACTGTGGGTTATGGAAAAATCCATGGAGAAAAAAAGCGAAAATAGCAACAACAGTGACTTTTGATTCAGGGAGTCTGAAAAAATTTTTCCACTCAGATCGGGAGAAAAGAATTTGATACAGTAAAAATAAGGAAGGAATGGATACATTCCAATACAAAACAGAAAGGATTTCCTTGATGTGGTTTAAAGAAATCAATCGACTTTTCGGATAAAATGGAGGATGGATTAAATGAGTACTATTTCTATCAATGGATGGATCATGCAAAAATAAAAAATACAAAAACCAAGGAAGAAGGATAGAAAATCCGATGAAACTACAGACAATCAAATGTTTGATTTTCTTTTCCTTTGGAGAATGAAAATACCAAAGGTAAACCAAAAGAATTACCAAATATCCTGATACCAAATGAAATAACATCGATATCGCAACCAAAGCAGTTGCACCGTATAACAATAAATCATTTCCCTTCGGATTTTTTACAAATTTTGAGACAAAAATATAGAGAAATAAATGGTTTGCTGTTACAAGAGTATAGTTTTCTGCATAACCGAAGTTTAGCAATATACCACCTGACGAAAGTAAGATGAGTATTGATAATGAATTTGATTTTAAATTTTCTCTGGCTGCCCATAAAAAACCAAAAATCACACAAATTCCTGCTAGTTGGGATAAAAAAGTATAAGAAATTCTTGGGTCATCGGAAAAACCCAAATTCGATAAAAAATTGGAACCAAGGCTATGAAGGACAGTTTCTAGAATTTCATCTAAGGTGAATTGAAACCCAAATAATTTGGTTTCTAAAAGATTGGTTTCTAAAAGAAGAAGTCCATCACCCCAATCCATATTGCGAATTGGAAATAAAACTAAACAGACAAAGAAAATAAATGCAACGATCCAATCCGGATATTTATATTGTTCCAAATTTTTGAAGAAAACGAGACCCTTCGTTTTTCCATAAAGAACTACGGATTGGAGAAAAATGAAAAAGAGGGCAATGACAATGTAAACTAGGGAGTTTGCTGGAAAAAACCAAGGTTTGTTAGGTAAAAATTGGCAAACCAAAAGGAATAGATAAGGGACATATAAAAATGCTGTTTTCATAAGGAATCTTTTTCGTAGTACTCTTCTGGAATTTCTTTTGCTGTTATGAAAGGAAAATGACCTTTACGGATATTAAAAAAGACAAGTTCTGGAAGGCTATAAAATACAGTCTCAGTTCCTTTCGAAAATCTTTTCCCTTTATCAAAAGGAGCGGTGATCACTCCCACTGTAGTATAACCAATCCCCCACACTGTATTAAACAAACCATAAATTGGGCGATCCCAAATGGTTTCTTCCGTAAAAAATAAAAACGAATGATCGATGGGATTTGTTTTATAGATTTTTGAGGTGGGGACAAATCGATCTTGGAAATACCTTTCTGAAAATTGGTCAAGTTGTTTGCGTTTGAGATTTCTGTATGATGGATAAACTTTGATTTGTTTTGTAGAATCACTGGATTCTAATTTGAAAGCAGCTACGGATGGGATAAAATTGAAACTAATCACCTTGTTTGAAATTGGTTTCCAAAAAACATCATTCCCAATTTTACCTTCGGGAAACATTTCGTTCAAATAACGAATGAGTTCTGTTGTACAATTTTGATCCACCAAATGATAAGAATATAGATTTTGAATTCCTTTTGTGTATCTTTCTAGATTTTCTTCTTTTATTGAAATATCTTTATTCAAATCAATTGGTTCTATGTTTTGATTCAATTTGTTTTGGTATGGATTGTATCCTTTCCAATTGAATTCAATCCCTTCGATAAAATAGTTTGAATCTAAAAAACCTTGGTATCTCGTTAAAAAAGATTCCCAATTAAAAAAAAGAATGGGGTCATAACCTGAAGAAAAGATTTTTTTGTTTGTTTCAAATAAAATAGCATATTCTTCTTGTTTGGTGATTTTTATTGATTCAGGTATTTCTATTTCAGGGAGATAGGTAAAACCATCTAGATTTTTTTTGGGAAATACAATGTTTCCTTCTTTGATCGATTTTTGTACATAGAGGATCCGAATGAGTAAGGTCATTTCCTCCCAATCATTACATTCTATTTCAAAAAGACAGGATCTTAGGTCCTTTGCCAAATGATCGAGGTATCTTCCCCAGATTTTTTTTTCGGTTTCATCCAGTTGGAAATTAGGTCCTTTTAATTGTAGAAAGGCTTGGTCATAAGTTAAAACAGGATCTAAGAGAAACTTGCGAACAAAAATTCTTTTTTGTATGATTTTGTATTGTTCTGTTTTTGTTTGTAAGGAAGAGACCAAAGGGTAAGGTGATTCAGTTTTTGGTAATGATCGTATATCGTCTGTTAAATGTAGACTTTTTTCAAATTTTTCCCATTTGAATATGGTAGTTTCCAACTCTCTTTTTTCTTCTTCTGAAAAAGAAAATAAATTCAGAAAGGAAGGGTTTGGATCATGTATATTTGTAAAATAACCAAATCCTGAAATGGGTAATAAAAATTGATTTTCAGTTCTTTTTGTTTTTAAATTTTCCCATTCTTCTTCCAGTTTTTTTTGATTTTGGATATGTGTCTCTTGGACGAGATACAGTTCGTTCCATTTTTGTCTTAAAAGACGTTTGGATTGTTCCGATAAATCCCACTCGTAAAGTTCTATATTGCGATTTTGTACAACTCCATATTGGAATCGAAACTCATCCCATGGTTCTCTGACGATGTGGAAGATTTTGTCTTCGAAGGAATACTGCAGATGGTAAACCCTATCTCCCAAACGCAGTGCAGAATGCCCGCCACTGGATTGCCCTGAATTTGAATCAATGTATAAAAAACCAAATGGGTTTGGATTCGGCTTTGATTGAATGGGAAGAAAAAATAAAAAATAGATGAGTGAAAAGAATAAGGAATGGGCGGTATTTCTCCGCCCAAAGTGGATCTGAATTATAGATTGTACCCGTTTAATATTAGTTTTGCGACTGTAACATTTTGTTTTGCTACATCTTCCGCTACGATTTTCATTTCAGAAGGAGAAAGGTTTGCTTGTTTTAACCCTTGTCCAATCGCAATGTAAGTTGCGCTGTTTGATCTCCACGCAACAACACCGTGAGATTTTGCAATTAAAGAAAGTTGGTTTTCAAGTTCTTGTTTTTGGTTTCCGTAACGAATTTGTAATGCTACGCTTGCAATGATATCCTCTTTGTACTCGTTCATTGCTTTTTCTTTTCCGCTATCAGAAATTGAAGAGATGCTATTCGAAACTGATTTCACTAGTGCGGAAGCAGAGTCAGAAACAGAAACTCCTAATCGACTGATACTTCCTGAAGCCGAATCAAGAATAGAACAATTGTTAAATGAAATTAGTACCGCAATTACGGAAACTATACTCAAATGTTTGAACATACGCATAAAAAACCTCTTACGACGAATTGCAAAGATTCTAAGTCCAATTTAGAAACCGTCAATTAATTTTCTGAATCAAACGGAAACTACCACCGACCCAAAAGCAGGCAGTGTGATTTCAAAGTGGCCACCAATCATTCGAAGGTTTACCATTGTTCCTGTCCAGAAGTCCAAAAACGGCTCTTTGGTTTTTAATCCTTGTGGGATGGCCACCCGAATGGTGCGTTCTTCTTCTGTTGGATTCCAAATTCCAAGATAACCTGCTGGATTGTACATTGCCGTAGGGAATTCTTCTTCAAAAATTCCGATAGGTATCGGTGTATATGCCTGGCATTCTCTGTTGAGTTGGAAGGCCTTTTTTAAAAGATCCAAACGATCTGTTTCTAATTTGGTCAAATCATCTGAAACAAGTAACATCCCACCTGACACAGCCATGACGGAAGCCATCAATTTGGTTTGTGCTTCATTCATTTTGTTTCTTTTTTTACGAACGAGTAAACAATCAGGGTCGTTTAACCATAGATGTCTGTGCATCGAGGAACGAGTGATATCGTTGATGAGGGCGGTTCTTGTACAAAGTGCATCTCTATCTTTTAAGAATACACGAAGTTTTTCAGGATACCAAAATGGAGCCACATCACAAGAGATACGCATTCCATCAAAAATACCTACGGATGGCAACATGGGAGCTCCACATCCGAGTAAAAATGTGTTTTTCCCAACAACTTTACGAATGAGTTCTAATGCATTTCTATAACGAGCTTGAGGCGACAAACTTTTGTTATACACATCGCCGGGAAGTAGACCAGCATAAAGAAAATCCAATTTTAAATAAGGATATCCCCATTCTTTGACAAGGGTAGAAAACACTTTTTCTATATAAGCCAAAGCAGTTGGGTGAGTGATATCAAGGGCATAAGTATAACCTCTTCCCCAAAGTGGTTGGTAAATGGCAGGAACAGGTTTTCCGTTTTGGTCTTTGAGGATGGCTTCAGGATACTTGCGAAAGAACTCTGATTTTTTTCGAACAAGGAAAGGAGCAAGCCAAATCCCTGGTTTTAGTCCCACTCGTTTGATTTCATCAGCAAGGATTCTCATCCCTCCTGGAAACTTATCGTTTGGAACTAACCAATCTCCAATTTCTTTTTGGTATCCATCATCAATCTGAAAGAACTCAAAAGGTAAATTTAATTCTCTAACTTTTGTTAAATTGTCTAAAATTGTTTTTTGGTCAATTTTGGTGTAATAATAATACCAAGAACACCAACCAGTCGGAACTTTTTTTGGTAAGTTTCCTGGGCCTTCTTTTTTTCCTAACTCTTCAAAGTATTTTGTTAGTTTTCCTTCTGGATTTCCTTTAAACGTTAGAACTTTGATTTTTGCGATGCTAAGTTTTGTATTGGGACGAAGGTCAGGTAAACAATGAACATCGTAAACGACTTTAACGGATGTTATATTGCCGGATTCTCCAAAGACAATTTCAAATTTAGTTCCAAATTCTCCCTGTTCGATGGGAGCATACAAAACACCATTACCTGTTTCCTTATTATAAACAAGAGCGAGGTATTCAGAAATAAACTTTCCGACCTTTGATTCATGTTTTGAATAAATATTCTCTTGAGAGTATTGTAAAAAAGATAAAAAAGGTGGTTTGTCGACGGATGTACTTTCGACTTTTCTTGAGATGGACCAGGATTGGTATCCATGTTGGAAAAGAGAATATCCATTTCCTTCTGGGAGTAGGGACAATTCTAGTTCCAAATGATCTACTGAAAATCCTACTTCGGGTCTTGTCGGTTCTCTCCAAATGAGTTTGGGACTAAGGACGGTACCTGATTTTTGATCCGTAGTGGAAGGTAATAAAAGTTCGAATTTTTTACATTCGGATTGGTAAACCCCCGCCTTTACAGGAAGAAAGTTAGAAATGGTGACGGAATTATGAACTCTGTATTGAATTTTCATCTTGGAAAAATCTATTTGATGATTTTGTTAGGGTGGTTTCCATAGTAAGCCATTATGACCCAAAAACGTTCAACTATAAAACCAGTCGTCCTCCAGGGTGACCTGAACGAAGATTTCTTTGAAGCCTTCAAAAAGGATGACCGGTTGGCCGTGGACTGTGAAATGATGGGACTCAATCCTAGAAGGGATAGACTCTGCGTCGTACAAATTTCCGATTCTAAAAATAAAGTCGCTCTCGTTCAAATTCTTCCTGGCCAAAAAGAAGCCCCGCACATCCAAAAATTATTTGAATCCAAAGAGATCACTAAGATCTTCCATTTTGCACGAATGGACATGACCTTTTTACGTGCAAGGCTCGGGATCAAAGTACAAAATGTATTCTGTACCAAAATTGGTAGTAAACTTGCTAGAACCTATACCGACAAACATGGGTTAAAAGAACTCATTCGTGAATTTTTTGAAGAAAACATCGATAAAAAAAATCAAAGTTCTGATTGGGGAAAAAAGATCCTTACCAAAGACCAAGTAGACTATGCATCGACAGATGTTCGGTTTTTAATTGCTCTTGAATCCATCCTAACGGAGATGATGATTCGCGAAAATAGGTTTGCACTTGCAGAGCGTTGTTTTGGATTTTTGGAAACACAAGTGGAACTTGATCTTTTAGAAGTGCCTAATCTTTTCGAACACTGATGGCAAAAAAACAACTCCCCCAATACCAATGTAAATCCTGCGGGGATAGTTTCAGCCGATGGGCTGGAAAATGCCCTTCCTGCGGGGAGTGGAACCAAATTGAAGAAGTAGAAAATACTTCTTCTGGAAGGTTTGATTCTCCCATCTCTCAAAAACCAAAAGATAGAAAATATACAGATCCAAAATCGATTGGTTCTGTGGTGAGTGATGCTCATGTTCGCACCTCTACTGGTTTTAGCGAATTGGATTTGGTGCTTGGTGGAGGGATTGTTCCCGGTAGTTTGGTGTTAGTTGGCGGAGAACCGGGTGTGGGAAAGTCCACTCTGGTTTTGGAGATGGCCAAAAATATTGCAAATGAAGGTTCTGTTTTATACATTTCGGGAGAGGAGTCTGCTTCTCAAATTGGACTTCGAGCCAAACGTATGGGAGTCACCTCCCAAAACATTTTATTATCATCCGAAGTGTATGCGGAAAATATTTCGCAGATGATTTCGGATTTAAAACCCAAAGTAGTCTTTGTCGATTCCATCCAAACCATTTTGAAAGAAAGTTTGGTCAACCAAGCAGGAACCATCACTCAACTAAGAGAATCTTCTCAGGTATTTCTCGAAACCGCCAAAAGGACATCCGTTCCTATTTTTCTCATTGGCCATATCACAAAAGAAGGCCAGATTGCCGGTCCCAAAGTTTTGGAACATTTGGTGGATACAGTTCTCTATTTTGAAGGGGACAGATTTAATTATTACCGCATCCTCCGTGCTGTTAAAAACAGGTTTGGTGCGGTAGGTGACACTGCTATTTTTGAAATGGTTTCAGGTGGGTTAAAACAAGTACTCGATCGTCATCGTTTGTTTATCTCTCCTGAATCAGAAGAAAGATCTGGTAGTGTTTTGTCTTCTGTGATGGAAGGCTCCCGGGCCATTGGTGTAGAAGTACAGGCCCTTGTCACCAAGTCATCTTATGGGCAAGCCCGTCGTATGGCAGAAGGTTTGGACAATCGTCGTGTGATTTTACTTTCTGCTGTTCTTGAAAAATATTTGGGATTCCCTTTGTCCGAATCAGATATCTTTAGTAATCTTGCTGGTGGCCTGAGCATTGACGAACCAAGTCTCGACTTAGCAATTGCCGCATCTATTGCTTCTTCTTTTAAAGACAAACCGGTTTCCAGAGAAATTGGTTTTCTTGGAGAAGTAGGGCTTTCGGGAGAAGTGAGGAGTGTCGGCCAAATCAGTTTGCGACTAAAAGAATTGGCAGGAATTGGAATTTCCAAAGTTTATATTCCCCAAGGGAATTTTAAAGAAGTGGATGGACTTTTTTCTTCTTTGGAACTAATTCCTGTTAAACACTTACAAGAGTTAGGTTTTTGATTTTAGAAATTTGTCTTCTTTTTTAAGGACAAACAGAAACTTCTTCTATTCTTAAATCATCATTATAAATGGCTCCAGCACTGACCGTTGGTGAAGCATAGAGTCCAAAATGAGCTTGTTCTAATACACCGCAGCCTCCAGAAACATTGGCGGTTGAAATCAAAGTTCCATCCATCCACACTTTTGCCATTCCTCCCGAAGGAGAAAAGTCGAGACAGGTTGTGAGTTTTGTCCACTGCCTTTGTGGAAAACTTGTATTTGTATTTTGGAATGTATGTTGGTTTTGGTTGTGATTGGGAACATGCATTAAATAAGCATAATTTTTTGAATCTATATTCACAAGAACCACTCGTCTCCATTGGTCGCTGGGATCTGCTGAAAAAGTCGCAAAACTAAACCAGTCGGCACTATTCGGAAGGCTCATATCCAAATAGGCATAAAACTCAACTAGGACTGGTGTTTTAAATCCACCTGACGGAAGTTTGTTGAGCTGGATGGTTGGATACCCTCTATGGTTACAATTTTGTGGATAAAAACAACTGGGGCCGACAGATAAAATAGATGCTTTATGGGAATATGTGCCCGTACGTTTTTGTTCCGTACTTTGTCCATGAGTGGCTACCGATTGGTAAGGTGAGGGAACAATATAGAAAGAAGAAAATTCGGAAGCCGACTCAAAGCTAGTTTGGAAGATCCTTCCTTGTTGGGTTTTCGTCAATTGTTCACTGGTGCAAGTGATAGTCGTAGCTGCTTGGTACGCAAGTAAGGTTCCCGCTAAAATCTCTGTTGTTTGGTCTTCTGACTTTTTTTGGCACTGTACAAGTTGGGTGGTTAGTCCCAAACAAATTCCCAAAAGGAAGAGGCGTTGCCATTGGTTTCTCATTTTTCCCATCAAAGTCTATGGACGAACTAAGTTCGTCAAAACAGTTTTCCATTTTGTCTGTCCCATCCCTTTGTGGTAAGTACTAGAATTCGCAGCCAAGAAGAGAGAACATACGGTGTTAACTAAGAACATCGTTCCGAAACATTTGACCTAAATTTGCCATAAGTTATTGACTGATGTCATTCTTGTGGATTTATATTGTAAAAAACATAGAAAGTTCAGGTGAAATATGAAAAAGAAAATCTTGATTGGGTTTTTAGCGACCCTTCTCTCCGTTCCCACCTCCGGTCTGTTTGCTGGTCCTCTTGATGGTCAGTGTATCGCACTTGTCCATGGAATCCTTGGTTTTGATGATACCCAAGGTCTTGCAGGTGGTTTAGTCAAGTATTGGGGAGGCCTAGACGGTTATCTTCGTAGCCAAGGTGCAAAAGTCACCACTCCTGGAAGTTCGGCAACCAACTCCATTCCTACTCGTGCAAGCCAAATCCAATCTTCTGTATCTACTTGGATGACAGCAAACGGTTGTTCCAAGGTGCACTTGATGGGCCATAGCCAAGGTGGACTTGTTGTTCGTTATATGGTTTCCAACTTAGGTTTTGCTGGAAAAACACAAACGGTAACTTCCATCAATTCGCTTCACCAAGGAGCACCAATGGCTGATATCGTTCTGGCTGCCATTCCAAGTTGGTTGCAACCGTTCGCAAATTCTGCACTCAGTTTACTTGCAAAGTTAGTTTACCGTGATGGTCGCCCACAAGATGTAATTGCTATGGGAAAATCACTGACTGTAAGTTATGTGAAGACTTTTAATTCAAATTCACCAAATGCATCTGGAATCAAATACTACTCTTATGGAAGTGAAATGGCTTGGGCAGACCTTGTCCAACACCCAATCATGGCACTCACTCACCCAATCACTTGGGCTGGTGGTTTGTATTACGGTTTAGGTGGTGGTAATGATGGTGTGGTTCCGTTGAATTCTCAAAAATGGGGAGCTTGGAAAGGAACACCTTCTTCTTATTGGTTTGCCACTGGGATTGACCACTTACAAGCAACAAACTTGGCTTGGAGCGGACAAAACTATTATGATGTGCAAGGTTGGTACTTAAACATCGCAAAAAACGCAAAAGCTGGTTTATAAAAACCAACAACCAAAGCCGGATGTCCATCCGGCTTTTTTATTTCGAATCAATTTCAAAACACATCCGCATTAGGTTTTTATACAGTCAGAATGGATTTTAAAAAAATTATTATCATCATTGTTATATTTCTTTTTTTCTTCTTGGGTTTACTTTACTTTTTAAAACAAAACTCAACTACAGATCAGTCGAAACAATCACTAAGTCCAGAAGAACAAATGGTTAGAGATCGAATTTCGCCTCTGGGAACAGGGGAAGGTTTTTGGGATGAAGCCATTTCTCCTTTTCGAGAAGATCGAACCAAACCTTATTTAGAGTTATTGGAAGATTTAAAAACAGGTAAGGTTAATTTTGTTTGGGAAGTTTGGGCATTACGACGTAAATGTAAACCCGAATATACACCTGACCAGTGCAATGCAACCATCCTTGCTTATCTTGATTCGGAATATGAATCTCCAGATAAGGAAAAAGTAAAAGATTTGTTTCTATCCTACTTTCGTTATGAAGAAGAATACAGAAAATGGGAACAGCCAACGGACTTATCCTTTGTAGAATTGTATGAAAAAATCAAAGCCAAACGAAGAGATGTTCTGGGAGAAAAGGCAGATCTGGTTTTTGGAATGGAAGAATCCCAAGTATCTTTTTTAGAAGGTACACAAAACTTTATCAAACAATCTTCCAATGTACCGGCTGAACAACGAGTGAAACAGTTTGAAGATCTAAAGAAAAAAACATATGGATCTTATTATGATGCTTTAGTCTCTAGAGAAGATAAATATGATCATTACCAAGTGGAAATGAGCCTTCGTGATAAAGAGTTCAATGCACTCACTGATCCAAAAGAAAAAGAAAAATACCTAAATAAAATTGAAACCAAATACTTTGGAAAAGAAAAAGCGGCTAGTTTGTCGGAAGAAAGGGCAAAGGAGACAAAATTTTATGAATCCATCGCAAAGTATGAATCCAAAGAAAAAGAATTTTTAAAGGAGAATGGTGGCCTTTCTCCACAAGAAAAAGAAAAGAAACTGAAAGAATTACGGATTCAGGTTTTGGGTTCAGAAGAAGAAGCAGATGCTTACGTGAGGCGGAAAAATATAGAAGAAGCGGGAAAATAAATCCCCGCTTTGGTTTGTCACTTACAGAAGCTTACAATTAGTTTTCGTTTTTTGTGAGTTTCTGGTTGTTAGGGTTTGGCTCAGATTTATACTTTTCGTATGCATTCATTGTATCAATGTATTCGTTTCCAGCATTCCAAACAATAAATCCATGTCCTAATGAATCTTTTGCCCCTTGCATTTGTGCCTTTATATAATCTGTATAAGTTAGTTTGCTTGGGCCTACCATCATATTAAAACCTTGTACCCAAGCAATGGCTTTGGTTCCTTGTTTGGCACGTTTAACAGTAAGGTCAAGACCGTCCTTGATGGTTCCGTACGGATCTGCCACTCGTTTGGTTAATCCGTAAAAATGAGATGGATATAACATGGGATATAACCCATTCAGTTCTTCACTAAACGGTTCTACTTTTTGACCAATCACATCGTTTTCAATAAAAGGAACTCTACCAAATACATCGGCTGTCCATCGAGTGTCTTTGGAACAACTATCTTTGGTTTTTTCTTTATGATCTTTGATGATTCCGAGAATGGATTCATACCGTTTTTCATAACTCATACTAAAATTAGTGCCACCATCAGCATAACGTATATAATCCAATTGTATTTCTGGAAAACCTAATTCGCAGGCTTTGCGAATGGATTTTTGAATAGACACCATTAAATTTGCGTTAGGTGTTTTTTCGATGAGTCCACCTTCAAAGTTAACCACCCTTGCTACCATGTAGAAACCTAATGCTTTTGCTTCTGCTACCTGTTCGGGAGTGGGTGGATATGGTTGCATATCGACAACAGCAGTGTTCATCCCTGCGTCTTTCATTACTTGGAATAATAGGCTCCATCTTTTTTTATCACGAATGGTTTTGGTATTGATATAGAGCCCTTCAATAAAATCAGGAGTGATCCCCGAGGAATCTGCGTTTTGCCGTCTTTCGGTTTTGGATGCTGACTGGCAGGAAAGGAAGAATGAAAGTAGAAGGAAAAAAGTTGCCTGTTTCATGGTAGTAATGACAAGAATTTGGGTTGGTTCTGAAAATTCAAATCGAATCGATTGACGAAAATGACTGACTTTCAGAAAATTTGGGCATGTTAGAAATTTCCAACGACTTCAATTTAAAATCTTACGGAAGGTTCCCTGAGGAATTATCGGATCCAAAAAGTTTTAAAGACCGAATGGTGGAAGTTTCCCGTCTTTTCCAGGGTATGGGAGAATCGTATTTGCAACACCTTGGTGACGATTCCAAAATCAGCGGGTCTGAAAAGAAGAACCTCATTGAGTATTTAGAAAGTATTTTACTTGTCCTTGTTATGTTGCGTAAAATCGATTTTTCACCCGTCGATGAAGAAACCTATATTCGCAAGGACCGAGGTTTATTTGAAATTAGGCTGCGGTTCACCGAAGGATCTGTTTGGGAACTTACGGGATCCATCAAACCAGAATACAAAATGAAACAGAGGACATTCAAAGAATGGTTTAATTCCTCTTTTTCGAAAGATATCAAAACCTTCTATGCCATTTATGGAAATGCTGGACACGACCAATTGATCACACCTGATGAAAAGGTACAAATCACAAAACAAATCGATCGCATCATTGCCGAAATTGTGGAGATGATTGTGTTTATCGAACGTTTTATGTTGTTTCAGTAAAAAATTCGGGAAGTGAAAAACGATAAGTTGGAGGACAAGTGGGATCATTAAAAACAGGAATCACCTTTCACGAAGAATTTTTAAAACACAACACAGGGCCAGGTCATCCCGAAACACATGGAAGGTTGGAATCCATTTTGGACCATCTTTCCGATTTACCTTCCGAAAATTTTTTATGGAAAAAAGATTTTAAAGAAGCTCCCTTATCAGTGATTTCATCCATCCATGATCCAAATTACGTTCGTTTGGTGAGTAGAACCTGCGAAGAAAAAGGTTCGGGGTATTTGGATGGTGATACTGTTTTTTCCCCTCGTTCTTATTTGGCGGCAAATCTTGCCGTAGGTGCTGGCCTTTATCTTGCCGATGAAGTATTACTCGGAAATTTGAAAAATGGAATGGCATTGGTACGTCCACCAGGCCATCATGCGGAAGCTGACTATGCAATGGGATTTTGTATTTTTAATAATATTGCTATTACCGCAAAATACCTTCAGTCCAAAGGAATCAAAAGGATTTTGATTTTAGATTGGGATGTCCATCATGGGAATGGCACACAACACCAGTTCTACGAAGATGATTCCGTTTATTTCATTTCCCTCCATCAGTTTCCTTTTTATCCAGGTACGGGTGCTTTATCGGAACGAGGCAAAGGGAAGGGATTTGGAACCACTATGAATATTCCTTTGGCACGTGGTGCAGGTGAATTCGAATATTTATCTTGTTTTCCTTCCATCCAAAGAGAAATGGAAAAATTCCAACCAGAATTTGTATTGGTATCAGCAGGTTTTGATGCTCATAAACAAGATCCGTTGGGAGGAATGAATTTGCCCACATCCTCCTTTGAAATTTTTACTAGGGAAATACAAAACATTGCAAATACTTATGCTGACGGAAAAATGATCTCCTTTTTAGAAGGCGGATATGATTTTAAAGCTCTTGCAGAATCAGTTAAATTGCATTTGGAAACCTTAGCATCTTAACATTTTAACATCTTAAATTTAAACTTTAGGCACAACTTCAAAAACTTCCTTCACCCAATGAATGAGTGGCCTTGCACTAATAATAGAAAAATGATTTTGTTTGTTTAGCTCTAATGTTCGTAATGCGGGGTTCGGTTTTTTGGTAAATACCTTATCGGTCAGATAAGTAAGACTTTTTTTCTCCACAATCCCATCACCAAGAAAGTTTTGTAACGGATTTTCTACTCCTTCCATAAGAGCATAGGCTTGATAAACATCTATTTCATCCAATTCACCAAAATAAGTTTCGCCAAAGTAACCGGATATAGTTTCTATCCATCCTTTTTCCTCTTTGCGAATGAGTCCGAAGGATAGGTCTTTGATGGCATCACTACGAAGGTTGCCTATCATCCCAATAATTTTAAGAGCAACATTGGGGCTTTTTTCAAATAGAAATCCAAGCCAAAATCCAATTTTTTCTAAATACGAACCTTTGTTTGGTGCTGCGATGAGCACCACTTTCCCAAATCGATTGAGCCATTCTTTGTTTTCTAATTTGGCATGATACAAACAAGAACGAAAGATTAAACATCCTAAACTGTAACAAATGATATCTGGTTTAATGTTTGGGTCTTCATTAAAAAAAATATCTAAAAGATGCATCAGTTTTTTCCCATTTTCGTGGATGGGAAGGCCGTGGTTGTATCTCAAATAAAATGGATAATAACCTACTTCTTGCAAGTCGGTAGCAAGACCTGGTGAGGTTATTTTTCTATCTTTATATTCCACTGTTTGTTCCTGCCAGACGGACTCATCGGTAAATAAACCTGGCAAAAATAAAACCGATTTTGTTTTTTTTGAACTTTTATATTCCCCGATCGTTTCTTTTGCTGTAATGTCTTTACCAAAAGTACGAAAGCTCATATCAATTTTTGTGAGTTTAAATTTTTGATCATGCGAACTTCCAAGAATACTTGATATCATTCGATTATCAAATATCATATCATCGCTTTGTTTGGCGGTCAGTTCTACCTTAAAGAGTGCTTTGTCAAAGGCTTGGTTCGTTTGTTCGATTGTTTTTTGTAAACTTTCATTTGATTTTTGCCCCGTTTCTTTGACTTGGACCCCGGCTTTTTGTAATGCCTCTCGCCATTCTGGTTTATAAAAAAAAGCATTGGAAAGTAGGTCTAACCCTCCACCTGTGCTTGTTAGGCTACCTTTGACTAAAACCTGGATTCCTTTCAAAAGGGAATCCGTTGTCTTTTGTGTGAGGGATACTGTTTTTCCAGCAAGGGAATTGATGAGGATTTGGATCACGGGGAAAGATTGTAACTCAGTTTCTTTGGAAAGCGAGTGAAAAAAGTAAGTGAGTTACCTTTTCCAGTCGGGGAAAAGGTCGCGTGACTGCAAAAGGAAATCAGCCTAAAAGAGGGAGTGATTGGAAATGAGAATTTGCTGGAAATCGAAAGTCCCAAAGAAAGGGAAATCGTTGCAATAAGATATCCAGTATCACTAGTAACTCGCTAGATTTTGAAAGTGGGTGGATTTGTAAAGTCACTGTAATGGGTTAGCAAGTAGATCGGGAGAGTGAGAATGATTCGAATTTTAATGTCAAACGTTTGCATTCGTCATGATAGGTATTTGCGGAAATAGAATGTCCATGGGATTCATCTTGAAAAAAGTCCATTTAGGGAAAAGTAAAGGCAGGGAGGACACCAAAAGAAATCTGATGATTTGATCGATTTTAAAACTTTATCATTAGGGTCATTCAATTTAGATATAATAGGTTGGAATCATTAATATTCAACACAAACTAAATAGTATGTGGAGCTGCAACTCCTACCACTTCCGTTCCGTAATGCAGTATAATTAGTGCTATTGGATGTTCCTACCCGCCCACCATTGCTTGCGGGAGACGTGACAGCATTCGTTGTCCAACCATTACAACTATTTTCAGATTGTGCAGTTGCAGTTTGCCAGAAATTAGTGGATTGGGCAAATCCAGTCCAATATTCCTTAATAGTAGATCCTGAATCAAAGGAATGGTTTAGGTTGTAAGGGTTAAATGTAAAATTGCCAGAACCATCTGCTGGTAAAATTCCCGCAATATTGGGACTTAGTAAACTTGCTGAATCACTCGCGCGGATGTAAATCCTCCCTGATTGGAAAACCCAATCTGTGTTTTCACTAACGCCGCCACTGCAATTGTCAGAAGTACAAGCGACTCTTGCTCCTCCATTTGTCGTAAGCATTGCCTTATAATTTCCAGTAGAAGGTTTGTTTGTGTCTGCATTGCATTTTGCATCGGCGCCAGCAGGACCATCGGCAGCGGCTCCTTGTAGATTCCCATTGTATGTCGCAGCTGTAATAAACACTTTATAAACTGTTGGTTCAATTTGGATCGAAATGTTATGGCTATTGGAATCGGTTCCATTTGTCGCAGTCACTGCATAGGAGGTTGCAGGTTGTGTACCACCAGTAGGTGTTCCTGAAATCACACAATTGCTTGCATTCAAACTTAATCCAGTGGGAAGAGAAGGAGTCACCGAACAATTGGTGATCACAAAGGTGACAGAAGGAGTGAGAGTTGGTGCGGTTACCGCATTCTGAAAGATAAAGGAATTTCCTGTATAAGCAATGTAGATATTTTGATGGCTGATGGAAACGGCACCACTGGTGTTGTAAAAAGGGTCGGAACTCGTGACTGTGATTGTGAGAGAAGAAGAATCCAAAATTTGTGTAATTGAATTCAAACTGATTGTTTGGACAACGTTGTAATTTGCAGGAGTAAACGTAAGCACGGTTGGACTCGGCGAAGTTGCCGAACCATCAACAGTTAGCTTTGTATTGGTGAAAGTAAAAGAAGCAGTAACATTCGCTGTTGGTAATTTGACAAGAGAGATTCCGAAGTTTTGTGGAGTTCCATATTTCAATAAAACACTTGTGCTTGATACATTGATCTTTGCAGAGGAAGAGACAGAAACGGAAGTGGAGGTAGAGCTGACGGGATTTAGTCCGCTGATGAGCGTGAAAAGCAACTCATCTCGTGGATTCACTTGGTTACATGAAAGGAACCAACCCAAAAAAAGGAAGGAAACGAAATAATTCCAACGCATGTTTCCAACCCCCTCCCCAATACTTAAAACAAGTAAGTGACTTACCTTTTTCAAATATCGGAGAAAGAAAGGGAGTTACAAGTGAAATTCTTGGCTTAAGTAATTCGAAGATCTTTCTTTCAGTACTTCCCCTAGAAGATTACGTCCCATCTCATTGTCTTTGAAACTCACAACAGTGCGAATGGAAAAAACTCGAAGAGCATCGGAAACCGAAAGTGTTCCATCAGCAGAATCTTTTCTTCCTGAAAAAGGAAAGGAATCTGGCCCCCTTTGGCACTGCGCATTCCAATTGACCCTTGCCACTTGGTTCACAAGAATGTCGATGAGTTTGCCGATGGTTTTTGGATCTTTTCCAAAGATACTCGCTTGTTGGCCCATATTGGAAGCATAGATATAGTTTAATGGTTCTTCGATAGAAGAAAAGGGAACAATAGGAACCAGTGGCCCAAATTGTTCTTCATGATACAAACGTGCGTTTGGTGAAATAGAGGAAAGGATTGCTGGAAACATAAACGATTCCTGAATTTCTCCCCCTCCAGGATTTAAAATTTTTGCACCATGTCCCAGAGCGTCATCCAATAGTTCTTTTAACCATTGTGTTTTTCCTTCTTCAGGGAGAGGAGTAAAATTCACATCCTGATCCCAAGGCATTCCTGCTTTCCATTTTGTGAATTCTTCTAAATAAAGTTTTGTAAATTCATCTAAAATATCTTTGTGGACAAATAAAATTTTGAGTGCTGTACATCTTTGTCCATTATAAGCAAGTGATCCGGATAAAATTTCAGGAACCATTGTTTTTAAGTCGGTGTCAGGTAAAACAATTGCTGGGTTTTTTGCATTCAGGCCCAAAACGGATCTTAGGCGGTTTAGTTTTGGATGTTTTTTTGTGATGAGGTTTGCGGTCTGGCTAGATCCAATAAATGCAAAAACATCAATTTTGCCTGACTCCATAATAGGAGAAATGACTTTGGAACCATCACCATACACTGTGTTGATGACACCCGGAGGAAAAGCTTCCTGAAAACATTCGAGGAGTGGTTGTAGTAATAATACTCCATATTTTGCCGGTTTAAAAACTACTGTATTTCCCATAAGAATAGCAGGGATCAGAGTACAAAATGTTTCGTTTAAAGGGTAATTGAATGGTCCCATACAAAGGACCACTCCATAGGGAGAACGTTTGATTTGAGCAATGAGTCCTCCTTCTTTGATATAGTTTGCTGAACTTGTTTCGAGTTCTTGTAAAGATTCAATTGTGTCTTCTAAGTATTCGATAGTTCTTTCGAATTCTTTTGTGGCGTCTTTTTCTGTTTTGCCAATCTCCCACATAAGAAGTAAGATGATTTGGTCTTTTTTCCCTTTCATTAGTGTGATGAATTTTCGAACCGCTTCGATTCGTTCTTTTGTAGTGGCAATGGGCCAAACGCCTGTTCCGTGGTTATAAGCTTTCACTGCGGCATCTAGTGCGAGTAAACTTTGTTTTTCATCAAAATTAGGATAGGATCCTAAAACCACTTGTTCCAGTTTCCCATTTTTGTTTAGAAAGATCGGAGATTTGACAATTTGTGATTCTCCTTCCCAGATTCGAATTTCACCACCCAGGAGGTATTCTTTTTGGTGGATCGGTTGGATCCTGTATTTTTCTGGAATGGAATCTTCAGAAGGAAAAACAAAGCTCATGATCCATGAATCGAATGGGCAGGTGACTAAAAAAGCAACATTTTACAGAAAAGAACAGCCGATATAAAATTTATGGAACCATGGATGGACCAAAACAAAGAAGAGTGGGAGGCTTTGACCTTACGACTTTTCCGCCGTGTCGAAGAATTAGAATCACTTATGTTAGAAGTTCGTAGTGATTTGGTTCGGTACCGCGCTGTGCGTGAAGAATGGTACCATTGGCATAGCGCCTGGAAGGAGGAATACGCGAAACGAGCGACCGGATGAGTCTGAAAAATCGTTTTCGGTAGGACCTCTCTTGGAAAATTAGTCCTATCCCATTCGAAAAAGGAATTCCCATGGCCGAAAAACCTATGTCCCCCTTTGGTGAGTTAGCTCCCAGCACACCTGCTTCTCTCTCTGATGTCAAAAAGAACATTTATGGACGATACCTCGAAGAATTCAATGTAGGTGATATATATGTTCACCCTCGTCAATTCACTGTGGACAGAAGTTTTGCCCAAGAATTTGCCACTGTGTTTATGGATGCAAACCCACTTTACCTATCTGCAGAATATGCAAAGGCACATGGATTTGCTGATTTACTAGTTCATCCACTCATGGTGTTTAACTTAGCACTTTCGATTGGTGTACAAAATAACAGTGAGAAGGCGCTAGCAAACCTTGGTTATTACAACGCACAGTTTTTACTACCTGTTTATCCAGGAGATACACTTTCTTCTCGCACAAAAATTTTAGCAGTCGATGACAAAGGTCCGGACAAACCAGGGATCGTTCACGTAAGAACACTTTGTCTGAATCAAAAGAATGAAGTTGTTTTACAATACGAACGTAAAATCATGATTTACCAATCCAATGGAAAACCCAAAGGTAATCCAAAACCGGGTGATGCTTCTGCATTTTTTCCAGAGTCAAAAACTCCCGCCCTCAAACTTCCAAATCTCAAATTCCCTACAGAGATGAAAGATGTTACTTGGGGCCATACTTACTTTGAAAACTTCAAACCAGGTCAAATTTATGTTCACCAAAATGGAAGAACCATTACTGACGAACACTACCAATGGACTTTCCGTGTAGGAAATACTCATCCACTTCACTATGATAAATTGTATTCAGCGGGAATCTCTGGCCCAATGGGTGGAGAACCAGTAGTATACGGTGGACTCGTATTTGGTTGGTTAGCTGGTATGGCTTCCCGTGATATTTCTGAAAACGCAATTTGGGAACTTGGATTCACAGAAGGATATCATACACAACCTGCTTTTTCTGGTGACACTGTGACTTGTATTTCTCGAATTCTGACAACAGAAGACAAAGGAACGGAATATGGAATCCCTGCTGGGGAAGTACAAATCCAGTTCATTGGTTTGAAAAATATCAAAGCAAACGATGCACTCGATAAATTCGGTGCCGATCTTTTCCTCAAAGAAAACGATAAAAAGAAACTAGGGAAAGAAAAAATCCCAGAGAAAATCTTCGAAATTGAAAGAAGATTGATCATCAAAAAACAACCATAAGGTGAAAAAATGAAAGTTACCATCCCCAAACGAATTCCGGACATGGAAGACATCGGGGATGGTGTCTTTAAAATCATTCTCCCCCAACCCTTTTACGCACCTAACAATATCTATTTGTATCAAGGTGATGATGGTTTAACCCTCATTGATTCTGGTTATATTGAATCCATACCGATGTTACAAGCATCCTTAAAAACTAAGGGCTTTTCATTTAAAGACATTCGTCATATCATTTATACTCACAATCATTTGGATCATATATCCTCTTCTTTGGTCCTTAAGTCTTATGCAAAAAACGTAACCTATTATGGGTATCGTGCAATGGCTGATGGAGTCGGAAATTATTTAGAATCGATGGTGCTTTTTGAAGAAGCAACAGAAGACTTATTTCATAAAGCATTTGGGGATAAGGAAGAACTGGATCGGATTTTAGAAGAATCGCGCCAAGGTTGGCGACAGTTTTATAGTAAATTTAGTGAAACCAAAAAAGGGGATCCTGTTTTACGAATTGATGTCAAAATTGATCATAACGACAGTTTAGAGTTTGGTGGAAGACTTCTAAGGTTTTTACACACACCTGGTCATAATTTGTATCATATCACACCTGTAGATCCTTCGACGGGAATTTATTTTTCGGGAGATTTGATCATTGCCAATCTCACCGCCATTTACTCTGAAATGGACGGGAATTTGAGTGATTATTATTTTACACTCTCCAAACTTTTGGAAGAACCCATCAAACGTATGTTACCTGCTCATGGTAGCGAAATTGAAGATCCGAAAAAAACCATCACTCTTGTGAAAAAAACATTGAGCATTCTGGAAAAAGGCGTTCTCCGAAGGCTCAGAGAAGGGGAATCCGACTTAAAGGTGCTTATGGAAGCTGCCATCGGAAAAAAAGTCCATAATGGCGGTCACTTGCCAACTGCACTTGGGCTTGTGTATAGCATCATTCAGAAATTAGTTTTAGAAGGACAGATTCGTATCGAAAAACGTGAGAATGGATATGAAATCTTTCATTTTATAGGCTAAAAGAATTTAATTCCCATTCTCTCAGAGAATCAGCACCAACCTAAGTCATTATGACTTGTTCCTTTGCGGTAACTTCCAAACTTCCATTTGTTTTCCTTTCCAAACGGAAACTCCCTTTTGGGTTTCTAATTCTTTTTTATATTCCAAAATTCTAGATTTCGGCCAGAGAATTTCATCAGTAAACTCTGGGGCTATTACCACATAACAAACATTCGCCTTTTTGCAAATGGAGGAGGAGTTTTTGATTTGTTCTAACGGATAGGTTGTCGTTTTGTCAGTGATATAGAAGGAAAGATTGTACTGTGCAAATACTAATATTCGGTTTGCGTTTTCTTTGAGATCCAAAAGCTCATTTGGGTATGTTGGATTTTTGGGATTTGGTTTCTCTTCTGGCTCACCAAAAATTGGTCCCTTATGAGTGGAGATTAGAGTCAAATTTGCTTCTTTCAGATCTGAGTGGATTTCCTTTTGGATCGTAGGATTTTTCCACGGACTTTCTATTCTTGAATCTAAAGGAAAATTCCCATCCAGAGAATTTTTCCAAAAGAGACAAGTAAGGATGAGGAAGGCAAAGGATAGGTTTATTTTTTTCTCTGATCGGATCCATAAAATTCCGCTATAAAGTAAAAATGGAACAAGCGAATAACTGTAATACGTATAAACCTCATGGTGCCATGGCCTTGAGGAAAATATATGTGTAGCGTATATTAGCCCGATTCCTATGACTTCGGGTATCATCTGAAAGATTCCGAGTCCCCCGCTGATGATTAACTCTAGAAAAATCTGAAAAGATTTTTTGGCACCTGTTACTTGTTTGAATGCGGAATGGTATTCTTGTGTGAGTGTTTGGGTCCAAGAGACGGATTTTGTTCTGTCACCAAACATTGGATAAATGAAAAAAACAAACCCAAGCCATACAAAGATAATACTGTAAACAAGTGTTAGTGATCGGATGGTCGTCTCTTCTTGAGAGTTGCCTCTAACGGATCCATTGGACTGTTGCGCATCCCTATTTTCATTCTTTTTCTTTTTCCAAAGATTATATGAAATTCCGAAAACAGTCGGTAGAAAAAATAGAAGAAGATAAATGCCAATATCCTCTTTTTGCGAGAGATAGAGAACGATTGCTAAAGCTAAAACGCTATGATAGATCCAAGGGCAGCGGAATGGACCCTTTTGTATTTTTTCCCTTTGCTCCCAAACATAAAAAAAGAAAAGACCAAAAACTAAAACAAGCACTTCAAAATGAAAACTAGACCCAATCCGATACAAATACAATTGGTTTGTCAAAAGAACCCAGAAAGTTAGAAATTTGATTCCCTTCTCTTTTAGATGGTGTTTGGAAATTTGATAGGCCCAGAAAATCCAAAGAATGGTAGTTAGTTGATAAACAAAAAACACTGCTACAGCAAGTCCCCACCGTTCGGGAACCCAACTCACAAACGGTGTCAAAACAAACATCCCTGGTGCGAAGTGGTGGTGGAGATAACTTCCTTCACCTGATGGGGAATAGTAGCCGCTAGTGAATCCTTCTCCACGAGAAATAGCGAGAAGGATATCCGAAATGCCAATATAATCCGCATCTTGAAACAAAAAAGCATCGGCTAGTGACTTTGTTAAATGAAACGCATGGTAGGTGCTTGTGATAAAAAAGAAAATACAACTGGCAAAAAGTAAATAAGGGAGAATGGTTATCTGTTTATCAGATAACAAACCAATATTAGTTGTACTATAATTCGGCTTTGCCTCAGATTTTGTTTTTTTTTCTTTCCAGAAGTTTAAGATGGTAAGGAAAAACAAAAAAAGAAACACCCCCTTTTGGAAGGGGGCATGAAAGTTTTTAGGAGAAATAAAGAGAAAAGGAGAAACTAAACTGAGTAAAAAAAATAAATAAACCACTTAACGGATAAAGTACAATACCTTTCTTTCGCCGATCCGCTCTCTGTTGATTTCCACTCGGTTGCGGTAATAATAACCTTTTTCTGGAAATGTTTTAGAGAAAAATTCAAATAAATCCATTTCGAATAACAACATACATTCGGCCACATCCGTCGCACCAATCGACATTGCTTTTTTTGTATCCACCATCACATGGCGTGAGTTGATAAAGTCGGGTTCAATTTCGTTGGCAATCAGTTCAAAATTAGTTTTGGTGATGGTTCCACCTACGGAAGTTTTTTTCCCTCTACTCTTAGCTTCTGAAATGATTTTTTTAGAAACACGAGTGACTTCTTTGTCATCTGGTTTTTTGTCCATAGAAGCACTTAAGTCTGACCTAGCAGCTGTTACTTGCTCTAAACTTTGGAATGGAACGGAATCAAAGATATCCATCAAGTTTCTGTATCCAGTGATGGTTTCCATGTTAATTGATTTGTTATAAGATTCGTATTCCGAAGGTGTGAGGAGATTCTTCATGGTCTGGATGAAGTTTTTTAATGCATATTCGGATTCCACCATTGGTGCAGAAATCCCCGATACTCCGATTCTTTTGCAGATTCGGATATCGTTTCTAGCTTCCGGGCCACCAATTTTGACATAGAGTGGCAAAATTCCGGCAGTGATCGTTTTTAAAAGGGAGATTTCTTCTTCTCCCATGTCCTCGGTTTCCGTACCTGTTTTGATGCAGACAAAAGAGTAGTTTTCTTTCATCTCCAGTAAGGTTTTGCGTAAAACGTGGATTGATGTTTCCATAAGTAGAAGATCTCCATGTATGGTATCGTCGATTCCCGAAAATAGTACAAGTCTTTTGCGCTTTTTTTCCCCCTTTCTTGACAGAAAATTCCAATTCCTTAGCTTCGAACCTATGGGAATATTCTCCACCATCTTCCAATCCAAACCAAAACAAGATTCTAAGGTACCGCCAAAAGAGGGAGCCGCTGCCTCTGGAATTTCTTTCGGAATCATTGTGGTTCTTGTATTTGCTTTCAAATCATCTATATTAGATGCCAATAATATTCCTTCCGGTTCGATGATCCCCACACTCAAAATTGGGGACTTTTTGTTTGTGAATAAAATGCGTTATTCCTTCCGAATGCCTTTTACAGAGAAGGAACTCTTTCGTATTGATGATCCCAAACGTGGGGACATTGTTACTTTTATTCCACCGGCAACGGCACTGGCCCAAGAAGAATCAAGGACTGGAATCTTTGCAAAACGTTTTGTGAAACGTGTGGTGGGACTTCCTGGAGATACAATCAGAATCACTCGCAAATACATTGATACAAAAGATAGAGGGCGAGTACACTTTGCACTCATCGAATACAAAGAAAAAGGTTCCGAAGAGTTTCGATCTTACGAACCAAAGGAAGTTCCAATTGGAAAAGAACTTTCTGATTTGGATAATTTAGAAGCCACACAAAGAGCACTCTTCAAAGAAGTCAAACCAGGGTTTGAACATTTTATTTTAGAAGGATTTGAGGATGATCGCCGTGCTCATATCTTTGAATTTTGTGATTTTTTACATGGTTGTCAAATTCCAGAAGGCCAGTATATGGTAATGGGGGACAATCGAGACGATTCCCATGATTCTCGCGCTTGGGGATTTGTAAAACGGGAAGATATTTTAGGTAAGGCACTCATCATTTATTTTTCCATCGATTGGAAAGATTCCACATGTGAATACAAAGACGGACAGGAACTTGCTGAGAAAGGACCTGAAATTGCAGAAAGATATGAAGGGGAAAAACTAGAAAATCGTTGTCATTATACCGAAATCTTTTCTTCACATAATGCTCGTTATAGAGATGATGAGTCTCGGTTCGGATGGATTGAAAGAACCATTCGTTACCGATTGTGGAGACTCAGTGTTAGGTGGGATCGGATTGGTCGTATCCTCCAATGAGCGAAGAATCGGAAAAGCCATCGGGTAAAAAATCGGAGAAATCACCGATGGCGATGGCAGGTGCTGGTTTTGAATTTGTATCTTCCATCGCACTTTTTGTGGTGGGAGGATACTACCTTGATGACTATATGAAAACGGAACCACTTTGGCTCCTGGTTGGTTTTTTCCTGGGTTTTATTTTTGCTTTTTATTCTCTGATCAAACGAGCCAAAGAAAACGAATAAATATTCGATCCATTCTACTGTTACATCTGCATCCATCAAATCCATCCTTTGGCAGAGATATGTTTGCAGAAAATCACTAAGCCACTCCAAATAAATTCTTGACGGATCACAAGTTTACAAAAAACTTTTTACTGTAATGGCCTCTTGGACAACCACAAATAACGAATTCATGGATTCCATGCCCGTTCTTGGATTGTCTAGCTATGTCCTCTCTACTCTCGTCGTCGTCGTAGTCTCCTCATACATACGTAGCTTTCTGTCATAATTCTCACTTGTTTCCTCGGTCGACAGAAAGCTGAAAGTCGACGGGGAAACCAACAAGAAGAGGATCTTTATGTCGGAACAAATCACCGTAAGTCAATACATCATACGATTTTTAGAATCAAAAGGGATAACTTGGATTCCAGGAGTTCCTGGAGGAACCATCTTGCCATTATACGAAAGTTTGGCGGGGTCAAACATTGAACATGTGTTAGCAAGACATGAGCAAGGTGCAGGATTTATCGCACAAGGTAGGGCAAGGAGCACTGGAGATGTGAGTGCCGTATTTGTTTCCTCTGGACCTGGTGTGGCCAATCTCATCACAGCCGTAGCCGATGCACAAAGGGATTCTGTTCCCTTGCTTATTTTTTCGGGACAAGTTCCATTAGGATTAATGGGGACCGATGCTTTCCAAGAATTACCAACAGTAAAGATAGTTTCTTCTCTTGTAAAAAAGGTATATTTGGTAGAAGATCCAAATCAAATCATTGAAATTTTAGAGGAAGCATTCTTGTTATGCGGGGAAGGGAAAAAAGGCCCAGTTTGGATTGACTTACCCAAAGATATACAAACTCAAAAGATCAACTTACCTGAAAATAACATTCATTTTGGTGGATCATCTCATTTGGATTTTTTGGAACAGGTAAGTAAGGCAGATCCTTTGTCTTTTGAAAGTATGGATATTTTTCTAGATGAGTTTAAATTCTTGTTAAAGAGTTCTCGGTTCCCTTTACTATATTTAGGTGGTGGAGCTAAAAAAGAATTTTTGCGTTTAAGAGAATTTGTTTCTCGTTTTCAAATTCCTGCTGTGACCACTCTTATGGGACTTGGGATTTTTGAAAAAGACGATCCGATGAATTTAGGGATGATGGGGATGCATGGAACAGTTGCCGCCAATGAAGCTCTGGGTCTTTGTGATCTCTTGATTGCCATTGGAGTTCGTTTTGATGATCGTGCGACAGGAGCCATAGAGAAGTTTTGTAACCAAGCCAAAATCATTCATATAGATATTGATGCCCGTGAAATTGGCAAAAATAAATCTGTAACTTTAAGTTTACAAAAAGATATTTCAGAGGTTCTCCCTTTTTTATTAGAAGAGGATTTCCTGGTCCATAACAAGGAATCATTGTTGCAAGTTGAAACTTGGAAACAGATCCCAGAAGAACATCCGATGAAATCTATCCTTTTGGATTTTGCTTCGGTATTACCGAGTGGCGAACATTTTGTCCTAACGGATGTGGGCCAACACCAGATGTGGGTGGCTCAGTATTTTCCATTTCATCAACCAATGTCTTGGATCACCTCAGGTGGACAAGGGACTATGGGGTTTGGTCTTCCAACTGCGATTGGTGTTGCCTTAAGCCATCGAGATTCTCATGTGTATTGTTTTACAGGTGATGGTTCAATTATGATGAACTTACAAGAGTTGTCTACACTTAGAGAACAGAATCTAAATGTAAAGATCATCCTAATCAACAATGAACATTTGGGGTTAGTGAAACAACAACAAGACTTGTTTTATGGAAGTTTATACTCTGGTTCTAGATTTCATTTCCATCCCGATTTTTCGATGTTATGTGATTCATTCGAAATTGGGTATTATGAATGGGATTGGAGATCGGGAGTTCAGGACTTAGAAACAGTTTTAGAAAAGAAATGCCCGGCATTAGTTGAAGTAAGAATCCCTTCTGATTGGGGAGTGTATCCATTTGTTCCAGGTGGAAAGTCCAATCAGGAATACATCCTCGGCCAAGTAACAACCTGAGTTTTGAATCCGAGGGAAAAATTCCCTCGGATCATCAAGTTTTTGTTAGATGGCTTTGCTTCCGCGTTCTCCACTACGAATGCGAATCACTTCTTCAAGTGGCATTACAAAAATTTTTCCATCTCCGATTTTACCTTCTGGTCCCGTTTTTGCCGCTTTTAGAATGGCATCCACAGTCGGTTTGACGAACTCATCATTAACTGCGATTTCTAATCGCACTTTTCTAAGAAGATTCACTTGGTATTCATGCCCACGGAAAACTTCTGTTTTTCCTTTTTGTTGGCCATACCCTTGTACGTCACTCACGGTCAAACGATAGATTTCGTTTTTAGTAAGTTCGTTTTTTACTTCTTCTAACTTATGTGGTTGGATGATTGCGACTACTAATTTCATACTGATTACCTTATATCATATCCTTTTTCACCATGAATCTCTTGGTCGAGTCCGGTGATTTCTTTATCTTCTTCGATTCTGAAACCGATTGTTTTTTCAATTACAAGTGCAAGTATATAGGAAACAACAAAAGAATAAAGTCCTGTGACAACCACACTGATAACCTGTGCAGTCAATTGATTTCCTAAAGTCATTCCTTCAGCGAGTTCAAGTGCGAAAATTCCAGTTAGAATCGCACCAAAGGCACCACCTGCACCATGAATTCCAAATGCGTCGAGTGTATCGTCATACCCAAGTTTGCCTTTGAGTAAAATCGCCATATAACATAATGGAGACACTAAGGCTCCCATGATTAAAGCTCCTTGGACGCCCACATAACCAGAAGCAGGTGTGATGACCACAAGACCTGCAACAATTCCGGAAGCGGCACCGAGTGCAGTTGCCTTTTTTGTATGTAACCATTCAATGAGTAACCAACTGGCTCCAGCAGCCGCTGGTGCAATGAGTGTCACTAAAAAAGCTCTTGCTGCAAGTCCATTCACAGAAAGTCCAGAACCGGCATTAAAACCAAACCATCCGAACCACAATAACCCAGATCCAAGTAACGTATAAGTCATGTTATTTGGATGAGTTAATAGGCCGGAATCTCCTTTTCTTCTCCCGATGACAATAGCAGCGGCAAGTCCAGCAATCCCTGAAATTAAATGGACTACAGTACCTCCAGCAAAATCAAGTGCATTCATTTTTAACAGCCAACCCGAATCCGCCCAAACCCAATGTGCTACTGGATCATAAACTAACGTTGACCAAACGAGAATAAATACTATATAAGCAGATAGTTTGATTCTTTCTGCAATTGCCCCAGAGATCAGTGCGGGTGTGATGATGGCAAACATTCCTTGGAATAAAAAATGCACATAAGTAGGGATCGAACCTTTTACGGAATCAAGATTGATTCCAGCTAGAAAAGCTAAATCGAAATTTCCAATATACGGGTTCTCACCTGAAAAAGCAAAACTATACCCAAAGATAGTCCATTGTAATGTCATCACGATGATGGCAACGAAACTATGCATCATGGTTGATAGAACATTTTTGGAACGGACGATACCACCATAGAACAAGGCAAGTCCAGGGATCATAAAAAACACAAATGCGGAAGAAACTAACATCCAAGCTGTATCAGATTTATCGATGGTAGGGGGGGATGGTAGTTCTCCTTCAGCCGCCAGGAAACCAGGCAAAAGGAAAAGGGCACATACCAACAAAGGCCGTAAGACCAATTGTATATTCATTGTTTGCTCCAAATATCTTTTTCGAGATGCGAAATAAAATTCGTATCATTACGATTGGTTTCTCTTTTGAAAGCGAGTCAATTCTGCAAAACTAGGAACTTTTTTGTAAAAAATATTGGGGAATCGAGTAGGTGGTAGCCTGAATTGTGCGGCTGTGTTAAGGCGACGGTATTGGGTGGCGGGTCTAGTTCCCCACCCGAGTCAGGGCGGGGATAGATAAATTCCAACCTGAACCGCCCAAAAAAACCGCACGAATCCGAGAAATTTTTGATAAAAAGATTGAACAAAATTAAATTGTGCGCAATCTAAATGATAAAGACTTAGGGAGAAAATACATGTCAGAAGAATTTTACAAAATTAAAGTGAAACGCGGATCCGAGGAAGTTCCTTTGGAGCAGTTCAAAGACAAAGTCCTTTTGATTGTGAATACTGCAAGTGAATGTGGTTTCACCCCTCAATACAAAGGGCTTCAAGAAACCTACGATCGTTATAAAGGAAAAGGATTGGAAGTTTTGGCATTCCCGTGCAACCAGTTCGGTCAACAAGAGCCAGGAACAGATGCAGAAATCAAGTTGTTTTGCGAAAGAACGTTCTCAACTACATTCCCAATTTTTTCTAAACTAGAAGTGAATGGACCAAATACTGATCCACTCTACCAACATCTTAAAAAACAGGCACCAGGGATTTTTGGTTCTGTAGACATTAAATGGAATTTTACAAAATTCTTGATCGACAAACAAGGAAATGTGGTCAAACGATACGCACCTATCACGAAGCCCGAAGATATTGAAAAGGATATCGAAAAACTTGTCCAAGCTTAAGAATCCCACAGATGAGGTTCTTCTTTTGAAGAACCAAATTTGTTTTTCTTTATATTCTTCCATGCACCGTTTGATGAAGATCTACCGCCCACTTCTTGCGGCGGTGGGGCTTACGTATCCGCAATACCTCGTGATGTTGGTACTTTGGGAAGAAGAGAAAATGACTGTGAGTGGACTTGGAGAACGGTTGCAGTTGGACTCTGGAACACTAACTCCTTTGTTAAAGAGATTAGAACAAAGTGGGTTTGTAGAGCGTAAAAGAAGTTCTGAAGATGAACGAGTAGTGGTTGTGTCTCTTACAAAAAATGGAAAACATTTACGCGAAAAGGCAAAGGACATACCTGAACAGATTTTTTGTTTGTCAGGGATCGAAGAAAACCAAGCAATCCAACTGAAAGCAATTTTAGACGAACTCGGCCAAGCTTGAAAGAAAACAAAATTTCTACCAATAATTTTCGGCTTTATTCTTGACGTTGGACCGACTCCTGAAAAGGATCTAACATCGTTTAGGTTCATTTCCATTCTTTCCTGAGAAAGTGAAGGTTCATCACATATGCCGAGACTCATTTCGTCACTTTGCTTTTTCGTCTTACTATCTATAGTTTCTTGCAAAAATCCATTTTCTGAAAATCCCTGCGATCCCAAAGGACAGAAGTTTATAGACAGTTTACTATTAAAGTGGGCAATTTCGGATAGCAGCGCCACTTGCGGTAAAGTATACCTCCCGACAATCCCCAAAGAAATTTTAGAATATTCGATTCCTAGTTTGGGAGTCACGGGGATCATCAAAGGGAATCAGATTGTCATTACTTCCGAAACCATTGTTTCGATTTCATCTTATGTTGCTAACTTTAAGACAAGTGGTGTATCTGTTTCGGTCAATGGTGTCCCACAAACGACTGGAGTGACTTCAAATGACTATAATTCTCCACTGAAATACGTTGTGACGGGAGCTGATGGAAGTATAAATGAATACACTGTACAAATGGTGGCTCCTCGCGTTTTAGGTTCTGGTTCCCTTCGGCTTTGGTTCAAAGCAGATCAACTAACACTAAATGATGGAGATCCGATTTTGACTTGGTCCGATGTTAGTGGTTATGGAAATCATATTGTTCAAGCTTCAGCACCGACTGTGCATACACTTTATAGAAAAGGTCAAGTCAATGGATACCCAGTAGCTGAATTTAGAAGTGTAAATGTTTCAAGGATGAATTTATCCGGTGGAGTTGGGTTATATGTTACTAATAGTGGAAGCGTTTTTTTTGTAATGAAGTTAGTCAATACGATTACTGGTGGGGTTACTTTGATCAATATACATGGCGGCCAAGGAAGAGAGATTTCTATAGATCATCCAATTTCCTCATATCTCGTATGTCGGAATGGTGCAAGTTGCGCTACAATTTCAGCTTTACCAATTCCAAAAAATGATTTCCTTGCGATAGGTTCAGTGCAAGTGCTGATGACTTCTGGTCGAGAGTATTGGAATGGTAGTTTAAAAGGACAGGCTCCTATCTCGTATGATTATGCTGGTGGTGATACTCCAAATTCTATTTATTTAGGCAATGGAAATCTTGATGCTGACATTGCAGAAGTATTATACTTCAATACGGATCTTTCGGATGCAGATGTAGGAAAAGTTTTCTTTTATCTCAATACAAAATATGGGCTTTCACCAAAATAAAAAACCAAGTTAGAATTATTTTTTAGTTAATTAACCAAAACATGAACTTTCTTCAATAAAAAATGCGGAGATCCAAATTTGCCTTCACAAACCGACAAACATGTGATATATGGTAGCCATTGGGTGGCGGGTGGATAACCCCACCCAGTTCGATTAGGGCGGGGATCTCTACCATCCGATCCCCCAAACACCCCCAATCCTACTTGCCCACAAATCCCTAACCTCCCATCTTGAACCAATGGATCTAAATACCATCAATCTCAAAAGGTTCCATCTCCACTATTTTAGTTACCTATTTCTTATATTCATTCTAAGTCTTCCGTTAACTGCTGGTTTGGTGGAGGATGGATATCGTCTGATTTTTTATTTCGGTGGTGCCATGTCCTTTGCCATCCAAATGGCCATCTTGCAACTTCGCTTCCTTCCTAGAAAAATTCCCGCATTGTCAGAGTCAGGGTTCCCTTTTTTTACGGTATTTCTCTCCTTTTTTCTAAATCTAGGCATTTTGACTGCTTTACAGGTCTTAGAGTACCCTTTTGAGGCAACTTCTGGATTTTTAATTGCCTATTTCGTCCACCTTCTTTTCCTTGTATTTGCGAGCTATTTCAGTGGAAAATAAGTCTAAATATCGGTTTTTTTTATCATTTTTATTAGTTTTTTCCCTTAGTTTTACGAATGTTTTTGCAAACGATTCGGAAGGGCACGGCTCTGAAGAGGGCTTCGATTTCAGTGAAGTCATGGCACACCACTTGGGTGATGCTCCTATCTTCCCTCTCAACTTTGGTGGTACGATTGTTACAGAAGGACAACATGGTTTTGATGCCGAAAACCACGATGTTTTCGTGAACCATGACGGCGTAAAATACCATTATGTAGGTGGACTTGACCTCCACATTACAAAACGAGTGACCATGATGTGGATTGCTTGTTTCTTTATGTTCCTCGTTTTTATTCCAGCAGCCAATTTGATTTCAAAAAACCCTAAAAAAGTTCATAATAAATTCACATCGGGTGTAGAGGCTTTCGTTAGTTACTTAAAAGAAAATGTTGTGGATGCATCTCTTGATCACCACGGCCATTCTTACTACCATTACATCTTCTCTTTGTTTTTCTTTATCCTTTTCTGTAACTTGTTTGGCCTCATCCCATCTGTGGGGGAACTAACTGTTGCCGCTTCTGATGCTCTTGTGGCAGTCGGGGCAGTGGATCACACACCACATTCTCTCCATACATTCGGAGAAATTTGGTCAGGAATCACACCTACAGGGGACATCAGTGTCACTCTGTCTCTTGCATCTATTACACTACTTACCATCTACGGTACTGCATTCTCTTATCAAGGAATTTCCTTCGTAGCGCATGCGGTTCCTAAGGGAGTTCCACTCCCACTCTGGCCATTAATGTGGGCCTTAGAGTTTATCGTCACACACATTGCACGTTCTTTTGCGTTAACCATGAGGTTACTTGCCAACATGACTGCGGGACACGTAATGATCCTTGCGTTACTTGGGTTTATTTTTATGAGCGAAAGTTGGCTCATCGCACCTGTATCTGTTCTCAGTTCGGTGCTCATTTACTTTTTAGAACTACTTGTAGCCTTTTTACAAGCGTTCATTTTCTCTCTGCTCACAACCGTGTTCATCGGAACTGTGATGCATAGACATTAACATTGGTTTTATTTATATTATAAAACACACAGGAGTGAAACGAAAACAATGGAATTCGGTTTAGGATACATCGCAGTAGGACTCGCAGCAGGACTTGCATTACTTGGAGCAGGAATCGGTATTGGTAGAATTGGTGGATCAGTGGCAGAAAGCATTAGCCGCCAACCAGAAGCAGCGGGAAAGATCCAACTCGTTCTTTACGTAGCAGCGGGTATGATTGAAGGTGCAGCACTTTTCGCAGTGGTAATCGCTCTTCTTATCGCGCTCAAACTCAATGGCTCAATTGACAAAACAATTGGTGCTGGTGCCACAAAAGTAGAACAAGGACAATAGTCTTGGTTATCCTCGCGGCTTCCGGCTTCAATTTGCTGAAAGTCAATCCGGGTCTGGTCATCTGGACCCTGGTCACTTTCTCGGTTGTTGTCTTCGTTCTTAAAAAATTTGCATGGGACAAGATCCTTCATGCTCTCGAAGAACGTGCTTCCGGCATCCAAGGCGATATCAACAAAGCAGAAACCCTTCGTGTAGAAGCAGAAAAGTCTTTAAAAGAATACAAAGACCAACTCTTCAAAGCGACGGAAGAAGCTCATAAAATTGTAGATGAAGCTAAAAAAGATGCAGTTGCTCTCCGCACAAAATTGACGGAAGAAGCACACAATGAAGTGAAAGGCATTAAAGATAACGCAATTCGCGAAATTGATTTAGCGAAGAGCAGAGCTTTGTCTGAAATGCAAAACCAAATTGTGGAAATGTCCGTTCTCATCGCGAGTGAGATCTTGGAGAAACAATTGAAGAAGGAAGACTATGCTTCCTTTGTCGAAAAAGAGATCGCAAAACTCGATAAACTTAAAATCAAATGAGTCTGAACCAAATTTCAAAGGTTTACGCAACGGCACTTTTGGAGTTAGCTCAGGAAGCTAACTCACTTGAGTCAACAGAAGAGGAACTTTCAAGCTTAGTTGATGTTTTCTTTTCTGATGAATCAATTCGCCATTATTTCCTTTCTCCATTAGTTGATCCTTCTGAGAAAGAAAGAACTGCAGAAAAGTCAGTTCAAGGGAAGGCATCAGAATTTGTTGCCAACTTCATTACACTTGTGGTTCGCAAGAATCGATTCCTTTACCTCAAGGATATTTTGGAAGATTATAGAACAGGAGTGGACCGACTTAAAAATCGTAGTTCTCTTCGCATTGTTTCCAAAGATTCTCTTGGCAAAGAAGCTGTAGATCGAATCACCAAGTCTATCTCTTCCAAGTTCGGACGCGATCTTCGTGTCACAGAACAAACGGATCCAGCCCTTATCGGTGGATTCAAACTCTTTATAGACGACTTTTTAATCGATGCCTCGATCCGTGCAAAACTTGCCGGAACCCGCGAGGCTCTCCTCCAAAAGAAAATCCCAGTCGGAGCATTTGAATGAAAATTAAAACAGACGAAGTAACGTCGGTACTAAAACAAGAAATTAAAAACTTCAAAAAAGACCTTCAAGTTGAAGAAGTCGGAACGGTTCTCGAAGTAGGGGACGGGATTGCGAGAGTTTACGGACTCACTAACGTAATGTCAGGAGAGCTTGTTGAATTCCAAAACGGAGTTCGAGGACAAGCCTTCAACTTAGAAGAAAACTCCGTAGGGGTTGTAATCTTTGGTGATTATATTAAAATTGAAGAAGGTTTTTCCGTTAAACGTGTTGGAAAGATCTTCGAAGTTCCAGTAGGACCAGAACTTCTCGGTCGCGTTCTAAACCCACTCGGGGAAGTGATCGACGGAAAAGGACCTCTGAACGCTAAAAAAACAAGACCGGTTGAGTCTCCAGCTCCTGGAATCGCGATGAGAAAATCGGTTCATGAGCCAATGCAAACAGGTATCAAAGCAATCGATGCAATGATCCCAATTGGACGTGGACAAAGAGAGCTTATCATCGGTGACCGTGGAACAGGAAAAACTTCCATCGCAATCGACACCATCATCAACCAAAAAGGGAAAGGTGTGATCTGCGTTTATGTAGCGATTGGACAAAAAGCTTCTACTGTTGCTTCCACCATCGAAATGTTACGCGAAAAAGGTGCTCTTGAGTATACGATCATCGTATCTGCAAACGCATCGGAACCTGCACCAATGTTATACATTGCACCTTACTCTGGTGCGACAATGGCTGAATACTTTATGTATGAAGAAGGAAAAGCAACACTTGTTGTGTATGATGACCTTTCGAAACAAGCCGTAGCTTACCGCCAAATGTCACTCCTACTTCGTCGCCCACCAGGTCGTGAAGCTTATCCTGGGGACGTATTCTACCTTCACTCTCGTTTGCTTGAAAGAGCAGCGAAACTCGATGATAAATTCGGTGGTGGGTCTATGACAGCACTTCCTATCATTGAAACACAAGAAGGGGAAGTATCTGCCTACATTCCTACAAACGTAATCTCCATCACTGATGGTCAGATTTACCTTCAATCCAACCTTTTTGCATCGGGCCTTCGCCCTGCGGTGGATGTGGGGATTTCTGTATCAAGGGTTGGATCTGCTGCGCAAATCAAAGCGATGAAAAAAGTAGCGGGAACTCTCAAGTCTGACTTGGCTCAGTTCCGTGACTTAGAAGCGTTTGCACAGTTAGGAACAGAACTTGACCCAGTAACTCAAGCTCAGCTTGATCGTGGATACCGAGTTCTTGAAATTCTAAAACAACCAAACAACTCTCCATCTCCAGTAGAAGAACAAGTGATTTCCATCTTTGCTGTAACAAAAGGATTTATGGATACAATTCCTACTGCAAAAGTTAGAGAATTTGAATCTTTCCTTTTGAAAACGATGAGAGAACAACACACTGAAATTTTGGAAGAAATTAGAACTGCCAAAGAAGTAAAACAAGAAGCGGCTCTACAAAAAACAATCAAATCGATTGTTGAACATTTTCTAGCAAAGAATAACTAAGGGGAAAGATCTTGGCGACACCGCGTGAGATAAAAAAGAGGATTAACTCGGTTAAAAATACGAGAAAAATCACTCGAACCATGGAGATGGTCTCCACGGCAAAGGCAAAAAAAGCCACTAACAAAGTGAATGCGGCGAAACCATACGCTGACTTAACACGTGAGTTAGTATCTTCTTTGTCTAGCCTTGCTGGGATCATTCACAGCCCTTACTTAAGGAAGCCGGACAAAATCCGTAAAGTTGCTATCCTTGCAATTGCCGCAAACCGTGGGTTATGTGGTGGTTTTAACTCCAATCTTCTTCGTATGGTCAAAAACCGTATCGAAGACTTGAAGTCAAAAGGTGTGGAAGTAGAAGTTCACGCAGCAGGAAAAAAAGCCATTGCTTTCTTTAAATTTGCAAAGATTGAGTTGGTAACAACACATACCAATATTGATGACAAAGCGGGCAGTAAAGAAGCAAACGATCTAGCTTCTTACTTTATGGAACGTTTTGCAAATGAATCAGTGGATTCTGTTGAAATTATTTCCACTCATTATTATTCGGCAGCAACTCAATCTCCGGAAATAACAACTGTTCTTCCGTTATCTATGGAAGATACAAGTGCCAAAGGTTCTTCTGGTCCGGAAGTATTGTATGAACCGGATCCAAAAACAATTTTGGAAAACCTTCTCCCAATGGTGATCAAAACAACTTTTGTTAAGATCATTTTGGAGTCGGTAGCTTCCGAACACATTGCACGAAGAGTGGCGATGAAAGCGGCGACAGACGCAGCAGGTGAGATGATCAAACTTCTAACCCGCGGTTACAACCGAGTTCGTCAGGCAAAAATTACACAGGAAATTTCAGAAATCGTAGGGGGAGCGGAAGCCATCTCCTAACAAAGGTCTTTCGGAGTATATATGAATAAAGGTAAAATTAAACAAATCATCGGTTCGGTAATGGACATCAGTTTTGATTCCGGGAATATGCCTGAGATCTACAATGCTGTAGAAATTCAATCGAAAGTAAACGGCAAAGACGTAACAATTACAGCAGAAGTGCAACAACACATTGGAGACAACACAGTTCGTGCGATCTCCCTTCAATCCACTGACGGACTAAAAAGAGGATTAGAAGTTGTTGATACAGGAGCTCCCATCTCTGTTCCAGTAGGAACAAAAACTCTTGGTCGTATCTTTAACGTACTCGGTGAGGCAATCGACGAACTCGGTGACCTTCCAAAAGACGTAAAAAAATTACCAATTCATAGAAATGCACCTTCTTACGAAGAAATTAAACCAAAAACTGAGATCTTTGAAACAGGGATCAAAGTCATCGATCTTCTTGCTCCTTATATCAAAGGGGGAAAAACAGGACTATTCGGTGGTGCTGGGGTAGGGAAAACCGTTCTCATCCAAGAGCTCATCAACAACATCGCAAAACAACATGGTGGTTACTCTGTGTTCGCTGGTGTGGGTGAAAGAACTCGCGAAGGAAACGACCTTTGGAACGAAATGAAAGAATCTGGCGTAATTGACAAAACAGTTCTTTGTTTTGGCCAGATGAACGAACCACCAGGTGCTCGTCTTCGTATCGCACTTTCTGCTTTGACTATGGCAGAAAACTTCCGTGATGAATCCGGATCAGACATCTTACTTTTCGTAGATAATATCTTCCGTTTCTCTCAAGCAGGTTCCGAAGTATCGGCACTTCTTGGTCGTATGCCATCTGCGGTAGGATACCAACCAACTCTTTCTACTGAAATGGGTGGATTACAAGAGCGGATTACTTCTACGGTTCGTGGTTCCATCACTTCGGTGCAAGCGATCTACGTTCCTGCCGACGACTTAACTGACCCGGCTCCTGCAACTGCGTTTGCTCACTTAGATGCGACAACGACATTATCTCGTGCCATTTCTGAAAAAGGGATTTATCCTGCTGTGGATCCACTCGATTCCACTTCACGAATCATGAACCCACAAATTGTTGGGGAAGATCACTACAACACAGCTCGTGAAGTACAAAGAATCCTTCAAAGATACAAAGACCTACAAGATATCATTGCGATCCTTGGTATGGACGAACTTTCAGAGGATGACAAAATCCTAGTATCTCGTGCTCGTCGTTTGGAGAAATTCCTCTCTCAACCGTTCCACGTAGCAGAACAGTTCACTGGTCGACCTGGAAAGTATGTAAAATTGGAAGACACGATTCGTTCCTTCAAAGGAATCATCGAAGGTAAGTATGACACCCTTCCAGAACAAGCATTCTATATGGTCGGATCGATTGATGAAGCAATCGAAGCGGCGAAACAACTCAAAGGTTAATTCGGATGAGTAAAGAACTGACTTTAACAGTCATCTCTCCTGACAAAATCCTTTACCAGGGCAAGGCAGAATCTGTGATTTTGCCTGGTTCTGTCGGTTATTTTGGAATTTTACCAGGCCATGCAACTCTTGTCTCCCAACTCGATTTTGGGCTGATCAAATTGCATACTGCTGGAAAAGAGTTCCGAATCGCCATCGATGGAGGATTCTGTGAAGTGAGAAATGACCAAATCAGAGTTCTCACCGAAGGTGGGGATTCTGAAGACGATTTGTCCCATGACCACGCGGTAGAACTCCTCGAGGAAGCGGAAGCCCTTCCCATTTCCAAAGACAAAGAAATTCTACTAAAGAAAGCAAAAGTTCGCATTTTACTGCACGAACGTTAATTTTTTTCCCCCCTTCTTGCCGAAAATAAACCAGAGGGGGATTTCCTTTGGCTATAGATTGGATTCGACGTTCCGTATTGGTAACGATACTATTTGCCGGATTCTTTTACTTAAAGGAAAACCCTGATTTGCGAAAAAGAATCTATTCTGAAGAGCCGATTCGTGTTAGAATTGAGGGACCCGTATTGAATCCCGGATTTTATTCATTGGAAGCGGGTTCAAATGGAAAGGATTTGATTGAAATGGCGGGTGGATACTTACCCGGAGCGCAAATCAAAATGGAGGACAGTATCTTGGAACAGCCGTTAGAGGATGGCCAGGTACTAAATTTGGGAAAACGGTAATCGAGGCGAATGGCGGATCAAGAACAGAATAAAAACGAAGATCTAGAAAACATCGAACCTATACTCGATGAAGACTCGTTTTCTTTGGATTTGGATGATTTTGATATGGGTGATGATGATTTGGATGTTTCACCTGGAATCGAAGCCCCAAACCTAGATGATATCTCTGCTTTTGATGATGAAGATGATTCCATTTCGGACATGGTTGCTTCCTCCGATTCCTATGATGATTTATTAGATATAGATTTAGATTCTGACTTAAATTTACTTGGGGAAGAAGACCCCATTTTGCATGATGAAGACATTCATGCTGATTTTTCTGACTATGAAGAAGAGTCAGAAAACCAAAAACCCAAAACTCCCACCAAACAAACACATAACGATATTGATGATGAAGACCTTGAATTAGAGTTCGATGATGATTTGATCGATCTGGATAAGGAAATTGAATCAATTCTTAATGGTGAAGATGGAATTCTAACTTCTAAAAAATCCAAACAGGATTTAGAAGAGGAAGAAGATGGCCCAATTTCCCTTTCTCTAGAAGAACTAGAAAACATCACTGGAAATTTGGAAGAGGAAGATCATTTAGGGGAACCAGAACGTCCTCAGTTTGAAGAAGAAGATCATCAAAATGATCTAATCGATGAACAATCTGATCTTGATTTAGATTTAGACGATTCGGAAATTGATACAAACCTTACGTTCGATGAAGAAGGTAAACCACAGTTTGATTTAACCGATCATGATGAAGATTCGTTTATACCTAAAGATGATTTAGGTCCTGGAAATGAAGAAGAGGACAGTGAATTCAAACCTCTTGTGGATCCAGAAGAAGAAGAATTATTTGGTCAAAACAAAGAAGACGAAAATCTTACTTTATCTGATGAAGAACTTGGAAGTATTCTTGGAGCAGGTGGAGAAGCCAGTTTAGAAGAAACATTAGGTTCTGAAGAAGAATTTTTAACATCAGATGAAGAATCAGAGTTACCAAGTTTCTCTGATGACGACAGTGGATTTGATTTGTTAGGTGGAGAATTTGAAACACCTGAAGAAGAACCTACTTTGCAAGAAGAAGAGGATGAAGGTCCTCTTACATTATCTTTAGAAGAGTTAGAAAATATTTCTGGCGAAGCAGTTGAAGAGGAAGAAGAGGGCTATGAAGAACCAACTTCCGACATCTTAAACGAAGAATTAGAAGATGAATCCATTACCTTAAGTCCAGATGAATTAGGAAATATCATTGCGAGTGATCCAATCGAAGAGTCTGATGATTCTGTAAATTTGGATATTGAAGAAACCGATGAATTAGAAACAGATCTTGGTGATGACTTTGGTTTTGATTTAGGAGAAACCGAATCAGAACTTGAAGAAGAAAGTTCTCTCGAAGGTCTTGAAGGCCAGATGGAAGGATTTGAATCTTCTGAGGAAGAGGAAGAAGGTCCGATTGCTCTTTCCATGGAAGAATTGGAATCCATTGCTTCTGCTTCTGATACGGAAGAAAGTTCAGAAGAAGAGCTTGTTGATAGTTTTGATAGGGCACCACTCCCATACGAAGAGGAACTGACTCCAAAATCCGATTTGATGGCAGAAGATGAAGAAGACGAATCCATCGCTTTATCGATGGAGGAATTAGAAAACATTACTGCCTCTGAAGAAGAAGATGTGGAAGAGGAAGATATCACTCTTTCACCAGAAAGTTTAGATGAAATTCTTGGTGAAGAACTTCCTGGAGAAGGATTGGATGATATTGCAGATCTTCCAATCGAAGAAGAATTTTCTTTATCCGAACAAATTGATGATGAAGATAATCTAGTAGAACATGAAGCCGAAATGGATTTTGGTGATTTCACTTCTGATTCGACCGTTGATGATAGTTTTGATTTATCCGTTCCTGACTTATCAAAAGAAACAAGAACACCAACCCTTGCAAGCGATGACTCAGAAGAATTTGAAGTTGATCTAGATGAATATGCAATGGAGGGAAAACTTTCTCCATTGGAAGAACTCCGTAAATCCGATGTTTCTGCGCCAGAAGAAAAACGATCTTCCGCAGAAAACGCGTTTGCTGATGCAGGTGGTGAAAACCTATCTGTTGGAGATCGCAAAAAGGTTCTAGGATATTTAGACAACCTACTTGGTAATCTTCCTGATGAGGTCATCAGAGAGTTCTCGAAATCACAATACTTCGAGTTATATAAAAAAATGATGAAAGAATTGGAGTTATAAAGTGGGACTTCTCGATAGAGCCGAAGAAATTAAAAAGACTTCGGGTTCCCAGACTCCAAAATCGCAAACAAATTCCCAAGACAAGCCGTCTTTATTGAAAAAGGCAGAACACTTTCGAGAAGAACCTGAATCTCCAATCATAGACTCGGTTCCAATTGCAGATTCCGACTCAGAATGGTTAGACGATAGTTTTCCAGATACTCTTGCTACAGAAATTGGTGATCTTCCAAATCCCGATGGAGAAGAAGAGTTTGATCTAAGTGATATACCCGAGTTGACCGACGCCGACTTTGGTGACTTGGCGGATGAAGAATGGGATGAAAACCCTCTCCCACAATTAGAAAACGATTTAGAAAATGGTCCGAATGATTACCAACCAATCTCAGACGAAGATTCCGAGTCTTTAGTAGAGCCAGATTTAGATTTTGATTTGCCTACCGATGAAGAGCCATTACCTGAACTTGAAGCTGAATCTCCAGAAACACCGGAGCCAACACCAACTCCTGAATCAACAAAGGCAAACGAACCAGAGTTTGGTGATGATTTAATTGATCGTGATTATCATGATGATATTGCAGAACCCGATGCCCCACTTCCAGAAGTAAACATTTTTGATGAGTGGGAAAACGATGCAAAAAGAGAAGCGGCCAAACAGCCGTTAAGACAAACAAAGGATGATCCAGCTCCGATCGGCGAAGATGTATTATTTGATGATGAGTCTGACTTTGGAACTGCACCAATGTCTTATCATCTTGCTTCCAAAAAACGAATCGAAAATTACCAAGCCATCTTTGAAATCACAAAGGAAATTGCTTCTTCCAAAGAATTTTCTGATTACTTTGACAACTTAGTTTATAGTTTAATTGGACAAGTAGGTTGCAATTCAGTTGTTGTTTTAACTTCTACAAACCCCAAAAATCCGAAATGGGAAGCTGTCGCTGCACAAGGAATTCCATCTAAGGATTCTTGGTATCTTTCTCCAAACGATGAAATCTATTCCCGTATTTCTGATTCTGAAACTGTTATTTATGCAGGTGAATTTAAATCGTCTCGTTTGCCCAACCGAGAATTGAATTTATTAAATGAAATGGGTTCTGAAATCCTCGTTCCCATTCGGCACGGTCAAAAGTGTTTTGGAGTATTGTCTCTTGGTAAACTGATCAATGGGGAAGAGTATATCACCGATGATTTAGAATTTGCGAAAATTGTTGGTGATATCGCGGGTTCAGTATTTGAAAGAGTATCTGAATTTGAGTTGATGAATGACAATTTAGTACAGGCAAAAGAAGTCATTGGAATCAATGAATCTGTCTTACAATCTGCAAGAGAATTCGCCCGTGTACGTAAAATGGACGAAGCCTATGATCTTCTTATTGATAACATTAAAAACAAATTGGGCGTAAAACAGTTTTCCTTTTTGGTCTTGGATTCCGAAACAAGATCCGACTATATCGTGTTTGGTTCTAATTTTATTTTGCCAGAAAGAGCCAAAGATTTTAAACTCAGTAAGGACTCGGATATTGTAGGGATGGTATCCAACGTTCCTGGTGTTTATAAGTTAGAAAATTTTAGAGAAGACTCGGAGCTGAAATCTATTTTTACAAATGATGAGTTAGGGATTATGAGCGAGTTTACCATCCTTCCCATCATCAATCTCAATTGGCTTGTGGGAATGGTAGTTGTCCATTCGACTAGTACTGCCTGGACTGACACAACAAGGGATGTTGCCGTAGCTCTTCTTGAAACTTCTGCTCCTGTATTTGCAAATCTTTTGATCCTACAAGAAAAAGAAGCATTGTTTAGAAACCCATTCAACCCTTTAGAATCTCGAATTTTAAGCGAGATCGAAAAATCATCTCAGATGAATTTAAATTTTACCGTTTCTTTATTCAAAATTCAAAATGTATCCAGAATGGTTCATTTGGTAGGGGCTGGAACATTCGCTCGTTATGCGGATGTTCTTCGTAAAACAATGATGGATCATATCGGGGAATTGGACTTTTTTACTAGAGTTGGGCAAGGAAAATTTGCAATGGTTCTTCATGGAAAAGACAAAGAAGAAACCGAAGTAGTCATCAAAAAAATCAAATCCTCTTTTGCAAAAAAAGAAGAAGCCATCATTGGTTCGTTTCGTGCCACTTACCGGGTTCTAAATTTGTCTTATCCTGATGATACCAAGGACAAAAATCAATTTTTGGAAATGGTTGAAGAAGCCTAAGTAACTTTGTGTTATTTAATTCGATTTCTTTTCTTTTTCATTTTATATTCTTTTATTCAATTTACTATTTCGTTTCTAACCGAATTCGAAAGTACCTACTTCTTTTCTTTGGAATATATTTTTATTCGCAGTGGGGAATTAAACCCACCATTTTACTGCTAACTTCCGTAATTTTTAATTACTCTTTGGCAAGATACCTTGCGAATGAGTTGGGTCAAAAACGTAAGGTAATATTTATATTTGGTGTAAGTGCAAATTTACTCTATCTTGCCGCCTTTAAATATTTTGTGTTTGTTTGGCAGTTGTTTTCTGATTTAAAGATTAGTTTTGGTTTTCCTGGAGTTATTTGGAAACCTGAAATTATTTTACCAATTGGAATTTCTTTTTATACATTTCATAACATTAGTTACTTAATTGAAGTTTATGACAAACGAATCAATCCTACAAAAAACTTTTTCACTTTTGCAATTTATGATTTGTTTTTCCCGCTTTTACTGCTCGGGCCAATTGAAAGACCAGGAAATCTAATCCCACAAATAGAATCGAAACAAACCATCACCAAAGAAAAGATATGGAATGGCATTTCTTTATTTTTATGGGGGGTTTTCATTAAATCCACAATCGCTGATCCATTTTCCCGGTATGTAGAAATCCATGCTCCGTCTTTTGAATCTTTGGAACCTGGAATTTTATGGATTGTGGCACCAGTCATTGCTTTTCAAGTGTATGCGGATTTTTTTGGTTACTCCCTTTGTGCTATGGGTCTTGCGGAGATGATGGGCTTTCAGCTTATGAATAATTTTAAAAGGCCATTCTTTTCTTCGAATCCATCCGAGTTTTGGTCCAAATGGCATATCTCTCTTTCAACATGGTTACGGGATTACGTCTATATTAAGTTAGGTGGAAATCGTCATGGTTTTCTTCGGGAAAATACAAACTTAATGGTGGTTTGGTTTCTTGCCGGAATTTGGCATGGAGCAGGTTACGGATTTGTGATTTGGGGAATTTATTTGGGATTATGTTTGGTTCTCTATCGCTGTCTAAAACATTACGGTTTGGTGAAGGAGAATATAGGTTTTATATCTCTTTTCGGTGTCTTTTTTACTTTTTATAGTTTTTCAATGGGCTTGTTACTATTTCGTATCCAGTCTCCTTTTGAAACAAAGTTAATTTTACAAAATTTATCTTCTTTTCCAAATCTTTCTTCCATACCTTTGATGATTCTTTGGACAGCATTGCCATTAATTCTTTTTGATTTTTGGCAGGAAAAAAAAGATACAGACCGTCCGAACTTTTTTATATCCACAAAGCCATATTCATTTCTTTTTATCTTTTTCTTTTTGTTCCTTTGGTTTTCATTATTTTCTCCGTTTGGAAAACAGGATTTTTTCTATTTTCAATTTTAGAATTCATTATGAAATTACGTTTGCTTTTTATCACCTTATTGGCTATTTCCCTTTTTATGCATATGACAGAAGAATGGATCATTCAGTTCTGTGAGACAACTTCTGTTTATTGGTATTTTGCAAATGAACGTACGATTCGGACGAAAGCAAAGGTTCTAGTTTTAGGGGACAGTCAGATTGTTAGTGGGATTTCACCTGAGACAATTGCAGAAATCGAAGGACTGTCTAAAGAGGAAATTTTATACCTACCGAAACCAAGCCAACAACCGGAAGGAATTCTTTCCGATTCTTTAGATGTTGTCTACAAACTACCTAAACTAAAGAAAGTTTATGTAAATTTATCTCCCTTAAATACGAGTAAAAACTCAGTCACCGATGCAAACAGACAATTGTTTTATTCCTTTGGAAATTTGTCCAAATATACTATCACACATCCTTTGCTCAGGAAGGCATACTTTTCTAACCTAACAGATTTGAGCTGGAAATTGATTGTTAAGATTTTTCCATATTTTGGCCTTAGTTCAAATATCAATCGTTTGGTGTATGATCCGGCTGCACAAAATGATATCTCAAGAAGAAAACAAGAGTATTTATACATTCAAGATAGTATAAAAAACAAACAAGGTGCTTGGGTATGGAAATCGATAGGTGAAGATCCCACATTATTAGAATCAGAAGTTTTTCCAAATTTAAATACTCAGATATTAGCAGGAAAGCGGGATTTATCCATTCAGTTGTGGTTCGAATGTGTTCGCCTTTGGGAAAAACAAAATTTAGAGATAGTATTCCTTCGGATTCCATTTTCACCTAAGATGGAAAAGGATATATTGAAAACAGATGCGAACTTAGTTGCCGATGGGTTTTTTAAAACGATTTCGGCAGATCCCAATCGAAAGAATATAAAAGTTTTAGATTTTAAATCTGTGTTTTTAGATGAGTATCAGTATTTTGCTGACTTAACACATCTCAACCAAAAAGGAAGAGATGCGTTTTCTGTAATTTTGAAAAGAGTACTATTTGATCACGCCCACTCGTCTACCGAGGGCATGTAGGTTGACTCCCCAACCAAGTCCAAAAAATTGTTTTGGTGTTAGGATTTCGTCTGTACTTGGGTCCCAAATATCTTTTACAAATGCTTCTGCTGAAATTTCAGTTCCGTATGGGATTCCCCAAAAATTTTTATCTTCACCGTATGACATGAATCACCTCGCTATTTAGCCAAATCTTACGATTTAGAGGATTCTACCATAGTATAAAATTCTTGGAAATGGTAAGCGGAATCATGTGGGCCAGGGCAAGCTTCTGGATGGTACTGGACTGCCATCACAGGAAGGCCTTTGGTTTTTAGACCAGCAACCGTATGATCGAACAAATTGATCCTTGTGATTGGCATCTCACTTGTTGACTCACCAAGAACATGGAATCCATGGTTTTGGGATGTGATTTCAATTTTTCCAGTTTCTTCGTTTCGAACAGGGTGGTTTCCGCCGCGGTGACCAAACTTCAGTTTGGCTGTCTTTTTTCCGAGAGCCAAACCGATGATTTGGTGCCCTAAACAAATTCCAAACAGAGGCTTTTTTGCATCCATAATTGTTTTTGCAGAAGAAATGGCATAATCCAAAGGTGCAGGATCCCCTGGCCCATTGGATAAGAAAAAAGCATCAAATCCTTCTTTTAATAAGTCTTCTGCTTTGGTTTTGGCAGGGAATACATGAACGTTGAATCCTGCTGCGTCTAGAAGTTTGAGGATATTTCTTTTGATTCCGTAGTCATACACAGCAAGTTTAAATTTGCTAGGAGAGTGAGCACCAAATACATATGGTTTTTCACAAGTGACCACTTGAGCAAGGTCTTGTCCTTCCATGGAAGGTGCGTTTTTCACTGCTTCTAAAAAAGAATCTTCATAGGTTTCGCTAATAAAAATCCCACAAGACATTGCACCAGAGTTTCGAATAATGCGTGTTAGTTTTCGTGTGTCTATTCCTTCGATTGCCGGAACTCCAAACCGAATCAGAAACTCACTCAGAGTTTCTTTGGATTGGAAGTTGGAAGGTCGTTTGACATATTCTTTGACAATCAGTCCAGAAGCCTGAATCTTATCCGATTCCATATCGTCTGGATTGATACCGTAGTTCCCGATCATGGGATAAGTGAGGGTCACGAGTTGGCCTTTGTAGGAAGGATCAGTGATGATTTCCTGATATCCCGCCATAGAGGTGTTAAAGACTACCTCACCAATCGAATTCTTATTTGCACCGAAGGATCGGCCCTTCATGACCGTTCCGTTTGCTAAAACCAAAAAAGCCTGCATCCAGTCCATTCCAAAGAAATGGGCCCTAATGACGAACAAAAATTCATCAGTCTTTTCGGTAATAACGTTTTATCCGATCGTAATGGTAGTCTCCGTTGATTTCTACTGTTTGCATTTTTGAAAGTGCCTCTGCCATTTCCCTGGCAAGTCCAGGTTCAATGGTCAAATAGGAGCGTTTCCCCCTGACCAAATAAACGATTTGACCAGTTTCCCCATCGGCTTCAATGACCTGGCCTTGGATTCTTTTGGACTGAGGAGAAGGGGAACTAACAGAAACTTGGTATTTCTGGAAAATATGAAGCCGGCCAACACATAACCAAACATCGGAGGTGGGCGAAAGTTGTGTTGCCTTTCCTTCAATATGGCGTTTTTCGAACGGTTGGTTTCCGAGACCAAGCCTCATGGTTTCTGCATCACAATGGATGGTTTTTTCTCGGAGGTTGGTTTGGTCGAGGAATCGGAACTGTGGATCTTCACCAGATGCTTCCCAATGCACCAATTCGCCTGAAAAACGAATCACCTTTCGTTCCAATCCAAACCGTTCGGTCGAAAACAGAACAAAAAGCAAGAACAATCTGCAAATAAGGAAAACTTGTTTAGACGGCATTAGACTCATTCGATTTACCACATTTAACACAATTTTCGTTTAAATTTAACAATTTTATTTGACAAATCCTAGAAGAACGACTAGTTTCATTGCAATTGTCGGTATGAACGACTGCTCACTTGCATTCGTTTGTCCACAGGTACGAAAAAAATTCAGGAAACAACTCACTAAGGAGTAATCATCGCATGCTGAAATCTCTACGTTTTGGAATGATGGGGTTCTTACTTTTGTGCTTAGCTGGTAGCTTAAGCGCACAAACAGGTCCTCGTTCTTATTTTATGATCGGTCTTGGAGCTCAATTTGACCTTGCTCAACTCGGTGGAACCATCACAAAAGATGGTCTCGATTCTGGTCAACCTAGACTCCGTGCAGACGGAACCGCTTACGGAACACCACAAAAAGCAATCTACGCTGAAAACACTCTCATCAGTTTGAAAAGAACAACTGGTGGTGCAATCGGTGCAAAAACAAACGGAGCTATGGTGGGTGGTAACATCAACGTAGGTTACGAAAAAGAAGGGGTTTTTGGAATCAATAGCCTTTTCTGGAGAATCAACGTAAACTATACTACCAAAATCGCTGGTGGTGATACATCTTCAACTGTAATGGGTTACAAATGGTTAGACCAAGAATGGTCTTATACTGCTTGGACTGTTCCTACTTACCTAGGAATCAAACTTTACAACGCTGCTAACGACACTGCTGTTTACGTTGGTGCTGGTGTGAACTACTTCCAAGGATGGTGGGGAGTTTCTGGAACAATCAACAACCCTGGACTTCAAACTTTTGCTCCGGGAGTTCTTGGACCTGGTGGTTCTTTACTTGGTGACGCTCCTACTTCTGGAATCCACAAAGAAAACGTACGTTTTGGTGCTAGCGGAATCGGCTTAAACTGGTTAGTGGGTGCACAAACAAAAATCACTGACAAAGGTCACCTTTTCTTCGAATTGGAAACGATCCTTTCTGCAGGAATGGGAGTTGGTGGTGTTGCTTCACTTGGTGGTGCTTCTGCTCTTGCTCCTTGGGTTGCATACCCAGTGGTTATCGGTGGACAAACTTACCGCGTAGGTTACAAAATCGAAATCTAATCAGTCATTTACTGATTTTATCAAAAGCCGGTGTTGGATTCCAACCCCGGCTTTTTTTATTTCATGAGTAAGGTGATAAATTCTTTATCTTTCGTGGTAAGAGAATTTGTTTCGTGAGTAAACAACTGCAATCGAAGTCTGTTGTATACATTCCAAATTTCTGCATGGTGGTCAATTGATTCAGAAACCAAGGCTACTTTTGTAATAAACGAAAAGGCTTCTGTGAAATTACGAAATTCTTTTTCCATTTTTAAGAAAGGAATCCCATCTTTTGTATCAAGTTCCCATTCTTTGTAGGTATCTAAGAGACTTTCAATTTCCTTTTCAGAAAGATTCGTTGGTTTTTCTCTCATGGTTTCCCCTTCCGTTTATGAAAAACAATTAAATAAAGTCCAAGTAGAATCACTCCTCCTCCAACTAACTTTTGCAAGTCTAATGGTTCATTCATAAAGAAAATCCCAACAAACATTAAAAAAATTGGTTCAATTAGTAATGTTGCATTGAGTTTGCTAATCGGTAAAAAATTATGCGCTTCAAAATAAAAAGCTCTACCTAAAAAATAACCTAATAACGAAAAAAATCCTAGCATAACAATGATTGGCAACTTAGGAATTAAAAAAGAACCAATACTTAACGAATATAAAAAGAAAAACACACATAACAAAAACAATCGCAAATAAGCATACTCGAGGCCAAGAATCTCGGGAATGTATTTTTTGATCATATAGCTTTGGATAGCAAATAAAAATGCGCTAATCAAAATACAAAACGCAGATAAAAGATTAATCTGACCTTCTAAAGTGGAAATTAAATAAATTCCAACCATCGCCAGTACAATGCCAAATACTTCGCGATCTTTAAAACGTTCTCCTAAAAACACAACACCCAAAATCACATTGTATAAAACCGTTGTTTTGATGAGGATTGCCGCGGGACCAAGATCGGTTTGTTTGAGTGCATAATAATACAAAACAATTCCCATCGCATTGGAAAAGGTACCAAGGAGTAAAACCAAACCGTCTCTTTGGATTGTGAGGATTACTTTTTTTCTTCGTTTAGAAGAACTCAGAAAAAATGGTGTGACCGCTAAAAAAGCAAATCCAACTCCAAATAAAGCTGCCATTTCCGGAGCCAAATTGTATCTACGAAAAAGTTCTTTAAAACCAATTACTTCGAAAGCAAAGAATACTCCCGTTAGGAAGACAAAAAAATATCCCTTTTTTTCGTTACCAGTCAATGGGTTCTTTTCCTTGTGAATGTAAATACTCGTTTGTTTTGGAAAAATGTTTGTTTCCTAAAAATCCTCTGTAGGCAGAGAGAGGAGAAGGATGCGCCGATTTTAAAATCAAATGTTTGTTTGGTGGGATTAAAATTTCTTTTTTCTGCGCGAAGGATCCCCATAATAAAAATACAATATTGGATTTTTTCTCAGCAAGGATTTTGATCGCAGCATCCGTAAATTCTTCCCAACCTTTATTTTGGTGAGAACCTGCCTTGTCTTTTTGTACAGTCAGAGTGGCATTCAGAAGAAGAACACCTTGGTTTGCCCAATGAGTTAAGTTTCCTGATTTAGGAATGGGTTTTTGCAAATCATCCGCGATTTCTTTAAAGATATTTTGTAAGGATGGTGGGAAGGGAACTCCGTCATTGACGGAAAAACAAAGTCCATGTGCTTGCCCAGGGCCATGGTAAGGATCTTGGCCAAGGATCACCACTTTGACTTTGTCAAAAGGACAAGAATCAAATGCATTGAAGATTAATTTTGCCGGAGGAAATACAGTAGAAGATTTATATTGATCTCTTACCCACTCGCGTAAGTTGGAAAAATAAGGTTTTTCAAATTCATCTCTCAGGACTTCTTTCCATCCCGACTCAATTTGTACGTCTTTCATTTTTTCCCTCCGAATGAAAGTATAATACTCGTAAGTCGATTCCTCCATGAGTGACATGAATCGTTTTTTTTGAAAAACTTCGAAGTTCCCTCATACAATCACTCCATTTTTCTTCCGTAGGACAAAGGATAAAACCAATGAGTTTGGGATGATTTTTTGTGAGTTTTAAAAGTTCTTCTAAACGTTTTCCAATCTTGGAATAAAGTTTTTCTTCGGGTCCAGTTCTTTCGTGTTTGCGGAGTCCGTAAGGCGGGTTCAAAGGCAAAAAGTAATGAGAAAATTCTGAACTTCCCTCCGGTAAAACAGGAAAGGTTCTTAAAAAATCAGAAATACTATGATCCCAATCTGAAATTTGGATTATTTTTCTCCAACGCCTGAACTCTTCTGACCAATAACTCTCTAAAGCTGGGTCTGTATCTTGGATGACAATGGGAGTGGATTCAAAAGCTTTTGTTGATAGTTGTTCTTTTTGTTTCCTTTTGAAATGTTCGAAAGATTTTTCGGGAAACAAATTGAGTTTAAAAAATATAAAATCCCTTGGTAAAGAAAGAAGAGAAATGTTTTCTTCCTGTAACGCCCATTCGGTGGCAAAAGTCAATGTGCCTGCAAACGGAATATACAAAGCATCAATTTCTTTTTTAGAAACTAGAAAGATTTCAAAACATTGTTGGATTAGAATCTGGCTTAAGTCTTCTGGGATAGGAGCACTGGTTGGAAAATTGGCTTTGATTCCTCTTTTGTATCCTGGTTCTCCAAGTACAGAAAGAGATACAGTAATTTCATCTTCAAAATAACTGATATGTAAATTTTCTTTAATTTCATAAAACTTTGTATTTGAATCAGAAAACAATGGTTTAGCGATTGTAACAGCTTCTGTTAGGATTCTATCCCATTCTTCTTCCCTAACCTCCGAAGACTTGTCCCAGTCTTTGGTGCGTCCAATGACTAGTCGAACATCTCTTAAAAAAAGACCATTAAACAGGAGATAGGCGATTTGATGAGAGTTTGTGTTTTCTAGTTTTATTTTTTCAGAAAAAACGCGTATGTTGGGTTCAGGTTGGTTGGGTAAGGGAACAGAATTTAAGATCTCTTTTATTTTTTCACCCACCCAAGAGGCAGTTCCAGGAGAAAAATACACCTCCCAACTTAGGGCAGTTCCGTTTTGTGGTTTGCGGATTCTAAATTTCCAATTCATCTTTTCCTTGCTCTGGACCTTTCGTTCGAAACATTGTCTTCTATATGTCCAGGATCTTCACTCCGGAACTCTTTTTGGTGATTGCCGCCATTCTTTGGGGTGGAACCTTTGTGGTCATCAAACTTGCACTGGATTCGGTGCCTCCCTTCTTATTTTTAGCGGTTCGATTTTGGCTCGCTGGAATCATTACATTGTTTCTTTACCGAAAGACTTTATTCTCCAAGGAAAACCGTCGGTGGGACTACATTCTACCGGCTTTTTTTGTGGCATGTTCGGCTCTTTTGGGTTATGCCTTCCAAACCATCGGCCTTGTTTATACCACTGCCACGCAGTCTGGATTTATGACAGGAGCTTATGTTGTATTTGTTCCTTTGCTTCAAATTGCCATTGAACGTCGTCTGCCATCAGGACGAACTTGGGTTGCGGTTTTAATTGTAGTGATAGGGCTTTTTATGATTTCACAAAATGGGAAATCTTATGATGAAATTCTTGGGTCTATGGAATTTGGATTTGGTGATGGACTCACTCTCATTGGTGCTTTTTTCTTTGCGACTTATATTATACTCATTGATATTTTTAGTAAAAAAATTCCGACACAAATCCTTGTATCTTTTGAAATCCTTTTGATTGCGATTGTATCCACTACTTTGTTTCCAGTGGAATCAGTTTTTCTAAAACAAAAAATATCGGTTCAGTTTGATATGAAATTTTGGATTGGAATATTTTACACATCCGTTTTTGCTACGATTTTTACAACCCAGATCCAAGCTAGATACCAGAAGGCAGTTCCCCCAGCGAGGGCAGGTTTACTCTATAGTTTGGAGCCTGTATTTTCCTTCTTTCTCGCTTATTTAGTATTAGGTGAAAGGCTAGGTACTGTCGGAGCTATCGGTTCAGGCCTTACTCTTTTTGGAATTGTATTTTCTGAATTAGGAAAGTGGAACCAAAGAGAAGAATAACGAACCATAACGTGTTTTCGCTATGGTTCGTTTTGTTTAATCAAATGATTTGGTGTTCTTTGAGTGCGTGATAAAGAATTCCAATTGTTACTTTGAGAATGGACAAAACTGGAATTGCAAGTAACATCCCAAAGATCCCGAAAAAGTTTCCCCCAACTGCAATGCCAATGAGTATCGCAAGAGGATGGAGAGAAACCGCATTGGCAATGACTACCGGTTGTACGATTGCGTTGTCTACTAGTTGAGCAACCACCACAACAGAAGCAATGGATCCAATCGATGGAGACATCTCAGGGAAAAGAATGGAAAATAAAATGGGTGGAACAGCTCCCACAAGAGGCCCTAAGTAAGGAATGGAATTGGCAACACCCAAAAACACTCCAAAGAGAATAAAAAACTTAACTCCAACAATATAAAAACCAATCGAAGCAACGATTGCCATAATTCCGCATTGGATGACTAAACTTTTTAAGTAACTAGTAATCTGTTGGTTCATTCGATAAAAAACCATTAGAAACATTTCAAAAAAACGATTGGGGATAAAACTAATCACTGTTTTATAAATTAGGTTTGCATCCAATAATAAAAAGAAACTGATAATGGGGATGATGATCATCCAACTAATGAACGTGGGAATCATCACAACAAGACTACGTAAAAATTCTTCTAAGTTGGAAGTAGCCATTTTTGCAACTTCTTCTGGGTGAATGATCTTTTTCCATAACTCAGGGTTTTGTGAGACTACTGGAAGTTTATTAAAATCTAATAATTGAAAATTGGGATCATCCATTTTGACAGACCATTCGGAGACAATGGGTTGTGCCTTTTCAAAAAGATTTGGCAGATAAAATGCCAAAAACCAATAAGCACCGGCGATTAAAAACGTGAATATAACTATAATTGTAATCGCTCTGTGAACTCCTCTCGATTCGAAGTAGTCTACGATACCATGAAAGATGTAAAAATGGATTCCTGAAATCAAAAGTGGAATCGCTAAGAACTTTACTCCAACAACTCCAATTAATATGGTAAGTGCAATCAGGCCAAAAAACGCAGTCCGTAAAATAAAAGAGGATATATTAAATTCTTTTAGATTCATTTTGTTTTATTTTTTTTGCTTTTGAAGTAAGCTGCTTCTAGTGTATCGTTTGTTTTGCGGAGTCTGTCAGCAATGATCGATGCAAAACTTAATAGCAGATCGTTTCCTACCCTTGGTTTCGTTTCTAATAGTGTTTTTAGTTCAGGTTGAAAAAAACCAAGTAGGATAGAATCAACAAGTGCCACGGCAGTTGCAGATCTTGGAAAATCTTGGAATAGTGCGAGTTCCCCAAAAAAAGCACCTTTTTCAAGTTCGGCGAGCTTTAGAGTAACTCCTTCTCTTTCTGAAAAAATTTCCACCTTTCCTTGTAAGATGAGATACACTCCTGTTCCTGCTTGGCCTTGGTAAAAAATAGTTTCACCTGCATAATACTTGCGTTTGTGGATGAGCCTTGCAACTTCTCGTAATGTCCGACGAGACATTCCTTCAAAGATAGCTGTTTCACGTAAAAAATGTGAAATCTCCGTAATCGGGTTTTCATCGCGTTTGAGAATGGATTTCCAAAGGGGAAGTTGCATAGGGCCTCTTCTGTATAAATCGGATAGACGGGGTCAAGAATTGATAAAACTTGATCCGTATGGGCCAAGCTTTTTACGTTGCGGGGACAGGGACAGATGTCGGAAAAACTTTTTTCTCCTGCCTTTTTATGGCAAAATACGCAGAAACATATGGTTTTCGCTATTGGAAGCCCATCCAAACTGGTGCGGTTAGTGCTGGTGATACAGAATTGGTGCAGAAAACCACAAGTCTACCGGATTCCTATTTTCTAAAACCTGTGTACGAATTCCAAACACCCGCAAGTCCACATTATGCCTCCAAACAGGAAGGAAAAATATTAGATCCCAAGTTCCTTCTCGCGGCACTTGCCAAAGAAAGAAAAACCAATACCCTTGTCGAAGGGGCAGGTGGGGTTTTTGTTCCTTGGACCGATGACTACTTAACCATCAAAGGAATTGGAGAAAGTAACCTTCCAGTTGTGGTGATTGGATCCACTGAACTTGGCACTATCAATCATACCTTACTTACTTTGGATGCACTTACCAGTCGCTTTGTTGCGGTTCTTGGATTTTATTTAGTGGGCCCAGAAAATTCCTTACAAACCGATAACGCAGAAACTATACAGAGGTTAGGTGGTGCACCTTGTTTAGGCATTACCAATTTTCCGGAACAAAAGTTATCACCGGTTGATTTTATTTCTTTTGCAAACAAAGAGTTTGATGCCAATCGGAATGTCATTGATACCTTACTCAATCCAGACGATGAAATATAATCCACTCCAAACTCATACATGGGTTCCTTTAACCATCCAAGAAGAAGGGGAATCTTTAATCGATATTGTAAAAGCTGAAGGGGAGTTCGTGACTGATTCCGAAGGGAACCAGTGGATTGATGCTATAGCCAGTTGGTGGACAATGATATTTGGTCATCGTCATCCTAAGTTAGTATCCGCACTTAAAACACAAATCGATGAACTAGATCATGTGATGCTTGCAGGTCATATCCATCCTGCGGCTGAAGCATTATCCAAATCTTTATTGGAACTAACTCATTTTGACTTTCACAAAGTGTTTTATTCAGATAACGGATCAAATGCGATAGAAATTGCTTTGAAACTTACAATCCAATACTATCAAAACCATCCAGATTTGAAATCAAGATCAGAGTTTCTCGTCTTTTCCAATTCCTATCATGGCGATAGCATTGGAGCCATGAATGTTTCAGGAAAAAATTATTTTAACCGAATTTTTTCTGAACTTAGATTCCCTACAAAAGAATTTCCTGCTCCCAATTGTATGAATTGCCCTTGGGGAAAAAATGTAAATAGTTGTGCGACGGAATGTTTAAACGATTTAGAACTTAGTATCAAACAAAACGAATATGCAGGAATTGTCATTGAACCATTGGTATTTGGCGCCAATGGAATGTTATTTTATGATAAAAAAGTATTAATCAAACTAAGACAACTGGCAACACAAACCAATACTATTCTTATTTTTGATGAAGTATTTACAGGAATGGGAAGGCTTGGGGAGTTTTTTGCTTACCAAGTGGCAGGAGTCAAACCAGACCTTTTGGTGATGGCAAAAGGACTAACAGGAGGAATGTTACCTCTTGGTGCCACCTTAGTTTCTGAATTCATTTATCAACAATTTTTATCAAAAGATCCTTACCATGCATTTTTTCATGCACATACTATGACTGGGAATCCGATAGCGTGTAGCGTTGGTTATGCGTCAGTCAAACTTTTACAAGAAGATGGTAGGGGCCTTGTCAAAAAACTCGAAAGTTCTTTGCAAAAACGAATAGAACCATTCCAAAAAAAATTAGGAAAACGAATCCAAAACGTTCGAGTGTTTGGTGGGATCTTTGCTTTTGAATACAAAGAAACCATAGCAGAGGATGAATATCTAAATCCCATCGGAAAAAAGATCCGTGAAAAAATGAGAGAATTTCGAGTTCTTTTGCGGCCTCTTGGTCGAACCATCTATATCACTCCTCCCTATACCATTTCAGAGAAATCCCTGGATCATATTTTTTTAGCGATGGAAGAGACCCTCCTTAGTTTTACTGATTCAGATTGAGACTAAATATACGAAGAGATTTTCTTCGTTTACACAGGTTGGCGTCGCAAAGAACCTGTTCCCATGATTGCAGAAGTTCAAGAAAAAACTGTTTCCTCCGCACCTTCCTTAATTACGGAAGCGGAAGCCCTAGAAATCCTAGAAGGAAAAGCCCCTTTGCTTTCGGTTGTCGCTCGTGCCACAGAAGAAAGAAATCGTTATTATACCAATCGTGTTCGCATTCATATATTAGATAATATCAAAAATGGTTATTGCCCTGAAGACTGCGGATACTGCGCACAAAGAAAGGGTGGAGATTCAGGAATCCAAGAATATTCACTTAAGTCTCCTGAAGAAATTTGGGAAGATGCCAAACGTGCCAAAGACAATGGTGCTTACCGATTTTGTATGGTGACTTCGGGACGTGGCCCCACTGACAATGCAGTGGATCGATTGGCAGAGACCATCTCCAAAATCAACGGCGAACTTGGGATGAAGGTTTGTTTGTCTGCGGGAATTTTGGACGCAAAAAAAGCTAGGACTTTAAAAGACGCAGGCCTTGACCGTTACAATCATAATCTCAATACATCTGAATCTAAATACAATGAAATCTGTTCTACACATACCTTCAAAGACCGACTAACAACACTTGAGGCGGCAAGAGAAGCGGATATCGGACTTTGTTCTGGGATCATTGTGGGAATGGGAGAAGAACTAAAAGACCTAGTCCAAGTTGCCTTTGAATTAAAACGACTTGGCGTGATATCTATCCCTGTTAACTTCTTTATTCCTATCAAAGGACATGCCATCCAGAAGTCGTCACTCACTCCTGAATTTTGTATTCGTGTATTGTCTATGTTTCGATTGGTCAATCCAGATTCAGAGATTCGAATTGGTGCCGGAAGAGAAGGTCATTTAGGTTCTTTACAATCAATGGCTCTTTTTGTAGCCAATTCATTGTTTGCTGAAGGATACTTAAACGTAAAAGGCAGTGAGATGGCCCAAACGATGAACTTGATTCGCGATTGTTCTATGGTTCCGGAATTTACAGAAGGAGTTCCAGAAGGATGGGATGAGTACGAGTCACAGTTCCTTTACGACGAGAAAAATTTTCCAGAACTCTATAAACATAAAAAGTAGTTTGCCTTTTTTACTTTTGGCGGTAGTATGCTCCTACTTTACCGCCTCTAGTGAGAAACATGCGAAAACCTTCTTTACCATTTCGAAAACAGATGAGTTATGCGATCGGCCAATTGGGTTGGTCCACTCTCATCAATATCATTGGTCTCCACCAAGTTTATTTTTATCTTCCACCCGCACCAAAACCAGGACAGGAATGTTTCCCTGACCTCATAGAAAAAATGGCCTTCTGGGGACTGTCCACCATTGGTGTTGTGGCAGCTCTTGGTCGTTTGTGGGATGCTTTTACTGATCCCATCATTGCCAATTCCTCGGACCGGTTTAGTTCTCGATTTGGACGTCGGATTCCCTTTCTATTTCTCGGAGGAGTGCCTGCAGCCGTCTTTTGTTGGCTGATTTTTGTTCCCCCACACAACTTTATCTCTTCCACCAACTTGGTTTGGATGACCGGTTGTATGCTTTTGTTTTATCTATTTTTAACAGTGTATGTCACTCCTTTCTTTGCTCTCATTCCAGAGCTTGGGCATACGCCGGAAGAGAGGTTGAATCTCTCTACATATATTTCAGTGACCTATGCATTGGGGATCATTGTGGCTTCAACAGAACCAATGATCGCAGGTGCTTTAAAATCCTCTTTTGTTTTTGATGGGGATAGTGCACTTCAAACCTTGGTGTCTCGTCAGTATGCTTTGGGAATCCTTTGTACGTTTGCGGCGATCTGTATGTATTTTCCCGTATTTTCGATTCATGAAAAAACCTATTGTGAATCGGAAGCCTCCAGTGTTCCTTTTAAAGATGCCATCCTCCTTACATTCAAAAATAAGAATTTTCTATACTTCGCTTTGTCGGATCTCTGTTATTTTTTAGCACTGACCATTCTTACCACAGGGATATCTTATTATGTAACAGTCCTTCTGGAACTGGAACGTGAATTTGTCACACAACTACTCACTGTGATGTTACTGGTTTCATTTGCTTTTTATCCTGTGGTCAACTGGATCGCAAGAAGGATCGGAAAGAAAAAAACAGTTCTATTTGGATTCTATATCTTTCTTTTACTCTTTCTTTCGATTTATTTTGTTGGGAAAGATTCTTTGCCATTACCACCGCATATTCAAGGTTATTTGATCGTTGCCATTGCAGCAGTTCCCATAGCAATTCTTGGGATCCTACCGAATGCCATCCTTGCTGATATTGCTGAACTTGATTCATTAAAAACAGGTTCGAAACGAGAGGGACTCTTTTATGCGGGAAGAACTTTTATGCAAAAGTTGGGTCAAACTTTGGCGGTTCTTATTTTTAGTAGTGTAATTCTTTTGGGACTTGATCGCGAAACAAAGAAAAATGTTTCACCAAATGTAACGGGGATCCTTGCACCGTCTGTAGCGGATCCAAAATCAGAATTGAAAAAAAATCCAGAAGTTGAGGCAAAAATAAGTATGGAATCTACCATTTGTAAAGTCGAAGAAGTAGACGCGGGAGGGGAGCTGGGTGTTCGTTTGACAGGTCCTCTTGCCTCTGCATTCTGTCTACTCGCCATCTTTCTCTTTGGAAAATACAAAGAAGATGAAACTTTAGAAGAGATTGCAAAGATACGTGGTAATTAAATCCTGGTTTTTGGAGCTATTCAGATGAGATATCGCATTGAGACAACCAAGTTAAAGAACGGGTATATCGAAGCCAAACTCATCGAGACAACCACAAATAACCCGATTGAATTTCGGATTTGTGACACGGAAGAATATGCGCAGGCCCAAATCAAAGATTGGCAAAAGCGCTTCCGAATGAATGAACCGCAAGAACAGGACTAAATTCTTCCTCCGATGGGGCATGGCTTTTGCCCTTGTTTTGAGTGTTACTGACTGTAAATCATCCTCAAAACGTGATTATTTCGATACCAATTTCCAATGTTTTGCTGAGCCTGGTTGGCGTGACAATTCCAAATTTAAAGAGTATATTGAGGTGGCATGGATCCCCATGCGGCTGTTATACGCACAAGAAAATTTAAAAGTCAAAAAAACTGATATTGTTTTTGCAGGTGATAGTTTGGTGCATTTGTTTTTGCCAGACTTAATGGCCAAAGAATTTCCCGGCCAGTCTGTCACCAATCGTGGGATTGGTGGTGATATGACAGAAACACTTCTTTCTCGAATCGAAGAAGATGTTCTTGTACTCCATCCAGAAACCATCGTCATCGAAATTGGTGGGAATGATTTTCGGGAAGGAAAGTGCCTTAGTTTGGTGCAAAACAATCTGCTCTCCATCATCCAGAAAATTCACACACAAAACAGAAATACAAAGATTATTCTCATTGCTGTTCCTCCCACAAGAGTGAAAGAACTCAACCAAATTGTCCCGGTATTTAATTTGTTTTTAAATCAAGTGGCTCGGACAACAAAAAATGTCGAATATGTCGAAGTTTGGGACATGATGAGAAATTCAGACCTTCCAACATTGAGAGAAGAGTTTTTCCGACCGAATGGGGACATTCTTCATTTTAATGAAAAAGGATATGAACTCTGGGGTAAAAAACTAAGACCTTATTTAAAAAAGTAAAAATGAATTCACTACTTCTAATTTCTCGTTCCTCTATTTCTGATTCCATTCTTTCGAAAACCTTTTCCGATCCTTCCGACGCATCGACAGACAAAACTTTTGCGATCTCGAATTCTCAAATATTCCGTGCGGAACGTTTTGGATTGCACTGTGTTCGCATAGTACATAGTAAATCTCTGAACCGCGACCAAGTATTAACGATTCGAAAAAATTTAGAAAAATACCAAATTGATTTTTTATCTCTTGGTTCTTTGTTACCAAATCATAAAGAGTCTCTTTTTGTTTTTGATATGGATTCCACAGTCATCAAAGAAGAGGTCATTGATGAGCTTGCAAGAAAACACGGAGTGTATGAAGCCGTTGCCACTGTCACCAAACAAGCGATGGAAGGTGGAATGGGATTTGACGAAGCACTTCGTTTACGAGTGAAACACCTTGCGGGACTTTCCAAAGAAAGTTTTCGGGAAGTGTATGATCTTTTGACACTAAACGATGGAATGGAAAAAGTGTTTCAATTTGTTCCAGCACATGGATCAAAACTTGGAATCCTCAGTGGTGGTTTTACTCCCGTATTAAAACTATTTTCGGAAAAGTATCCTGTGGATTTTTATAGAGCCAATGGATTGGAAGAAGTAAGCGGAAGTTTTACCGGTGAAATTTTTGGTGAGATCATCAACCGAGAAAAAAAAGAAATCTATCTAAAACAGTATGCAAAAGACCTTTCGATTCCTTTAGAACAAGTGGTTGCCGTAGGAGATGGGGCAAACGATGCTTTGATGCTAAATGCTGCAGCGATCGGCATTGGTATTCACGCCAAACAAGGATTAAAAGACCAAATTACCAATTGGATCGATTTTACCGATCTATCGGCCTTAGTTTTTCTCTTTGAGAATTCTTTTTAATTCATCTAGAATAGACAACGCTTCCATCGGTGGAATTTGATTGGGATCGATTTGTTTTAATCTTTTTAAAACCTTTTCCTCGTTTGGCGACATGTTAGAAGTATTGTTGTCCATTAGACCAGCAAACAAACTTGGTTCTTCGTTTTTGATTTTAATCTCTCGTTTTTTGGATTCAAGTCCCGAAAGAATTTCTTTGGCACGATCGGAAACGGTTTCGGGAATCCCTGCAAGTTTTGCTACATAGATTCCAAAGGATTGTTTTGATTTCCCTCGTTTGACTTTTTTAAGAAAAAGGATCTCTCCTTCTTTTTCAAAGGTATCCAAATACAAATTAAAGATTCCATTCCCTTTTTCCAGTTCTGTTAATTCATGGTAGTGGGTCGCAAAAATGGTTTTTGGTTTGGGAAACTTAGCAGATAAAAATTCTAAAATGGCCCAAGCAATTGATAACCCATCATAGGTGGATGTTCCACGACCTACTTCATCAAATAGAATTAGACTATTTTCGGAAAATTGGTTTAGGATGGTGGCTGTTTCTTTCATCTCTACAAAAAAAGTAGATTCACCTTTCGTTAAGTTGTCACCAGAACCAATCCGAGTGAAAATTCGATCTACCACGGCAAGAGATGCTTTTTTTGCGGGAACATAAGATCCCATTTGGAATAGGATTTGGTTGATGGCAATTTGGCGCATAAAGGTAGATTTACCGGCCATATTGGGTCCGGTTAACACGGCAATGGCGTTGTCACTTGGATTGAGTTCTAGGCTATTTGGTACAAAACGTTCGCCAATCGGTAAAAAAGTTTCTACAACAGGATGGCGAGATTCGGAATAGTTCAAAATTCCATCGTTACGAATTTCGGGCCTAATCCATTGGTATTCTTCTTTGGTTTCTGTGAGAGAAAGATGATAATCCAAAGAAGCCACTTCTGTGGAAAGAGTTAAAAATTCTTCATAAAGTGAAATACAGTGTGCGACTAATTCTTCGAATTTTTCTTTTTCAATCCTTTCGATGATTTCATCTGCTTGGAGGATGGCTCGTTCTAGTTCTTCTAATTCGGGAGAAGTGAACCTTTCTCCTGTAACTAGTGTTTGTTTTTTTAAAAAATGTTTGGGAACTTCTTTTGCTTGGGCTTTGGAGATTTCAATAAAGTAACCAAGGATTTTGTTGTAACGAATCTTTAAAGAGGAAATGTTTGAAGCTTTTTTTTCCTTCTCTTCCAATTCCAAAATCCAATCTTTTCCTTTTTCGCGAGCAAGAATGGCATCATCATATTCTTTGTTGAATCCAGATTTTAAAAATGGAGAGTTGCCGAGAAATACTGGAAGTTCGCCATCATAAAGGGTATCCATAAACAGTTTTGATAAAACATTTAGTTCTTTAGGTAATTTGGAAAAATCATAACCAATTCCATCCAAAATGGATTTGATATTTGCTGTGGATTCTAAACTTTTTTCAATCCCACGAAAATCGCGAGGTAATGCTTTCCCCACTCGAAACCTTGTGAGAACTCGCTCTAAATCGATCAAATCACCTAACAAATCTTTTATTTTTTGCCTTTCTTTTTTGTTGGCAGAAAGAATATCAATTTTGTCCCAATGTGCTTTGATTTTGTTTTCATCTCGCGTGGGGAATAGAATTCTTTGTTTGAGATATCTTTTTCCAGTAGCTGTGATACAACGATTGAGAACCCCAAACAAAGTATGGTTTTTATCATTTGGATTTTCAACGAGTTCTAAATGGGAAACGGTTTGTTCATCCAGAACCAAATATTCATTTTCATCGATTCGTCTAGGAGATTTAAAAACAAAGTTTTGTTTGCGATAGTTATACTGAAGATAGGCATCGAGTACATGGACAACCGTGTCAATTCCTGCTCCTTTCTTTTTGGGAAGGTAATCTGGTGGGATTTTGGAGAGAATGATTTTAGATTCTTTTGCTAAGGGTGGGACTTCTTCTGTATAAATGATTTCTTTAGGGGAAAATCGTTTGATGGTGTCAAAAATCCTTTCCGTTTCGTTCTCTGAAAAAAAGAAATACAAAAGTTCTGAAGTGGAAACGTCAGCAAACGCTAAGTAAACGGAAGTTTTTTCCCGGTAGTACAATGATAAATAATTGTTTTGGTATCCGCCGAGAAGATTATCTTCCACCACAGTTCCCGGTGTGATGATACGGACCACTTCTCTCGACATAATTTTGGCTTTGGGATCGTCAGGTTTTATTTGTTCACAAACAACTACTTTTTTCCCCGCAGCAATCAACCTAGATATATAACTTTCTGTGGCATGATACGGGATCCCTGCCATAGGAATTTGGTTTTGTCGTTTGGTGAGGGTGATGTCTAAAATCTGTGCAGCAATTTTAGCATCCTCTAAAAACATTTCATAAAAATCACCCATACGAAAGAATACAATCCCATCTGGGTGTTGTTCCTTCACCTCCATGTACTGGCGCATGACAGGAGTGTTCAATGCTTCATAGTGTTCGGACATTTTGTACCAAGGTTTTTATTTTATTTGGATCTTTTTTTCCGTCGGTTTCCACTCCACTGGCCACATCAATCCCATAAGGATGAACGGTTTCTAAAGCAGTTTTTACATTCTCTGGAGTGATCCCTCCAGCGAGTAAAAAAGGTCGTTTTACGGATGTTACATATTCCCAAGGGAAAGTATGTCCTGTACCACCACCCAAATTTTTTTGATAACTATCTAAAATCACTAAACTTGATTTTGGTTCCAGGTCCTCATCACTTGTGACTTTGGTTTGGATCCTGATGGCAGGTAATAACTTTTTTGTTTCTGTGAATTCATCCCAAATTTCTGGAGAAATCAACTGGTCTCCTCGGATGAGTTGGATGAGGTCCGGTTGGAAACGTTCTGTGAGTGTTTTGATTTCTGTAATTTCGTTTTCAAAAAACAAAAATACAAGTTTTGGGAATCCAGATTTTTTTCTTAACTGAAGAAGGTTTTCTGCTGTTTCGGCAGTGATGGCACGAGGGGAACGTGGAGAAAAGTTAAGCCCAACAAAATCGACCTGGAGATCCACACAAAGTTCTAATGTGGCCAGGTCTTTGATTCCACAGATTTTAATTTTGTATCTGGTTCCCATATGGGAACCAGATTGAATCAACTCAGATCAGAGGCAATCGATCCTTTGTACCCAAAGTGTAAAAATTTAAGGAAACTATCCTGGTAAATCAACATATCCTGTTTGGAAATTCCTTGGCGAACCATCTGCACAAAGATATTGAGAAAAAAGGAAAGGATGTTGCGGACAACAAACTCACTCACTTCCCCTTTGTAACTTGGATTTTTTTCTTTAAAATTGCTATACTGGTCAAAATTGATTTTGGTGAGACGAGTGAGAACCGTATCTGGAAATTCTTCTAGATGGGAACCTTGTGATTTAGTTAAGAGAAGGATAAAATCATCGCGATTTGCATCCACATAATCAAGAGCAATATGAAATCTCTCTTGCCACGCCTCATAACTGTCGTTAAATCTTTTTTCGAAATAATCTGGATGAGATACATAAGCAAAAGCTTTTTCCATTCCAGAAAGAACCGGCTGTAGTATCTCTGTTAGAAGGTGTTCTTTGTTTTCAAAGTAATTGTAGATATTACTCGTGGATACCTTTGCCTTTTTCGCAATGGTTCGCATACTAGCCTTCTCAAAACCGAGTTGGATGAATTCCTCTCGAGCCGCTTGTAAGATTTCTTTTCGTGTATGTTCTTTTGGAGTTTGCATGGTCCTGAACGATGTTTCCTAAAAGAACAATCTCGTTCAGGATTCATTTGTAAAGTTTAATTTTACATGTTTGTTGTATTTTGTATTAATTTTGCCACAATTCCATAGAGACGAAAACTTCCTAACACCAATACCGGAAATCTGCCTCGGAATAGGGGACGCAGGTCTTCTTCGGCTTGCAGTTTCGTGGTGATGGATGTTAGGCCTTGCGGAAGTTCTGGGAAGGCCCCAAATCCACTTCCTTCCCAAAGAATGAGGGAATGGAGGGGGAGGCCCACCAGTTGGGACAGAATCCCTTCTCGGTCTTTGTCGGGGAGACTTCCCAGTACAAGGGAGAAGGAGGGATGTGTTTTGGCAAACTCACGTGTGGTCGTCGCGATGGCGTCCGGGTTGTGGGCCGGATCAAAAACAATTTCGGGAGAGTTTTGTAACACTTCCATTCTACCACGGGGTTTTTCCAAAGAGGCAAAGGAAATGGAGCTAAGCTTTGATGTCTCTTTTGGAAGCAAATGGATTAGGGCCGCTTGGGAAAAAAGAAAGTTGGTTTCTAAATAGGTAGGTTTTTTTTCGAGGGGGAGGATTTGCGTTTTAGTTTTTCCTTTAGGAAAATTTTGAATGAGAGTTCGTAAGGAATCATCTTCTGGATCCATTACCACTAGATTTCGGCAAACATCTGTTAGGATTCCTAATTTTTCCAAACAGATTTTTTCTTTGGTATCTCCTAAAATTTCAGAATGATCCAAACCTATTTTTGTAAGTATAACATGGTCGGCATACACAAGTTTTGTGGAATCAAGCCTTCCTCCAAGCCCTGCTTCCCAAATTTCAAATTCTGTATTTTCTTTCGCAAAATAGAGATAAGTAAAAACGGTTAAAAATTCAAAATAAGAAAGTGACTGGTACCTTTCTAAGTCGGGAAGGATAGTGTTCTTAAAAAAAGATTCCACATCCTCTTCTTTGGGAACTTCTGGTTTTCCATCTAAAAAAATTAGAAAACGTTCAAGCGGTGTCAGTAGATGGGGAGAAGTATAAAGTCCCGTTTTGTATCCAAGAATTGACAAAAGGGAAGCAAGGTAATGAGAAGTAGAACCTTTTCCATTGGTGCCGACAACACTGATGCGGATGGGCTTTTGTATTTTATGTTTTGATTTTAAAAATAAAAAAAGGTCGGAAAGTCCATCTAAAGAATAGTTTTTGAAAACATTGAAGTTCCTTGTTTTTTCAATGTTCTGCAAACTATATAAAAAATCAAAAAACAACATATGGAATTCTTTTGTAAACCTTCTGTGAATTTAGTATAGATCTATTTACGATTTTTCAATTGTTTGAAAAGTAGGGACTCCACCTTCTCAATCCATTTCTGTTTTGTTTGGATATTTGTAAATAGTTCAAATTGTCTAATCCCTTGGTAGAGTAACATATGGTATCCTGGAATGATCTCTGCTTTTTTTTTCTTTGCCTGTTTTACTAAATCGGTTTCCAAAGGATTGTAAACAATGTCGAATAACGTATGTTTTTTGGTAAAAAAGTCGGAGTTTAGAATTGGTTCCCCACCAAATCCTTTCATGCCAACTGGAGTAGTATGGATGACGAGGTCATAGTTTTCCGCTTCTTCTAAAGATTTTTCTTTGGTCGTAACACCAAGCCATTCCGGATTTCCTAAAGAATTGAGAATTTCTTTCGTTGCCACTTCGTTTCGTGCAAGAATATTTACCTTTCGTTGGATCTTTCCCTGCTTCGCATTGTTTTGGAGAGATTCTGCGATGGAAAATAAGATTCCTTTGGCACTTCCCCCACTCCCGAGAACTAAAATTTGTTTTTCCAAATTGGGATCTAAAAGATCCGGATTGGCTTGGAGAATGGATCTAACAGCACCAGTCCCATCTGTATTCACTGCCTCAATTCCTTCGCGAAAGAGTAGGGTGTTGGATGAACCCATCGTTTGGGATGCCTTACAAACAATGTTCGCTTGTGAATAAGCCCATTCTTTAAAAGGAATGGTAACGGAAACCCCCCTTACACCCAAGTCAAGCAAGGGACGAAGCCCAATCTCATTCCATCGCTCGTTTTCAAAAACCAAATACACTCCATCATATCCAGAGAGTTGGAAAAGAGTGTTATGAATCCAAGGCGAAAGGGTATGACCTAAGGGATATCCCAAGATCCCAAATATTTCAGTGTGTTTTGAATACAAGGAAAACCTCTTTTTTATCTTATGGACTTACGAATGGCTTACCGAAAATAGGTAATAGACAGGTACAAGATCAATGATTTCATTACCGCTTGCCGCACCATCAGAACCATGGACCATTCTCGTAGATATTTTATTCTTTTTTCTCGCATCCGCAGCCTGTGCCTATTATTTTTATTATTATAAACGCAAAGACTTACTCGGAAAATTTTGGGGATCTACATTTGTTGCAGGGATTGGAGCATTAATCGTTTTTGCAACCTTCCAAACCTATATCCGCGATATCATCATGTGGCTCATGTCACCCAAAATTGGATCCACTCAATTATCCAACGTGAATTTGGTTGCCATCTTTCTTGGTGGGTTTACTGCTCTTTACATCATGAACCGAATCAACCATAACAAAGAAAGAAGAGATTGAATTCGATTTTTCATATAACTTTAAATACTTAAGAAAATTATAATAAAATCCTAGTAGGGCGAGAACAAATCCTTGTTTCCCATCTAGGATTCCCAGCCGAATCCAATACATATAAAAACCTTTAAAACACGCTTTTAAAAAAGCCCAAAGTACAGAACTCGATTTCCCTTTTCTAAATTCTTCTTCCGCAAACAAACTAGAATAACGATCAATGAACTGTAAATGATCTGAAATATTTTTATAAGAATAATGATAGAGTGGGTTCTTTAGTTTGATTGGTTTTCCTGAAAGTTTAACTCTTTCGTGCACCAAACCACCGCTAAATTCTCCGGCTGTTTTTTTAAACAAACGAATTTGGTAGTTAGGATAGTATCCACCAAAACGAATCCACTTTCCTAAATAATAAGTCAAACGAGGGATGAGATAACCAACGGATTCTAATTTGTTTTCATTAAATAATTCTATGATTTCAGATTTTAAACCATCTGATACCACTTCATCGGCATCAATGGCAAACACCCAATCATACTTAGTTTTTTCAATGGCAAAGTTTTTTTGATCTGCGTAGTTATCAAACTTACGATAGAAAACGCGAGCCCCATGGGATTTTGCTAGTTCAACTGTTTTGTCTGTAGATCCAGAATCAATGACAACGATATCTTCAATAAAGGAAAGGGCAGCGAGAGTGCGAGAGATGTTATCCTCTTCGTTGAGGGTAATGATGGCACAGGATAAAGGAAGAGGCATAAATTAAATTTGGTTGGGGTCGCGGACAGAAATGAATTTATCAGAGAGAGGAATTTCCAGACGAGCAATGGTGGAATCTTCCCCGATGATGATACGAAAGAAATTAGGGTCGATACCTTCCCCTTTGAGCATTATGAGAATGAGGGCAAGCCCAAGACCGGCGCCTTCTGTGGTGTCAGCATTGTCCATATAGAACTGAGCGATGTCATCATATACCATTCCTTTTTCCAATCGTTCGCGAATGGCTTTTTCTTCTTCTTTGGCAATGGGAGTGTTGTTGATGACCTCGATGGTGATTCCATCGTCATTGAATTTAAAATTAATTAAGCAGAAGTATCCTTTCTTTTTGGCTTTCATTCCAAATTCGTTGGACATCTCTTCGGAAAACATTTCTCGGTATTCTCTCACCCCCCGGGCGTATTCAGAGGGGTTTAACATACTGTATCCACGTTCCTCAAAAAAGACACGTTTTTGGTTGGCTTTGCAGGCATTGATGGCCAATTCTTTGATGATGGTGTAAAGGGTTGGGACAAGAGTCGGGTAAGTGAGGCGATCCAGAATCAGACCTACGGCCTCCTTAATGTGTTCCTCAACGGATTTGGAAACCCGGTGCGTCTTTAGCGAGAGAATTTTCCCATTTTCGATGTGTAATTTGATGTGATCAGAAATCTCGCTTGTTTCCTTTCCCATACCCGAAATCTTTTCCATTCAAGTCCTTACTGTCAAGGTAACTACGACCTTTAGCATGAAAAACCGCAGGCTCCTATCCCTCACCTTATTTCTATCGGCTTTTGCCCCTACCATTCTTTTGTCTCAAAATTTGAAAATGAAATCTGTCCGGATCTGGGACAGTGAAAAATCCAATTTTAGCGGGTTTCTCGACCTGGAAGTTGTCCAAGGCAAAATTATTTCGATCAAAGAAGGAACCGTAGTTCCTCATCCCAAATACTTACTACCAGGATTTTGTGATGCATCTGTCACAATCGGTTCCAATGGACGAGGGGGAAAAACAAGTCGTGATGAACTTTCCACCTATCTTTTGGGATATTTGGCAGCTGGATTCAGTCATATTGAATCTGTAGGTGACCCAACACTGGTACCTTTACAAAACGAAATCACTAAATCCAAATGGATTTCTCCCATTCTCACACAATCGCAAAAGCCGGCTCTTTACGAAGAATTATCAGCGGGTGAAGGTGGTCTTTACACATCGGGGCTTGTTCTTTCTTTTGATTCCAAACGAAACCGTCACCTCCCGATCTTTCTCAAAGAAGCAGAAAATCGGGGTTTTTCTCAAACAGAACTTTTTGCGAAACGCAGGGAAGGAGAGGAGAAAGGTTACCTTCCCGTTGCTTATACCTTCGCTGACAAAACCAGTTGGGAAGATGCATTGGATACTGGTTATGCAGTCATTTTTCATCCCATGCCTGAAGGAACAAATTTATACCGAGCTCAGAAACGGGATTTCCTTTGGGCGCCAATGTTATCTGTTTTGTATCTCCAAAGTCTTCGGGCAAACCCAGAACAATGGAAGGCTGAGGTTTCTCTTTGGTCTGATCTCCATTCTGTTTTTGGCTCTCGGTGGAAAGATGCACTTGCTGTGAATGCCGAAGAAGAAGAGGGAACGGTTTTCCCTGCCAATTCCTTTTCAGAATACCAGGCCACATTCCAAACAGAAGCTGAGATCAAACGAAATCTTCTTTTTGCAAGTGGGGCTGGCCATTGGGGACTTTTCCCAGGCCAGGCGGCCATTGTGGAGATTCGCCTTTGGGAGTCACTTCTCACCAAACCAAAAGAAAGAAAGTTGGATCCGGTTGCAAACCGACCTGGGTTTTGGGCCTCCCTATTTGGTTCTTTTTCGCAAAACCTTGTCCCAACGAATGCGGATCCTGACTCCTTGCCTCAGATCCGTCGTGAGATCATCCAAACCCTCACTTGGAAAACCTGTTCCTATCTCGGAGCTGACCATGGCGGACGGATTCGCACCGGTGGTCCGGCTCATTTCTCCATTCATAACGAAAATCCTTTGAAACGCGCTTCCGGAATATTTCCAATTGAATCCATGGTATTAGGAGGAAAATTGGTTTATACCCCAAAACCCACCAAGGAAGGAACCGCAAAATGAAAGGCCCATCCTCAGAATTTGAACGTTTATTAGAAGAAAGTTTTAAAAAAAGACAATCCATCGAACCTGGTTCTCGTCATGAAGCTAAGGTAACAGCTGTTAAGAATGATTATGTGTTCATTCGAACATTAGAAAATAAAATCTTAGGAAATATCTCCACAGAAGAATGGCGAGATGAAGTTTTGCCTAAGGTTTCTGATTCACTCGTAGTTTATTTTTTGAAAGAAAACTCGGGAGATTTTTATTTTACTACCTGTTTGTCTGGAGACAACCTAACAGAAGAACATATGGAGATGGCAGCTCAGTATGAAATCCCTGTTCTTGGCCAAATGCTTGTGGAAGCAAACGGTGGATGGGAAGTCAAATTAGGTAGCCATTCTGCCTTTGTTCCGTTTAGCCAATTGGATGTTTCTGTAAAAGGAAAAAATATCGCAGGCAAACGAATCAAATTTGTGATCTCTGAAATTGGGAAAAAACAAAACAAAATTGTTCTGTCTCAGAAAAAAATTGCTGATAAAGAAAGAGAAACCAAAAAACAACTGTTACGTGATGAGTTGAAGGTTGGGATGTTTGTATCCTGTACAGTGAAAAGTATTCATAAATTCGGACTCATTGTGGATATGGATGGTTTTGATGCTTTGGTCCCTCAATCGGAAGCAACTTACAAAAAAAATGCTGATCTTACTGCGGAATTTCGAGTAGGGGAAACTTTACGTGCAAAAATTCTGACTTTAGATTGGGCTTCGAATAAAATTTCACTCAGCGTAAAAGATTTTTTAAGTGATCCTTGGTCTGGAAAACTTCCTTTTAAAGAATCAGATATTGTGACAGGAACTTTGGAATCGATCAAACCGTTCGGTCTTTTTGTCCGGTTAGGTGATGATTTTACAGGTCTTGTTCCCAACAAAGAAACGGGAGTTCCTTCTCGCACTCCACTAAATACCGTATTCAATCCGGGACAAAAATTGGAAGTATTTGTTTTGGAAATCAATCCTGAAAAAAGGCAAATTGCATTGTCGATTTCAAAAGCGGCAGAGGCAAAAGACAGGATGGAATACCAAGAGTATATGTCCAAAGAGGAGAATCCCGGGACAGTTTCTAGTTTTGGATTGGCTTTGCAAAAATCTTTGGAAAAGAAAAACAAAAAGTAATTCACGAATTGGAAATCGCACTTTATCGCCCAGAAATACCTCCTAACACGGGTAATATTGCAAGACTCTGTGTCAATGTCGGAGTTCCTCTCTCCATTGTAGGGGAACCGTCTTTTGATTTGTCCGAAAAAGCAGTCAGGCGCGCGGGTCTTGATTATTGGAAAGATTTGGATCTTCGTCGTTTTGCAGATTTTGAAGAATTTAGAAGCCAGAAAGAGGCGGAAGGCAGTCGAATTTTCCTGGTTTCTAAATTTGGAACCAAAGTGTATTGGGATGTAAACTTCCAGAAAACGGATGTTTTTTTGTTTGGGAGAGAAACTTCAGGACTTCCGGAAGAAATCCATCAGTCTTGCCCTCCAGAACATATTATTTCCTTACCTATGGCAGAGGTGAGTCGTTCGATCAATCTTTCCAATGCGGTTGCCATTGTACTTTATGAAGCACTGCGCCAAGAAAAAACACGGACTAATCCTTAAAGGATAAAACAATTTACAACTCTTCCGTTCCCGTTGAAATGGGAATATATGCCGTTCCCTCTCTCCAGAACTGAGTTAGAGAAAGAAGTGAAGACTTTGTTCTCCAATGGCCTCTCGGGGAATGTGAACGATTTTTACTCCTGGGTGTTTATGGAAACCCAGCGAAAATTCAAAGATAACCCCAATACAACTTTGGAAGGCATCACCTCTCTTCTCGAAGATTTAATCAAAGACGGAATCATTACCACTAACCCTTTGGACCCAAGGGAATATTTTATTGCAGAATCTTCACCTATCACTCGCAAGATGGGAGCAACCGAACAGTTTGTAATTCTTGGTGCTCTTTCCTATAATCCGATGCAGTATGTTCGTGCCAGGCTTGATTATTTTCTGAAACGGAACGGAATTGTCGAAGAGTTGCGAATGGATCTCTGCATTGCCACTGTGGAAGCTGTGGAAAATGCCGCAAAGTATGGTGACGGAGGTGGAGTGGAAGTGATCTTTCAGATCGATAAACACAAAACCTTTACCATAGAAATGATCAACACGGTAAAAGACTTTAATCTAGAAGACGATATTCAGAGAGGTAAGTTTTCTTCCACAGCAACGCTCATGCGTGGTATGATGGTCATGCAAAAACTTTTCGATTCGGTGGATTTAGAAATCAGCGACAATCGAAAACAAGCTATACTCAAAGCAACTCGTAAACTAACATAGGTTCCTATGGCAAATTTTAAAATGGTTTCTCCTTTTAAGGCAGCCGGAGACCAGGTCAAAGCAATTGAAGATATTGCAAAGTCCTTCGGCGAGGGTAAAAATAAAATTACACTGGTTGGTGTGACTGGTTCAGGAAAGACCTTTACCATGGCAGAGGTCATAACCCGTGTCAAAAAACCAACTCTCATTTTGTCACATAACAAAACTCTTGCAGCCCAGCTCTTTCGTGAGTTCAAAGAATTTTTTCCAGAAAATGCTGTAGAGTATTTTGTCTCATATTACGACTATTACCAACCTGAAGCTTATGTTCCTTCTTCTGATACCTTCATTGAAAAAGATATGTCAATGAATGAAGAGATCGACAAACTTAGGTTACGTGCTACTTCCAGTTTGTTGGAAAGAGATGATGTCATCATCGTAAGTTCTGTATCATGTATTTATGGTTTAGGTTCTCCCGAAGACTATATGAACTCTGTGGTAATGTTACGCATCGGAGATAAAATTGATAGGGACCAAATCATTCGAAAATTTCTCCATATCCAATATGCAAGAAACGATATAGACTTTAGCCGAGGTAATTTCCGTGTACGTGGGGATACCATTGAAATTATGCCTTCTTACCAAGAAGAGGGAATTCGGATTGAACTTTTTGGAGATGAAATTGATGGACTCTCCAAAATTGATCCACTCACCGGAAAGGTAAAAATGAAACTAGACCGAGTGGTTGTGTATCCAGCAAAACACTTTATCACTTCCGGTCCCAAAATTAAAGATGCCATTGAAAAAATAAAAGAAGAGATGGCGGAACAAAAGGATAAGTTCCTAAAACAAGGAAAACATTTAGAAGCCGAACGAATTGAATCCAGAACCAATTATGATATGGAGATGTTGGTGGAACTTGGTTATTGTAGTGGGATTGAAAATTATTCTCGTCACCTAACGGGAAGAAGTGAAGGAGAAAGGCCGGCTTGTTTACTTGATTATTTCCCCAATTTAGATTTTTTACTGATCATTGATGAATCCCATGTGACCCTTCCACAGATTGGAGGGATGTATGCTGGGGATAGGTCCAGAAAACTAACGTTAGTTGATTTTGGATTTCGCCTTCCAAGTGCATTGGACAATCGACCTTTGAATTTTGAGGAATTTGAAACTCTCACACCAATGACTTTATATGTTTCGGCCACTCCGGACCAAAAAGAAATTGATAAAAGTGAAGCGGTCATTGAACAAATCATTCGACCAACAGGTCTACTGGATCCAGTAGTAGAAGTTCGTCCCACCACAAACCAAATTGAAGATTTGTTAAACGAAATCAGACTTCGCATTGAAAAAAAAGAAAGAATCCTGATTACCACTCTGACCAAAAAAATGTCAGAAGATTTAACTGACTATTATAAAGAAGTAGGATTAAAAATTGCTTACCTACATTCGGAGATTGATACCATCGAACGAACGGAGATCATTCGAGATTTGCGTAAAGGTGTTTATGATTGTATTGTGGGGATCAACTTACTCCGAGAAGGTTTGGACATTCCAGAAGTTTCCCTTGTTGCCATTTTAGATGCTGACAAAGAAGGTTTTTTACGGAATTATAAATCCCTGATCCAGACCATTGGGCGTGCCGCAAGGAATGTGAACGGGAAGGCTATTTTGTATGCAGACCGATTGACTGATTCCATGAAAAAAGCAATCAGCGAAACGGAACGCCGCCGTCTAATCCAAGAAGCACACAACACGGCAATGGGGATCACTCCTCAAAGTATCATTAAAGAAATTCATGATATCCTTCCACGTGAAATGGCGGAAGAGGATAGCAAAGAAGAAGCACTCAAGGAAATGGAAAAAGAATTTACCTTGAAGAAATACAAAACCAAAGACAAGTTACGCGATGCTTTAAAAAGAGAAATGTTGCGTTATGCTTCGGATTTGGATTTTGAAAAAGCGGCCATGTTTCGAGATAAGATGTTAGCACTCGGGCCGGATAAAATAGAGTCATAAGGTAGGATTTTGATTGGAAACAAATGAATTTTGGGAAAACTCAACAAAACTGGCGAGAATGGAAGACTCTCTTCCAAAACAAATTTTTCTTCTCCCCATTAAGGTAAGGCCAGTATTCCCAGGAATCATCACGCCTTTAATTGTTCCTCCCGGTAGGTTCATCCAATCCATTGAAGAATCATCCAAAGGAGCTGGGTTTTTAGGACTTATCCTTCTCAAAGAAGATGAATCTGACCTTCCCTCAGAAGATAATATTTTTCAAATTGGAGTAGTCGCTCGGATTTTGAAAAAAATCAATCTGCCTGATGGTGGGATGAATATTTTAGTAAACACGATCCAAAGATTCAAAATCAATTCCATACATACAAAAGAGCCAATACTTGTCGCTAACGTAAGTTATCCGGAAGAGGAATTAGGAACTAGCAAAAATAATATCAAAGCTCTGATGAGAACCTTACTTATTTTGACCAAGGAACTCGCACAAAACAACCCTCTGTTTACAGAAGACATGAAACTGACTATGATGAATGTGAACGAACCAGCAAAAATGGCTGATTTTGTTTGTTCGATTCTGAATTTAGAAAAAGAAGAATACCAATCTGTCATTGAAGCTGTTCAAATTAACGATCGATTAGAGAAGGTTTTATTATTTCTAAAAAAAGAAATTGAGTTGGTAGTTCTTCAGAAAAAAATCCAAGAACAAATTAACGATAAAATCGATAACCAACAACGCCAATTTTTTCTCAGAGAACAACTGAAGGCCATTCAGCAAGAGTTAGGTGCTGGGGAAGATAAAACAGAACTCAAATATGAAAAACTTTTAGAAAGATTAAAGTCCATCCCCGTTGCTGAAGAAATTATCACAGAGGTAGACCGAGAGATTGATAAGTTTAAAAACTCAGATCCGATTTCAAGCGATTACAATGTCATTCGAAATTATTTAGATTTAGTGGATTCCTTACCTTGGGAAAAACCTTCTGAAAAAGATGTAAACTTGATTCATGCCAAAAAAATCCTCAATCGTGATCATCACAAACTAGAAGATGTGAAGGAACGAATATTAGAGTTTCTTGCAGTTCATAAACTAAATCCAAAAAGTAAAGGATCGATTCTTTGTTTGGTGGGACCTCCTGGTGTTGGTAAAACATCTATTGCTAAGTCTATTGCAGAAGCACTTGGTAGAAAGTTTTTTCGATTCTCTGTCGGTGGTGTTAGAGATGAAGCAGAAATCAAAGGACATAGAAGAACTTATATTGGAGCCATGCCAGGGAAACTCATCAATGCATTAAAAATCACAAAAGAAAGAGACACTGTGATTCTTTTGGATGAAATTGATAAGATGTCGCAAGGATACCAAGGAGATCCTCAATCAGCTTTGCTTGAGGTTTTGGATCCAGAACAAAATTCTAATTTTCGTGACCATTATTTAGATTTGCCATTTGATCTCTCGGATGTACTATTCATCGCCACTGCGAATACATTTGAGCCAATTCCTCGGGTGTTACTCGATCGTATGGAAGTGATTCAATTATCTGGATATATCACGGAAGAAAAAGTACAAATATTCCAAAAGTATCTTTGGAAAAAAATATTTGAAAAAAATGGATTAAATCCCGATTCTTTTTCGATGAAAAAGGAAACGGTTGCACTTCTTATCAATTCCTATTCAAGGGAATCTGGTCTAAGAGGACTCGAAAAAACATTTGATAAGTTAGTTCGAAAAATTGCCCTAAAACAAGTGTTAAAGGAAAAGTATTCCAAGGAAATTCGGGAAAAGGATTTGGTAGAATACCTTGGACCTCCTCCATTTGTCGATGACCGAATGACAATTCCAAAAGTTCCAGGAACGGCGCTTGGTCTTGCTTGGACCAATGCAGGTGGTTCCACACTCTTGATTGAAGCAGTTCTCATCCCAGGAAAGGGTGGCATCACTCTTACTGGCCAAATGGGAAAAATGATGGAGGAGTCAGCTAACATTGCTTTGTCGTTTGTTAAGAATTATGTAAACAATGATAGTTTGTTTGAAAAGAAGGCCATCCATTTGCATGTTCCGGATGGAGCCACTCCCAAAGATGGACCAAGTGCGGGAATCACAATGGCTACAGCTCTATTGTCGCTTGTTACAGATCAGGTGATTGCTCCCGGTTTTGGTATGACCGGAGAACTAACGTTAACTGGTGAAGTTCTTGCGATTGGTGGTTTACGAGAAAAAATCGTGGCTGCCAAACGTGTGGGAGTGAAAAAAATTATTTTCCCTAAAGATAACGAAAAAGCATTTCAAGAAATTCCTGATTATGTAAAGCGGGGAGTTACTTTTTATCCTGTGACTCGTTTCGAAGAAGTAGAAAAACTGGTTTTTCCTAAATCCAAAGGTAAAAAGAAATGAACCATCAAACCAATTCCTTTTTTCTCATCCTAGAAGTATTGTATGGTCATTTAAAAGACCTAATTCGTTTTTTCTGGGTTAGGCGAGTCAGGTTTTTGACTTTAGGAATTGTATTTGGAATTTTTTTGTCTTTTTTCTTTTTAGGTGGAGCTTATGTGGTGTGGTCTGGAGAAGAAGCCCGGGTCCATAAGTCTTTAGAAAAATATAGATCGGAAGTTTCCAACTTTTACGATAGTTTTCAACCAAAGTCAGTTAAGATTTTGGATCGAAGTGGCAAAGTGATGGGTGAGTTCTACAGAAGAAACTTTCGTCCGATCAGAACTGATAATTTGGGGAAACACAATGTGATTGTATGGGCAGTTCTTTCTTCCGAAGATAGAGAGTTTTTTTCCCACTCTGGTTTGAATTATACGGCCATTGGTCGAGCAGTTGTTACCAATTTGGTGCAGTTTCGATTGTCACAAGGTGGATCTACCATCTCACAACAGTTAGCAAAACTCACCTTAAACTTAGGGAAACGTAATTTATTTAATAAATTAACCGAACTCTATTGTACCTTCTATATCGAAAGCCAATATTCAAAAGAAGAAATTTTGGCCATGTATTTAAACCAAATATTTTTGGGAGAAGGGAATACTGGTGTAGAAGAAGCGGCAAGATATTATTTTAGAAAACCGGCATCGGAACTAAGCCCAGAAGAGGCTGCCTTACTTGTCGGGATTATACCAGCTCCAAGTGTATATAATCCCGTTCGGAATTTGGGAATAGCACTTTCTAGACAAAAACGCGTGTTATATGATATGGCTCGGAATCCAGAACTCCATCCATCTCAAAAGGAAATACCTCATAAGTTTTCCGATTCAATAGAACTGAATTTAAAAAAGTTTAAAACCATCTATAAGGTAAAGGAAAACAAAGACGAAGAGGGTAATCCAAAGTATTCAAGTGAAATTGGAAAATATGGAGCTGATAAAGACTTTCGTGTTAATTTAGCTCCTGATTTTAATTCAGAAATTCGACGTTTTATTTTAGAAAAGTTTTCTAATGAGGACTTGGAAGAACGTGGCCTACTTGTTTACACAACTTTAGACTTAGAAAAACAAAGACTCGCCGAAGAAGCATTACGAGTAGGAGTTGATTCTGTTAGAGCAGACCTCACCAAACAAGAGTCAGATTATCAGAGTAAAGGTAAGGCAGATTTAGCAGAGGTTACCCGTGCGATTTTACCACAGTTGAGTGGCTCTATGATTTCATTAGATCCTGAAACAGGAGATGTGGAAGCAATGGTAGGTGGATATAAAATTTCAAATGTATTTCGATTTAATAGAGCTGAAGATGCAAGAAGGCAGCCTGGTTCCACCATCAAAGCACTTGTGTATGCACTAGCCTTTGAAAAACGCATAGTCAATCCATCATCCAAAATTAGAGACGAAAAATTAGATATCTCGGGATATTCACCAAAAAACTGGTATAAAGGATATAAGGGAGAAATCACTGTAAGGCAAGCATTGGCTCAGTCGGTCAACACCGTCTCTGTTAAGTTGTTACATGAAATTGGGATTTCTTATTTTGTTCAAAAATTAAGTGCCATCCTTTCGATTCCTGAAGAAGAAGCCGATGTCCGATTCCAAAGAAATTTATCCTTAGCACTGGGGTCTGGGGAACTTAGCCCTATGGAACTTTCTGTGATTTATGCTACCCTGATGAATGGGGGAAGGCGTGTCACACCTAGGAAAATTTTGAAGATAACCGATTTGGATGGAAACGAGTTTTATAGCACAGTTGCCAATGAGGCCGCAGAACAAATCTTAGATCCTGTTGCCTGCGCAATGGCAATCAACACCCTACAATCAGTTTTGACAGAAGAAGGAACTATGACTTTGAAGCGAAAAGAAGGGGAACCTTTTTTATACGCTGGAAAAACAGGTACAGTCCAATCTCCCAAACTAAAATCATCTAGGTGGAAAGGTTTGAAAGGAGTTCGTGATGTCTGGTTTGCAGGTCTAACTCCAAGAAATGTAACGGTTGTTTGGGTAGGGCATGATGAGGGCGCACCTTTCCCTGGTTCGGGGTCAGGGGTTTCTGGTGGGATTTGGTATCGATACACACAAAATGTAAAATCAAAACTCGGAATGGGGAATCAATTGATTTCGAATTTTGTAGGGGATTTTGTAAAGGTAGATGTTTGTGCTGATGACGGAACCATCATTGAAACCACTCCAGATTACGTTTGTAAGGTGCCTTTGTATGCGCAGTATTATTATATTGGTGATTTGCCACCTAAACGAGCAGGTTTTGCAAAACAAGAACCTTTAAACCAAAATACAAACCTGAAACCAGAACCAATGGATGAGGATGATTCGGAAATTTCTACCTATGACTCACAAGGAAGTCGTATCCAACCGACGGCTGTGGATTCAGTGGAATTAGAACCACCTCTTATAGAAAATCGGCGAGCACGTTATAACGAAGAAACTCCTTAGAGACCAAATAGTTCTCCTGGATCGACCAAAGAAATATCCAGGGTTTGTCATTACGTATGATTTCTATGGCTTGGATTGCATCTTGGTTGTTCTTAAAAGGTTTATCTAAAATATTTCCCACCTCTTTATTTTGATAAAAGGAGCGGTTTCCGCCATTGCCTACTTTATTCGGATGAAATAGTGGGTCTAAAAAATTCCATACAGAATCAAAATCAGAATACCAAGTAAGTAATGTAAGATCCCCTTTCCCCTCTCCATTCTCTTTATACAAGGGAGCTTTTTCCATTGGTTTTAATTTGATGGTAAGACCAATTTCTTCTAACGCTTGTTTAATGGCTCTTCCTTTGGCTTGGTTTTCGTCATCGCCACGCATTCGAAATTCCAATTCGGTAAATTTAATTTTGGGGAAACATGTGGATTGTTCTAGTTCTTTTTTCGCCAAATCTTTGTTATATATTTCGCCGGTTATAATTTTTCCTTTCGCCATTTTTTCGATGTATTGAATAGGAACTGGACCATAACTAAGATCTGCATGGTTCTCTAAGAGTTTACTGATGATAAGTTCGCGGGGAATGGAAAAATTAACTGCGGCGCGAAAGTGGTTATCAAAGCATGGGTTATTTTGGTTGATTGCCACATATTGAACGGATCTACCTTTTTTGGTAAGAGTGAGTTCAGAATTTGCTTCAGGCAAAGAAAGAAGGAAGTCTGTGAGCTTAAACGCATCTAACTTCCCTTTGCGATATAAAAACAAAGAAGTGGAAGATTGTGGTAAGATGAGAAAACGGATTTTTTCCGGAAATTTCTTTTCCTCTTCTTTTTGTCTATGGACATCGATGTATTCGTTTTTTTTCCAATCGATGAGTTTGTATTTTCCATAGGATTTGAAAGTATTTGTTTCCCATTCTTTTTTCCCAATGATAGAAGCAAAAGGTAAACTGAGTTTCTCTTTCCATTCGGTTTCCAAAGTGCCTGGTTTGAATTCTAACTCCAATTGGTTTTCTGGTAAACTTTGAACATGGACTAAGAACTGATAGTCCCCTTTTCTTGGATAGGATTCTAGGACCAATCGAGACAAACTAAACTGAATATCTTCCACAGATGGGGAGGAAGGATCCAATTGGAACCACCAAAGGTTCTTTGCGGGATGCGGGATTTTTTTGTAGGAATGAATCCAAGGAGAGTGGAATCCTTCTGGATTTTGGATCCAAAGGCTCTGGTGGATGAATTTCGCCAATTTTTGACCCGATAAATCAGTAATATGGAGTGGATCCAAATGGGAAGGGTCTGAAGGAAGTGCCACTTTTAGATCAAAATCGGGAGTTTCCTTCCGGCAAAAAGTGAGGGACAAGAGAAAGAAAACGAGGGATAAGGTTCTCATACGTGAAGATTTACCGAAAACTCTGGCCATACTTGGCAAAATACAAATACAGACTTAGCCTCGGTGTTTTCTTGTCTATATTTGTTTCCATTTTTAATGGGGCCTCCCTCACGTCTCTCATTCCGATTTTTGACTCTTTGGGAACAGGTGAGAATTATAAGTTCCAAATTGCATTAACGAAAAAGGACCAATCCCTCCTTGCGGAATATAAAAAACCCGATCATTTGGAAGGACTCAAATATTGGGAATGGCAATTTGCAAATCTAAAACAGAGCACAAACGAAGAACTCGCTGATAAAAAACCAGATGACTTGGTTTATCTATTTTGCCTCATCATTTTACCGATTTATTTTTTGAAGTTAATCTGCCTCGCAGGAACCGTTTACTTTGTCAACTCAGCGGGACTTCTTGCAGTAAGCGACCTCAGGCAAGCTTTATATAAAAAACTGCAGGTATTGCCTCTCAACGAGTTTTATCGTGAAAAAACCGGCGTACTTATGAGTCGAGTGATCAACGACGTCGATATTGTTGGCAAAGTAGTTTCGAATGATTTAAAAGATGCTATCAATGATTTCTTTTATATCGTGACCCACTTAATCATTTTACTTGTGTTAAGTTGGAAATTGTTTTTTTTACTATTTATTGTTATTCCTTTAATTGTAGGCCCCGTAAGCACATTTGCTGATCGGATTAGAAGGACCACAAAGAACCAACAAGAACAATTGTCTGAATTAAATGGTGACCTTCAAGAGGTCATTTCTGGAATTCGAGTCATCCGAGCGTTTTCCATGGAAGACAAAGAAGCAAATCGATTTTTGAAGGTTAATCAAAATCTATCCGACAAAACTTTTAAAACGCATTTTTATCATCAAATTGGTCCCGCCTTAACTGAGTTATCCGGTTCAGTTGTAACAATGGTATTTTTAGGGATTGGTGCTTATTTATTGGAAGACGCCAGTTTTTCTAAAGGGATGTTCATTGCATTTTTTCTTACATTGATATTCCTCATGCGTCCACTGAAACAAATGAGTATTCTTGTAAATTTAATTCAAGCTTCCGTTATCGCAAGTGATCGTGTGTTTGAAATTTTAGGAAGAGATGTGGATATTAAGGAACCGGAAGGCCCAAATCAATTAGGTCCACTTTCAAAATCCATTGAGTATAAAAATGTTTCTTATTTGTATCCCAACACTGAAATTTATGCATTAAAGAATATCAATCTTACGTTACCGCGCGGTGGAACCATTGCGATTGTTGGCTCTTCTGGAGCCGGAAAATCTACGTTAGTTGATCTTTTGCCTAGACTAATTGATCCAAGTGAAGGTGGAATATTTTGGGATGAAGTGAATGCAAAGGATCTGAGTTTAGATAATTTACGTAAACGGATTGGCGTAGTTTCTCAAAATATTTTTCTATTTAACGGTTCGGTTCGTGAAAATATAGCCTTCGGAAAACCAGATGCATCAGAAGAAGAAATAAGACGTGCAGCCGAGGACGCATTCGCTTCAGAGTTTATTGAGGCATTCGAAGAAGGTTATGATACCATTGTTGGAGAACGTGGCGTTATGTTGTCTGGAGGCCAAAGGCAAAGGATTTCGATTGCGCGAACTTTACTTGCAAATCCTGAAGTATTGATTTTGGATGAAGCTACTTCAGCTTTAGATACAGAATCAGAACGTCTGATCCAACAAGCATTCGTCAGGCTGTATGAAAATAAAACGGTTATTATCATCGCACACCGTTTATCGACAGTTAAAATAGCAGATACAATTTATTATTTAGAAAATGGTGAAATAATGGAAAGTGGGAGTCATGCGGATTTACTCAAGAACCAAAATTCTAAATACAAACGTTTGTATGATATGCAGTTTTCTAGTTCCACCTAACTAAAAGTAGGATCGATTTAAGCGAGCCTACTTGTTCCGCAGTTAGGACAAAACTTTGCATTTGGTACAGCTACAAACGAACCACAGTTAGAGCAAGTCCAGTTTTCATTGATTTTAGGAGTGCTTAGTACAGTTACGTTTGTCATTTTGGTTTTTAATTCCAATTCGACGGAATCCAAAGCTTCTATATAAGGAAGTGACTGAATTTGGAACTCTTCTTCTGTTAATTTTCCAGAATCAAAATCAGAACGAATGTCTTTGAGTGAATCGAGTAGGTTTCTTTTTTTTTCAGCAATTGGTTTGAGATGGGCATCTTCATCCTTTCCGAAAGGAGATTCATCTAGTCGGAACCGGTAGTGAAACAACAAAAAAGGAGCGATCAGAATGATTCCAAAAACGAGACAATACAGGTATAAGAGAAAATCCATACGTTCAGAATTTGGACTTTTTATTTTTAGGCAATCTCTTTATCTTTGGTCATAGAAGAGATTTTACACTTATGGCCGTTACAAACTCACTGATTGAACAAAAATTAAAAACTGCAGAAGAGGTGGCAGCACTTCTGCCCCAACATGTCACTCTAGGCTGTTCTGGATTTACACCAGCAGGATACCCGAAACTCATTCCGGTTGCCTTTGCCAAAAGAATCGAAGAAGAAAAACTAAAAGGAAAAGAATTTTCAATAAACTTGTATGCCGGAGCTTCTACAGGCGAAGAACTAGATGGTGCTTTGGCAAGAACTGGCGCTTTAAAATTACGAATTCCCTATCAATCCAATTCCCATCTTCGTAACCTCATCAACCAAGGGGAAACGGATTTCATCGATATGCATTTATCTCATGTTGTAAAATACATTGAACATGGGATTTTACCAAAAATTGATGTTGCGATTGTGGAAGCCATTGACGTTACCGTTGATGGAAAAATTTATCTTTCAACCTCATCTGGTATGAGTGCAACTTACATTAGCAATGCGGAATCCGTTTACGTTGAATTAACTGATACTCATCCTCTGGAACTAAAAGGATACCATGATATTTATCTACCAAACCATCATGAAAAGGGACTTCCAATCAATATACTCACACCAGGAGATCGGATTGGGTTACCATACATCCAGGTTCCTCCCGATAAAATCAAAGGGATTGTTCGTTCTAGTAAACCTGATGCGGCAACTGTTTTTAAAACTCCCGATGAAGATTGCCAAAACATAGCCGCTCATGTATTATCTTTTATCCAACATGAAATTAAAATGGGAAGAATTCCAAAAGAGTATCTACCATTTCAAAATGGAGTGGGAAACATAGCCAATGCAGTTCTTGCTAGTATGGCTAAAGATTCTAACTTTCATTCAATCCAAATGTATACAGAAGTGGTTCAAGATTCTGTTTTTGATTTGATCGATGCAGGGAAATTGGAAATTGCATCAACCTCTGCATTAACTTTCTCTGAAGCGGGGCTAAAAAGATTCCATGAGAATATTGCAGAATGGAAATCCAAATTTGTCATTCGTCCACAAGAGATATCCAACCATCCTGAAGTGATTCGTAGAATGGGACTGATTGCTATGAATACTGCTATCGAAGTTGATATTTACGGAAATGTAAACTCCACTCACGTGATGGGGACATCCATGATGAACGGAATAGGTGGTTCAGGTGACTTTACGAGAAATTCCCATTTGTGTATTTTTATGACACCGTCTCTTGCCAAAGATGGAAATATTTCTGCTGTGGTCCCGATGGTATCGCATACTGATCATAATGAACATTCAACAATGGTATTTGTCACGGAACAAGGATTAGCTGATCTAAGGGGTTGTCCTCCTAAAAAAAGAGCAGAACTGATTATTAACAACTGCGCTCATCCCATTTACCGCGATAAACTTCGTGAATATTATGAAAATGCCCTTCGTGTTTCCAAAGGGAAACATACTCCTCATGATTTGGAACGTGCCCTTTCTTGGCATGTCCAATTCTTAAAAACAGGAAGTATGAAGTGATTGCAGTTGTTGGTTCTGGGATTGCAGGACTGACAGCCGCTTGGGCCATACGTAAATTTAAAGATGTAACATTATTTGAAAAACATCCAGAGATTGGTATGGCTGCATTTGGCGCCAAACAAATGATTGATGGGGGAGAGGTAGAGTTTGATATCCCTTTTAGAACCATCAAACGCGACTATTACCCAACTTTATTTCAGGTTTATGAAAAAGCCGGAATCAAAACAAGACCAGTTGATTATTCCTTTCGAGTTGAATCCAATGGTGATTCTGTTTTTGGATTTCGTTCCCATCAAATTTTCGGTATTCCGTTTGGAATTCCAACAATAAACTCATTTGTTTCGTGGAAAGGTCGCAGGATTTTCTCCGACTTATTAAAGTTTTATGCCAATGCAAAAGATGATTGGAAACGAGAAAGTCGCAATATTTCAATTTTAGATTTTCTTATCAAATACGGTTATTCTAACGAATTTATATACGAATTTCTACTCCCCACCTTTGCACTTGTGAATACTTGTAAAACAGAAACTGTGGGTGCATATCCTGCAGAAACAATCATCGGTTATCATTCTCGGGGGTATTCTTATACACCACAAGAAACCGCAAGTTTAGGAACAAGAGATATCGTAAATCGTCTTACACAAAATTTAGATAACGTAAGTTTGAATGCCGACATCCAAAAGATCTATAAAAAAGCAGGGAAAACTATCATTCAGTTTTCAAACCAAGAGAAAACATTTGATCACGTGATCCTTTCTACACAAGCAAACCAAGGAAAGGATCTTCTTGGTGCTGGATTTGAGTTAGAAAAAGAAATTCTCAGCGAATTCCGTTATGAATCAAGCGATGTTGTATTACATACGGATGAGTCTTATTTTTTAAATCCATCCGTCTCATTGGTGTTTAAGGTTAGAGATGGTTTTGATAAACCAGAAGTCACTTTGGACTTAGGGAGAATCATTCCGGAGCTTAAAAGCAAAAAAATCTTCCAAACATGGAATCCCCATGAACTTCCGAAAGACAATGATATCTTAAAGTTTGCGAAATTTGAAAGGCCTGTCATGGATGATCGAACGGCAAAGGCCATTCAAAAGATCACTGCATTACATTCTGAACCGGATCGTAATCTTTGGCTGTGTGGGTCTTATTCTCTTTATGGAATTCCTCTTTTAGAAGCAGGGGCAAAATCTTCTTTGCTTGTCGCATCAAGGTTACTCAATCAAAACATAGATGACTTGATTGAAAAGTGACAAAGGAATTTCCTATTTTTCAAATACATGATAATGATAACTAAGACAAAATTGTTTGGTAAACCAATTTAGAATTTTACCAAATATTTTTAAAGAAGCGGGTAATATTTCTGAATATTTTATAAATCCATAAAGAACTGGTTTTGTCCAATTTTCTTCTTTTATTTGTTTGAAGCCAATGGATTTTAGATCTTGAATGGTTTCCTCTACTAACTTCAAATTGCCTTTAGGAATGAGAAAGGGAAGATACAACCACCAAAAGTTTTTCATCTTTTTTTCTGTGATTTGAAAATTTGTGAATACAAGTCTCCCTCCAGGTTCTAAAACTCTGTAACTTTCACGATAGAAAGTATTTAAGTTTTCAAAATGATAGGAGGCATCTAAAGAAAAAACATAATGATAGGAAGAATCATCCAAAGTTGTGATTTTTTCCCAACTCCCTTCTAAAAAAGGTGAAACGATTATCTTATTATCAGTAAACAATTGTTTTGCGAAATCTGATTGTTCCCCAGGTAAATTGATAGCAGACAATTTTTTAGGATTGTATTTGTTTGCGAAGTAAACCAAACTACCGCCGAGTCCAGAACCAACCTCTAAAATTTTTGTTTTTTCTTCTAACTGACAGCCTTCGGCAAATTCTGCTACAAACCGAAGTCCTGCGGTTTCATAAGAAATTTCTCCATCCCAATACCCAAAATTGGAAAGGTAATAGGGAGGTGACTGGGGAAGGACGGTGGCAGGTGATTTTGAGAAAGGGAAGGGTGTCATTTTTTGCTTGATCGAATCTTATACCCTGCCGGGTATATACTATGAGCCTTTCGGAAAACCAAACCAAACTGATCCACCGTATCAATCGAATCCAGGGACAGCTGGAAGCAATCAAGAATACCATCACGACGGAAGAAAAAGACTGCGAAAAAGCAATTTTACTTTTAAAAGCCGCTCACCAGGCCATGAAAAAATTTGGCGAAGCATACATCCACGAATACATGGACACCTGCTTTAAAGAAAAAAAATCCGTTCAGAATATCGAAACGGACGTTAAAAAAGCCATCACAGCCGCGTTTTCTCTCTAAAATCTCCCCCTCCCTTTTTTAAAAAATCTTAAAAGCACTTGCCATATATACCCCATGGGGTATATATGGATTCAGAATCTATATACTATAGGGGGTATGGTAATGTTTCTTGCTTCAACAAAATCTTGGTATTTGGAACGAGTGGTATATTTCATTGCAGGACTTTTTAGTCTCGTGGGGGTATCACTTGGAACTTTTGTTTCACCTTGGTGGTATTTATTGAATCTGCTTGTGGGTGTAAACTTGGTTGTTTTTTCAACCGTTGGTTTTTGTCCAATGGCAATTCTTTTGAACAAACTTGGTTTTGAACCTAAGGTTAAGGACTAAACAATGAAATCGATCATTAGCTTTTTGCTTTTGGTAGGTCCGATGGCTCTCTTTGCAGAGGCCGTCGGGTTTAATGATTTGTGGAAGCGGATAGAGGAAAATTCTTCTGCTAGAAAATCCAAATATTTGGAATGGAAGGCAGGTGAAATAGCTAAGGACAGATCCGACAAACATTGGTTACCTAGAGTATATACTGATTTACGAACTTTCCAAACAAACGATCCGACACTAAATTTTATGGGAAAACTGAGCCAACGAAGTGCAACAGATTCGGATTTTTCTACGGCTTCTACAAGATACAGACCTGGAAACTTTTTAGATTCGAATAACCAACCTTATTCGACATTAAACTCGGATACAATGAATCTTTTTGCAAAAGATACACTCAATTATCCGGGAAGTCATACATATTCTCGTGGAACACTTGGAATGGACTTACCTTTGTATGAAGGTGGATCCGGCAAAACTCTCGCTGCCATGAATGAAAAACGTTCTACAGGTCTTAAGTTTGAGTGGCTTGCCATCCGTGACCGAGAGTTTGCACAAACGGGATTTTATTATAGAGCCATTCAATCATTGAATGAATACAAAAAAAGATTGGAACAAATTAAAAAAATTGAATCTAGGTTTCAATCGAACTATTCACTGGGTAACAAAGGAAATCCTGTTGGGTATGCAGGTTATCTTGCATTAAAATCTATCAAAAATCAAATTGCGGTTTTAGAGAAACAATCTGATCTGCAAATCAATGATTACAAAGAAACCTTATATGTTCTCTCTGACCTTCCTTCCTCTGAATTAGAGATCATCGAATCTGATTTGAATGTGTTTTTAGATACATATTTCAAACGCCCCACAGGTTACGAAAGATCCAATCAAATGAATGCTCAAATCAAATATGCAGAAGGTGAAAGACTAAAAGCCGATATGGAAACGGCAAAGTTTTTACCTAAAGTTGGAGCCTATTCAGAAGCTTATGGGTATCATGGAAGCCGAAATACAACCAATGCCTACCAAGCAGGAGTATATCTGCAAATGAATCTATACAATCCCAAAGATATGGGTGTAGTAGAAGAATCCAAACTCAATGCGGAAGCAGCCTTAAAAAAAATTGAAGAAAAAACCAAAGAAGAAGAAGCACACGTAAAGTCTCTTTTCCAAAAAGAAATTTCTCTAAAAGAGAGTCTTGAGTTGGTAAAAGAAACCGTAAAATACCAAGACGAACAAATTGTAAATATGCAAAGGCTCTTCCAAAGCGGAGCCATCAACGCCATTCAATTTGCGGAAACTTTAAATAAGTCTTTGGAATTGGCTCGTGTATTAATGGAAACAGAAATCGCGGTTTTACAAGTAAGAACAGAAACATCGTTATTTTCAAATAAGGAAGGATCAAATGAATCCATTGGAAGAAATTAGAAAAGGGTTTGCTGGACGGCTTGCAGAAACTTTTTTGCATTCGCGTCTTACGCCAGTCATAGCGATAGCAAGTTTGGTTTTGGGACTATTTGCAGTTTACCTAACACCAAAAGAAGAAGAACCACAAATTTCGGTTCCGATGATTGATATTCAAATTCCTTCTCCTGGGTTTTCTCCAGAAGAAACAGAGCGGAAAGTTACGGAAGTTGTCGAACGTGCCGTTTGGGGGCTCGAAGGTGTTGAATATGTTTATTCCACAAGTAAATGGCATGGAAGCTATATTACAGTGCGTTTCAAAGTGGGAGAACCAATTGAACCTTCTCTTGTGAAGATTCACCATAAGTTAATGGAACTAAAGAATGCACTTCCCAAAAATGCGCTAAGTCCAATGGTCAAATCCTATTCTATTGATGATGTTCCATTTTTAGCATTGAGTTTTAGTTCTGAAACTTTGGATGATTATTCTCTACGCCAACAGGTGGCTCCTCTTGCTCGTGAACTTTCTTCTACTCCCGATTTAGCATCAGTACAAATGTTAGGCGGATTGAAAAAAGTCATTCGAGTGAAAGTAGATCCAAGTTTACTCAGTCGTTATGGAGTTACTGCGATTGAAGTAGCGGAAAGTTTAAAACATAACGATGCTTTGATCCCAGCTGGGAAAAATTGGTCTTCCGATTCCGTTTTTGACATGGAAGTTGGAGGAGTATTAAAGAAAATTTCAGATGTTAAAAGACTCCCAGTTGCGCAAAGGGGAGGTCGTGTAGTTCGGATCCAAGACCTAGCCGTTGTAGAAGAAGGTCCTGAAGAAAGAACAAGATCTTCCGCCTTGTATGATAAATCGTTAGGTGAAGGAAAACGAAATGCCGTCACCATTGTATTTGCCAAAAGAAAAGGCACAAATGTTGTTAATTTATCTAAGGACTTGTTAGAAAGGGCCAATCTCTTTCAGAAAGATTTACCAAAAGAAATTCGTTTGAGTGTCATTCGTGATTACGGAAGTACAGCAGAAGACAAATCACATGAACTAATCGAACATCTTTTGATCGCCACCATTTCTGTTACGGTTCTCATTGCGCTTTGGATGGGGTGGAGATCTGCTCTCGTGGTTGCTATAGCGATCCCCGTGACCTTAGCTCTTACTTTGGCCATTTATTATTTCCTTGGATACACACTCAACCGTGTGACTTTATTTGCTTTGATTTTTTCCATTGGGATCCTTGTGGATGATGCCATAGTCGTTGTGGAAAATATAGAAAGGCACTTGGAAGAGAATCCAAAACTAGGAATCATTCGAGCAACACTTGTTGCGGTATCAGAAGTAGGAAATCCTACCATTCTTGCTACCTTTACTGTCATTGCTGCCATTTTGCCTATGGCCTTTGTTCGTGGGCTCATGGGTCCCTATATGAAACCAATTCCAGTAGGTGCAAGTCTTGCGATGATTTTATCTTTGATTGTTGCCTTCGTAATCACTCCATGGGCATCCATAAGATTACTAAAAGAAAACCATTCGCAAACAGGAAATGAATCTGCCGAACATAAGATTTCCAAACTGGATCAAATCTACATTCGTTTTATGAATTGGTTGTTAGGATTCAAAAAGAACGCAGCCGTATTTGGTGCCGTTACCATTGGTTTGTTGTTTATTTCAATGGCCTTTGTTGGATTTAAGTGGGTAAAGGTAAAAATGTTACCTTTCGACAACAAAGAAGAGTTTCAGGTATTATTAGATTATAAACCAGAAACTACACTCGCTCAAAGTATGAGCCACTCAGAAGAATTGACTAAAATCCTTTTGAAAAATCCGAATGTAGAAAAAATTCAAATTTTTGCAGGGGAAGCAGCTCCATTTTCTTTTTCAGGGATGGTGAAACATTCATTTCTTCGCAATCTTGATTCAAAGAATGATTTGCAGGTGATTTTAAAGAACAAAAATGAACGCAAAGAATCAAGCCACGAGATCATAGAGGTTTTGCGATCCGATATACAAAAGTTTGGTGAACGTAACCATGTTGTGACTAAGGTTTTAGAAATTCCACCAGGGCCACCAGTCATGGCAACTATGGTTGCAGAAGTATATGGTCCGACTGCCCTTGAACGAAAACGTGTGGCAGAAGAAATTTACAAAGTTTTCAAAGAAGAACCAAGTGTTGTGGATTTAGATACTTCCTTGCGAAATGGTCGTCCCAAACTAGTGTATCCAATTGATTTTGAAAAATCGGGAATTTTTGGAATCAAAACTTCTGCCCTTGCCTATACGGGTTCCATACTTTTTTCTGAATCACCTCTGGTCAGTTTGGCGACTGCGGAAGAACCGGAAGAAGTATCCGTCAACCTTTCTGTCATACAAAGTGCACGTGGATCAAAAAATCCTTTCCAAAACCAAAACATCATGTCTATGGAATCCGGAGTTGTTTCATCAGAACGAGTATTGGGAAATGTTTACAAAGAAGAAGATAGAGCCCTCTTTCGTAAGAATCTAAAACCAGTTAACTATGTGATGAGTGAACTTTCAGGTGCAGAAGAAGCTCCCGTTTATGGGATGTTAAAACTGGCTCCCAAAATCAAATATGAAACACAAACTGCCGATGTACCTTGGAATACAACAAAACCTGTGATCAAATGGGATGGGGAATGGTTTATCACTTATGAAGTGTTCCGCGACCTTGGTGGTGCTTTCGCTGTTGTGATTTTACTCATTTACGTTTTGGTTCTTGGGTGGTTTAAAAGTTATACTGTCCCACTTGTGATTATGGCTCCGATTCCCATCTCTCTCATCGGAATTTTACCAGGTCACTGGACAATGGGAGCGTATTTCACAGCAACTTCAATGATTGGATTTATCGCTGGAGCGGGGATCATTGTTCGAAACTCTATCATTCTCGTGGATTTTATCGAAGGAGAGATTAAAAAGGGTGTTGCACTCAAAGAAGCCGTTGTCCATGCAGGAGTCGTTCGTTTTCGACCTATGTTACTCACTGCTTCTGCTGTAGTGGTTGGATCCTTTGTAATGTTGTTTGATCCAATCTTCCAAGGTCTTGCCATCTCACTCATGTTTGGTGAAATAGCAGCCACAGTACTCAGTCGATTTGCAGTTCCCGTTATGTATTATTGGTTGATTGGAAAATCAAGACAGGGAGTCATCAAACACGGCTAAAGAGAGAGTCGAAAATTGGAAGAAAATAAAAAAGGCTGAAATTACTTTCAGCCTTTCAGTCGAAACCCTTTGAAAAAAACCAAAGGGTCTTTTCTCAGACAAATGAATTAACGAGTTCCCTCGCTTTTAATCTCACTATGGTTCAAATACAATCCGGTTGCTGTGAGAGATGGTGCTCTCAGGTGTCCAGTGTATTGTGTATAAGTAGTGCTACCACTCACGATAGAAGTTTGGCATTTGTCAAGTCCACCAGCACGGTTGTATCCACAAGAAGAGTGGTATGCCACAGCATAATCGTCTTCTCCTGGAAGGATGGCAGAAGCTCCAAATGCACCTTTATAACCAGGTACATGGTTGATCTGAATTCCACCAGTGTTGTTGTGATTGAATGCCCCACGAGCCGTGGCTACGATGAGAGATTTGTCCATCGCATTTCCTGCAAATCCAAACGTTACGCCATTGAGTGCAGAAGCAAGTTCTGATCCACCAGAAGCAGCAGCAAGAGCCGTCACTTTTGTTAGATTAAATCCTTTTGCTGATGCGGTGGAACCAAGGTTTGACAACCAAAATTCAATCGCATAACACCCTGCGGAATGACAAACGATTTTGCAAGAGTTAGACCCTTTGCAATAGTTTGTAAGTCCAGTCGCAATGTTTGTTTGCGCGCGGGCAGTTCCGTAAGTTCTAGGATCAGAAGTTCCATCGTAACCGATGAAAATTTTAGATCCAGAAACTGTATTCGCAGAGGTTCCCCAATACGAGTTTACGTCTGTTGTTCCTACGCCGTTGTGGTTTTTGTCTGATTTTCCGTGAATGAACACGGTGTATGTTTGTGCACTGAGCGAGCCTGCAAACAGCATCGCAAGTACAGTGGTGATCGTTCTTCGCATTTTTTTTTCCCTTTCCTGATTTTCTATATTACGACACAAATACCATAAATAAGTCAAATATGTCAAATTATATACGAAGAAGGCAAAAAAAAGGCCAGCCAATTTGGCTGACCTGTCCTTTTCCTTTTTTAAGAGGAGAAGTGTGGGAAGTTCGGCTTACCGATATCCTTCTGTTTTGATTTCGCTGTGGTCGAGGTAAAGACCAGTCGCAGTCACAGACGGTGCACGGTAGTGTCCACTGTATTGTGTGTAAGTAACGTTGGAATTGAAAGGCCAGATTCCTTCACTTTGAGTGAGAGATGATTGGCATTTATTCAAACCACCTGCTTTGTTGTATCCGCAAGAAGAGTGGTATGCCACAGCATAGTCATCTTCTCCTGGAAGGATGGCAGAAGCACCAAACATACCTTTGTAACCAGGAACGTGGTTAACAGCAACACCTGCAGTGTTATTGTGATTAAAAGCACCACGAGCTGTTCCTACGATAAGAGACTTGTCCATTGCATTTCCACCGAATCCGAAAGTGATTCCGTTCAGAGCAGAAGCAAGTTCTGATCCACCGGAAGCAGCAGCTAGTGCAGTCACTTTCGTAAGGTTAAAACCTTTTGATGATGCAGTAGAACCTAGGTTAGACAACCAATACTCAATCGCATAACAACCTGCAGAGTGGCAAACGATTTTGCAAGAGTTAGTTCCTTTGCAATAGTTTGTGAGTCCAGTCGCAATGTTTGTTTGTGCACGAGCAGTTCCGTAAGTTCTTGGGTCAGAAGTTCCATCGTAACCGATGAAAATTTTAGAACCAGAAACGGTGCTAGTAGAAGATCCCCAGTATCCGTTTACGTCTGTTGTTCCCACACCGTTGTGGTTTTTGTCTGACTTACCGTGAATGAACACTGTGTAAGTTTGTGCACTGAGCGATCCTGCAAACAGCATCGCAAGTATTGTTGTAATTGAGCTACGCATCTCTTTTTTCCTTTTCCTTTCTTTAAATGATACCGGTTAACTTATCTCCAACCCTCGGTTTTGATTTGACCGTGGTCTAGGTAAAGTCCTGTTGAAGAAACAGAAGGAGCACGGTAGTGTCCACTGTATTGGTTGTATGTTTTGTTCGATCCAAATGGCCAGAGCCCTTCATATTGAGTAAGAGACGATTGGCATTTGTTAAGGCCACCGGCACGGTTGTATCCACAAGAAGAGTGGTAAGCCACAGCATAGTCATCTTCACCAGGAAGAATGAGGGATGCACCAAACATACCTTTGTAACCAGGAACATGGTTAACGGCAACACCAGCTGTGTTGTTGTGGTTGAAGGCACCACGAGCAGTAGTGACGATAAGAGATTTATCCATTGCGTTTCCACCGAATCCAAAAGTGATTCCATTGAGTGCATTCGCAAGTTCTGATCCGCCAGAAGCAGCAGCAAGAGCAGTTACTTTTGTTAAGTTAAAACCTTTGGCAGAGGCAGTAGAACCAAGGTTAGACAACCAATACTCGATGGCATAACATCCAGCAGAGTGGCAAACAATCTTACAAGAGTTTGATCCTTTGCAGTAGTTTGTGAGTCCTGTGGCAATGTTAGTTTGAGCTCTAGAGGATCCGTATGATCTTGGGTCGGTAGTTCCATCATAACCGATAAAGATTCTTGTTCCGCCAACAGAATTGACTGAGGAACCCCAGTAGCTGTTTACGTCAGTTGTTCCCACACCGTTGTGGTTTTTGTCAGATTTTCCATGGATGAAGACTGTGTATGTTTGGGCACTTAGGGATCCCGCTAAGAGAAATGCCGTGATGGCTGCTAGTATGGTTCGCATTTTGTTTTCCTATTCCTGAAGGTATGTTCCCATTGTTTTATAAGTTTGGCAAAAGATTGACAAGAAATTTTTTTCCAAATTTAGACAAAATTTTAACATAAATTTGCCATTGTCACGGTTTCTCTGACAATCTTTAGGGCAGGTTCCTAGGATTTGGCTAGGGGAATGCGGATCGTGAATAGGGTTTTGCCTGGTTCACTTTCCACTTGGATGCTTCCGTTGTGGTTTTGGATGATTTTTTGGACGATGGACAGGCCAAGGCCTGTGCCCATTCCCAGCTCTTTTGTGGTAAAAAATGGCTCAAAGATGCGGGGTAGAATGTCCGAAGGGATTCCTTTTCCATTATCTTCAATGGTGATGAGGGCATTGGTTTCTTCTTCTTTCAGAAAAATTCGGATCACTCCTCCCTCTTTGGGGCAGGCTTGGATGGAATTGTAGATGAGGTTGGTCCAGACTTGCACGAGTTCGTCGGCATGTCCGAGAACCACTGGATCCCCACTGATTTTCCAATCGATCTCAATGTTCTGTTTCCAACTAGTGGAATACATGGAAAGAACCGAATCAATCCCTTCTTTGAGTGCGAGAAATTTTTGAGATTCTTTCGGACCTGAATAGGAATGGTGTTTGAGGGCAAATACAATCTTGGAAGCACGTTCCACAGCGGTTTCAATAATTCCTAAATGGAACCCTATGACAAAATCATTGAGTTTGGATTGGAAAGTGTTTCTTCCTTCTTCCGAATCAAATAACTTTTGGTATTCTTCTGGAATGGTTTCAATTTTAAAATCGAAACATGTGTCCGCTAAAGATATGGGATCGGAAACTGATTTGGATTTAAAATAAGCAATGAGTTCTTTTTTTCTTTTGAACCGAGATGTGACTTCTGAACGTTTTTGGGTTTTGAAATCTTCCAAAAATTGTTCTGCTAAAAGAACCAATTCAGTTTTTTCCGAACTAATGACATTTGTCTGCCCATCTTTGATGAATTGGATGCTTCCTTTAATGGCTGCTAGTGGGTTATTGATTTCGTGAGCCACACTGGCTGCAATTTTCCCAAGAGTGGACATCCTCTCTGCTTGTAAAAGTTGTTCTTGGGTTTCTCTAAGTTCCAAGATGGTTTGGTTTAATGATTCCGTACGTTCTTTTATTTTTTGTTCCAATTGTAGTCTTGCATCACGTACAATCGAAATCATTTCATTAAAACTATTAGATAACTCACCGATTTCATCTCTACTGGATACTTTGACTGTAACAAACAAATCTCCAGAATGCATTTTTCGAATGCCTGCTAGTAACCTAGTTAAGGGGTATACAATACTTGTTTTGTGTAAAACAGGATATAACATAAAGATTGTAAATAATGAGAAAAGAAGTGTTATGATTAACCAAACTACCGTTTGGTGTACCATGATTCTGTATTCAATATAAGGGATGGCTATGAAAAAATGGTGATTTTTTGCATGAAAGTCAGATGTCCAATAAATTCCATTTGGCTTTTCTGAAAAAGACTCCAATTGAAAGGATTCAAAAGTTGCAGGCCGATTTATTTTTTGTTTAATATTTTCTAAAGTGAAGTCTGTTTTGTTGATCCGGAAATTTTGGTCCTGGATATCTATCACTAACTCAGAAAGATAAACAAACGGGTATGTGGCACCCAATTCCAGTTGTGTTTTGATACTATGTTTTTCGCGGCTCATTTCATTTTGAAAATCTACACGGAACCGGTTGAATAAAAAGTTCGCAACGATAGAAAGGATCAAATACAAAACCGTCAAATTGAAAGTCATGATTTTGAATCCGACAGTGGAAGGAATTGTCTCTTGGTTGAGGGAGACCAATACGAGAATGGTCATGATAATGATAGTTAGGTTAGTCAGTAAAAACAGAAAGGTTGGTTTGCTGAAATAATTTAGATCTACAAGGATGTCAGTAAATGCCAAAGAAAGAATTCCAAGGATGGCCAACAGAAAACCTCCCGTGTGCCTTTTTTTGGAACCTTGAAAATAGAAAAATTTTGCCGTGAGTGCAGCGATTGTATTTCCCAGAATCAAACACAATACACCGGCAATGGATACGATGGAAAGTTGGACGAGTGGGGAAGAGGAATGTTGGTTGGGAACATAGAATTCCATTTTGGGATCAAAGTGGACCTCTCGATAAAAAAAACCGATCCCGTTGGAAAGGATTGCAAATGTGGCTAAGGCAATGTGGAGGCGAAGGCTCCAAGTTTTCCAACGAGGGAAACTATTTTCCTGGAACCCAAAGGCTAGGTTTGAGGTTGCAATGCCTAAAACTAAAATGACTGGATTTTTCAAAAAAACGAAAACGTAAGCGGTCCAAGGTGCCACAAAAGAATTACAAATCGACCAGGCCACCGACCAAAAAAAGAGACAGAACAAAGGAACAAGGAGACCCCGAAATGTGGGCGTTAGGTCCTCCTTACGAGACATAAAGTAGACAAAGGCGATCCCGCTCACCAAACAGAGCCCAAAATAGAAAAAACTATAAAGATTCAGTAAGGGTGCCAAGCCAATCCAGGAATCCCTGACAATTGACTTTCGGCAAGCATTTCGTTTCTCTCTTTTATTTCCGTTGTGCGTCGCACAAAAAACTCCTTGTCGTCGAAAGGGATCACGAAACCATGGATTTATTGTGCGATGCACAACGGAAAGTCTGTATCAAGAGGACCCAATGCGAAAAAGAAACTCACTCACTCAAATTCTAGGAACTGGCCTTCTGCTTGTGATTTTCCTAACAGAATCTTACGGAAAGATCAGCTCAGCCGGACTTTCTGTCCGAAACGAATCTTCCAAACGAAAATTGGAGGTATACATAGCCAAAAATCGACCAAACCTTTCTTCTCGGGAAAGATTAGAACTGGTTTCGGCGATGGAAAATGCAGCTCTGAACCTTCGTCTTCCTGTGGGACAGAAACAGGAACGATATGATAAACTTGGATTTTTGGTAGGCCTTGTGCACACAGAATCGCAGTTCCACAGACGAGCCAAATCACATAAAGGAGCACTCGGACTCATGCAAGTGATGCCAACAACGGCCAAGTGGTTGGCAGAAAAAGAAGGAATCCCCTTTTCTGGAGAAAAGGACCTCTACGATCCAGAGACTAATTTATACATTGGTGTTCTTTATTTGAATTATCTAATCGAACGCACCGATTCTCTGGAAGCTGCTTTGTTATCTTATAATGCAGGGCTTGGTGGTTATAAACGATTTGGAGGCATTCCAGAGTATTCACGATCAGTGTACCGGTACTATGAAGAATGGAAATCAATGCCCACTCCAACTCAAAGTCTGATTTCTGAAACTGTTGCGAGTCTTCTTTCTATCTAAATTTTACTTTACATAGTTTTAAAACCGACAAGGCTCTTATCCGTTTTATAAAACAAAAGGATGGGAGCGTATGGATTTAATTCGTAGATACGGTGTGTATCTAGCAGTTGTTATATTGGTTGTGATTGGCCTTATCTTCTTTTTAATTAAGGATAATGTTGGTTCTGATCAAGATGCTAGAGAGAAAGCCAGACAAGAAAGGATGGCTAGTAACTCTGATCCAACGCAAGGTGATGATAGTTCTGGAAGTGGATCTGATGGATCTGGCGGGGTTCCTGATGATGGTGCTACTCCTGAATACATTTTAGAAAAGTATTTAGAATGGGCTGAATACCCTCCATTCTCAAGACCTATGTCCATTCTCAATCATGATTTGGCATTCCCATTCATCATTGAAACCTCTCCTGATTATTCCATCGATCCAAAAACGAACGAAGCCACCGGTTACGTATGTTTATTCCAACCAAAAACTTGGGCGGTCATCGGAAACAAAGACATGATGTACGTCACATTAGAATGTCGCGATAAAGCAAGAAATCGAGTGAAGGTATCAATCGATTCTCATCAAGTTTTTAAAGAATGGGAAGGACAAAGGTATGGAGTTGTCAGTGCCTCTGTGAATGACAACGGAACAGATGGAGACCAAACAAGAGGAGATAATATTTTTACTTTCTCTTGGAAACCACAAAAAGCTGATTGGGGACAAATGTCTCTTGTTGCTGAAATTACTTACGGACCAGAAAATCTTAAAACAACTCTTACTTCTAGTTTCTTTTCTAGTCCTTCCATTCCAGCAGAATTTAACGGAGTTTTTTCTGACTCTTTACAAGACGGATCCCTAATTGTTCGCGCAGTGGTGAATGTTTATAGAAAAGGAAAATACCATTTAGAAGCAAATTTAAAAGACGAAAAGAATGGGGAATATATCGCCTATGCCGTGTACGATGGTGATTTAGTTTCTGGTTCGAACGAAGTGGAATTTACTTTTTTCGGGAAAATCCTTCGTGATAAAGACTTAGATGGTCCTTATTTGGCGACATCCTTCCGTGGACACCGAGTGAACTTACCCATTGATCCTGAATGGTTCAACCAAGGGGCAGAAGGACTCAGAAAAATCCAAGCGGCAAAAACAACAGAACCTGATCGTGAGCTCGTTGTGCCATATAAGGATGAGTACAAAACAAAATATTATAAAGTGGAATCCTTCTCGAATGCAGCTTGGGATTCGGCAGACAAACAAAATCGCATTCGTCAAATTAAAGCACTACAATAACCTATGTTAGATAAAACCAAAAAATTCATCAGAAAGAGACCATTTTTAAGTCTCTTTCTACTTTTCATTCTCACTCTTCCTGTCACCTTACACTTTTTGTTTTGGGGACTTGTATCTTTAAAAGCACCTAGATACAGCGGAGAAATTATTTCTGATAAACTGACAACGACCGTGACTGTGATCCGAGATGAAGCCGGAATTCCCCATATCGTGGGAGGAGATGCCAAGTCCGCGTATTTTGCATTAGGTTATACAATGGCACAGGATCGTATTTTTCAGATGGAATTACAAAGGCGGATTGGGAAAGGAGAACTCACTGAAATTTTTGGTGATAAACTCATTCCTACCGATCAGTTTTTGAAATCTCTTCTTTTGAAAAAAACAGCGGAAGAGTATGTAAATCAGAAGGAACATATTTATCCTGAAGCATGGAACCAATTGGATTGGTTTTTGGAAGGGGTAAATCATTTTCTCTCCGAAGACAATTTGCCAATTGAATATACCATTCTTGGAATCAAACCGAAACCCTTTGATCGGGTAGATGCCATTTCCTTCTTGTTCTATATGGGTTTTTCTTTTGCAGAAGGGATCAAGTCGGACAGTTTGTACACCATTTTGGAGTCGGAATTAAAGGGTAGGTCTGCAAATGAACTTTTCCCGCGGTATGATTTTGAAACAAATGCGACCATTTTGGAAACTCAACCGGGAGTACAAAGGTTAGCGGATAAAAATAATTTTCAAAAAATAAATTCCAAACAAATCCAAAACTCAAATGCCAATCGAATGGCAAACCAAAATCAAAGTGAACCGAAAAACCATGCAAACGGAAAAGAGGTCTTTGGTCTAAAACAACTAGTATCTTTGGTGAACCAATTGCAACTTCCGATTGAGCCACTAGAAGGTAGTAACTCTTGGCTTGTGGCACCTAGTCGTTCTGAAAGTGGCGGGGCAGTTCTTGCCAATGATCCACATATTGCCCTTTCCAATCCAGGGGCTTGGTACGAAGCTTATATTGAATATCCTGGATATGAAAACTATGGTTATTTTCTTTCGATCATTCCGTTCCCTCTCATTGCACATAACAGAGATAAGGCATGGGGGCTTACCATGTTGGAACAGGATGATGTTAACTTGTATTTGGAAACCATCGAAGGTGGAAAATTCAAAACGGGGAATACTTGGAAAGATTTAACATATTATCGTGACCCCATCCGTAAAAAAGATGGATCCGAAATTCCGTTTGAAGTTGGGATCACAAACCATGGCCCTCTCATTACAGAACATATCAAAGGATTTAAGGGAAGACCTGTGAGTTTGTATTGGGCTCACCACCATTTACCAAATCCGCTGCTTGATGTTCTATTCCAAATGGGCAAATCCAAATCGTTCACCGAACTTGATTCGGCTTCTTCAATGATTGGAGCACCGGGACTTAATTTTAGTTATGCGGATAAAAATGGGAACATTGCTTATTACGCAGTGGGAAGATTTCCGATCCTAAAATCGGGGAATTCTCGTAAAATTTTAGAGGGTTCTACTGGTGAAAATGATGTTGTTGGTTATGTTTCGGTAAAAGACAATCCAAAGATCATCAATCCAAAAAATGGAATCATCGTCACAGCAAACAACCAAGTGACAAGTAAGTCAATTCCAGGACTTGGAAAACCAGAAGGAAATTGGCAACCACCTGATCGTTTTCAAAGGTTAGTTGGTATTTTGGAAACAAAAGAGAAGTGGAGTTTGGAAGACCTTGCGGCAATCCAAAACGATACAGTCTCTTCCTTTGCACCAGAGTATTTGGAACTTATTCTGTCTACGGTTAAAGAAGCAAAAACTCCCAATGGGAAAAAGGTTCTAGGGATTTTGAAAAAATGGAATTTTGAACATTTCCCCGAATCCCAAGGAGCTGCTGTTTACGATGTATTCTTTTATATCACTCTTCGGGAATTGTTAATTGATGAGATGGGTCCCGCCAATTTTGAGTTATATGGAGATATGGCCGAGTATTGGAATGCTTATCGCCGATTTGTAAGGAATCCAAGTTCTTCTTATTGGGATGACTTAAGAACCGAAGGGATCATCGAATCAAGAGAAGACATTCTCAAAAGATCCATTGAGGAGACCGGTAGGTATTTAGAGGCACATCTCTCTGCTTCTCCAAGTCTTTGGACTTGGAAAAACTTATACAAAATCAAACATCCACATCCGCTTGGCGTATTGCCAGTGATAGGTGGTATTTTTGATATTGGTCCGCTTCCTTCTGCAGGTGGTGCCGAAGTGGTTAATAATTTAAAATACAAACTGATGAAAGAAGATTGGACTGCGTTTGCAGGTCCATCCAAAAGGCGAGTGATTGATTATGGTCGTTTTGAAGAGTCTGTCACACAACTTCCCATCGGGAATAGTGGAAACCTTGCAAGTCCCTTTTACGGGAACTTAGTGGATGATTATATTAGCGGAGTTCACAGGAAAATCCTGTATACGAAGGAACAAGTGGGGGCTGGAAAATTCCGATTGGAATTTCGACCTCAGTAATTTCTAAAAAAATCCCCACGGGACCTGTGGGGATTTCTATTTTTCTACACCCAAAGATTCTATTTTGGCCGATCTTTAAACCAGATGTTTCGTTCCTTTCTCCTCTGTATTTTGTTTGTTACGGCAACTTTTGCCCAATCGTCTTCCGATCGGTTGGCCTTTGCTTTTCGTAGCCAGGCGTCGCTTGACCCACTTCGGATGATTGTTGTGGGAGAGGTTGTGGGAATTGAAAAAGCCAGTTATTATGAAGTGGATACACTTTCCCAAGAATTGGAAGTGGACACAAGACCAGATACTGTGACAATCAAAGTGGCTGACCCAAAAGGAATTCGTGTGGGTCAAACTTTGTATTTATTAGAAAAGAACCAAGACCACAAAACATTTCGTGATGGAAACATTGTGGGAATGATCACGGTAAAATCTGTTTATCAAACTACTTTTTTTGGATGGCAAGTTCGCGGGGAAGGGTATTTGCGGCTCATTGAAGACCGCCCTGTAACGGCCGCAAGGTTACTTGATACCACAAAATACGATGAAGCTTTTATGGCCAAAAAGAAAGGTGATCATTATTTTGCGAAAGGGCAAATGGAAGAAGCCCTTCGAATGTATAAACATTCAGTTTCTCTTGATCAAGGATCACCTGATTCGCATTATGCGCTTGGGAAAGCACATTGGAAGGACGGAGAAGGATACGTATCGACTGCATTTGAATATTCGATGGCTTGGAAAAACAGAGAACGATTTTCCAATGCACAAGAAAGGTTGTTATTCCTAGTCGATTATTTACGATTTTTAACCTTCTATTTTAAAGTAGAAGGGAAAGAAAACAAAAAACAATTGGATCTAATGCCACAAGTGGCAAAAGAAGCACGTAATCTTTATCCAAAAAATTATGAAGTTTGGCTTTATAGTTTTGAAACTTCTTTTCTCAATCTTTTGCATTCGAATATGGCCGATACTGGTGTAGACGGTCGTAAAAAAAGAGAAGAGTGGTCCGAACGTTCGGAAGAATATTTACAAAAGGCCTATTCCCTCAGAAAATCAGATTATTACCTCCATAAACTTGCCTGTGAATTTTATAATCTAAAATGGAAAGAAACGCGGGGTTCTGTCAAAGAAACTGATTACCGAAACAAACTGGTAGAACATGGAAAGTTATTACGTCTTTACTACACAGGGGAAACCACTTTGTCGGAAGATCTTTTGAATGCAATTAGACTTGCTGAAAAACAGTCAGGATCACTCTGACAAAATTTTCATACTCTTTTCAAATAAATACGATTCCAAATACAACATATCATCTGGGGCCGAACTGAAATAGTTTACCCCAAGGTGGTAATGATCACCTTTATCTAAAAACCGAATGATCTCACCTCGGATGATCATTGTACGTTCCTTACTTAAAGGGATAAACATTTTAATGATATTGTGACGTTTTAAATATTGAAACAAACGTTTGTCATAAATTTCAAAAAGAAGACCATCGAGAGAAATATCCACAACTTTTGTAGTTGATTGCATGGTCTCATAACTACCGTGTTGGATGGCAATTTTTGTGAATACATAACTAATGATTTCGGCAAGTTCAAAAATATAAACAGCCTGGTTATGCGAGATGGTAAATCGTTCCATCGCAGTAGAATATACTTTAATAAACCCAACAACATCTTCATAAAGACGAATGGGTGTAATCACATAAGAAACATAAAAGTTTCGTGATTCGTGTTTGCGCATGGATTCAAAGTATTCTAAAGCAAATTCTTCACCAAACTCCTTTGTCATTTCTTTGTATTCGTTAAAATAATTAAAAAGAACATCATCCCCAGGATCATTTATATAGGAAGTGATTCGATTACAATCGGGGATATAAATGGATTTCCCAGTTCTTAGGATGGTTTTTTTAACAAAGTCTTCGTATTCGTTTAGTTTTTCGTCTGGTTGAAAAAAATGAATTTCATAATCTTTGGAAATTCGTTCGATTGCCTCGGTTAACATCACATTGATGAGTTTGCTATCTGGCCTATCCTTTCGTACTTCTTTCATTAGGTGAGGGAAACGACTTTCCGCGTAAAGGTTTTTCCCCACTTCTCTCGAACCACCAGTTAAACTTCTAAATAAAATGATAAAGTTCATAAACAAATCGTCTACTGGGATTCGTTTGTTGGTTCTTAGTTGGTAAGATTGTAACTCAGTAGGAGTTTTGATTACTGTTTTATCTTTTTGGATGTCAAGAATGACTACCTCAAACTGATAGTTGATGTTCATCACTTCAAAACGAACCCGGGCTCTCCTGGAACCTTGTTCCACTAAATCGGGAATCATCAAAGTGACCGTATGTGATTCTATTTCTTCTACTGCGGCAATGAGTGTGTCTTCTTCGTAGATAAATTCGAATTCCCTGTTATCGGCCTTTAGGTAATAAAAGAGGTGTTTGACTATGTTGACATCGGACCCAATGATGGTTTCTTCAAATAACGATTCTAAAATCGTTATGAGTTCCTGCATCGAATCGGTTCTTCCAATTGCCATACTAAAATTATCGATTTTCTAAGAGTGAAAATCGATTTTCTCCTGAGGAAAAAGTGACGGGAAACGACAGAATTCGCCGAAATGGGAAGTATATGGAACTCACTCTCCCAAAACAAGTCAATCCTGAACTTTTGCCAATGATCCGCCAAGGACTCCTCAGTCCGGAGAAATTAGCCATTCTGACCGAATTGTACGCCATTGTGGAAAGGTTTGCCGGTTCCTTATATACTGACGAAGAAACCCAAAAGAAAATTTTGGAACGCACTGGGTCTTTGCCTGACCTCATCACTTGGAGTGATTACTTCCAAACGGAAGTCGCATCTCGTTATTTCCTAGAATCAGAAGACTCTCTTCGAAGGATCGTTGATACCATTCGATTCGATTTGATCTCTGCGCATTTGATCTTCAGTGGAAAACCAGATCATTATAAAGATAAAATTAGAGCCGAAGTTTTGGTAAGCAAAGGGATTGATTCTCTTCTTCCCAACCAAGATCAGGAAAGCCAACATCTAGAAATTTTACTCAATTACTTTGAAAATATGGAGATCGGGAATAAACCTTTATCTTTACAAGATAAAGCCTGGTACGAATCCTTTCAGATAGATGAAATCGCGATTTGAAACCAAAGAGTATGAATTCCTAGAAATTGAATCCCGTGATACTGAAGATGGAAAGATTGTTTCCATCTTCCTAAACAATCCCACTTCCCGCAATTCTATGACTTGGAAAATGGGGGAAGAGTTCGCAGACCTCATCCATTCCATTAAAAAAGAAAAAGTCCTTCCAAGAGCAGTGATCATTTCCGGTCGAAACGATGTGTTTTGTGCGGGAGGTGATTTAAATTTATTAAGATCCTTTTCCGAAAAGTCATTCTCGCAAAACAGGCGTGATATGAGAAAATTCTATGGTTTCTTTTTATCTGTTCGTAAACTCCCTGTCCCTGTCATTGCTGCTGTGAATGGCCATGCGATTGGTGCTGGTCTTTCCTTAACCTTTGGATGTGACTTAAGAATTTTTGCAGAGGAAGGGAAGTATTCTTTCAATTTTGTCAGACTGGGAATCCATCCAGGAATGGGATCTAGTTTCCTTTCCCCTGAACTCCTTGGAAAAAGTTTGGGAGGTAGGCTTTTACTGACTGGTGAAACTTTTGATGGTAAGTTTGCTAAGTCTTGTGGACTTGCATTAGACAGTTTTCCCAAAAAAGAAGTGTATGACCGGGCAATGGAGCTTGCTTTGTCTTTGTCAAAGGCTGCACCTCTCGCCTTACAGGAGTTAAAGCGAAATTTATACTCCTGGAAACAGTTAGATTCTGCCCTAAAAAAAGAAGCAGAATCCCAGGCGCGGAACTTTATTTCGGACGACTTTAAAGAGACGATCAAAAGTATCTTAGAAAAGCGGGAACCAAAATTCACCGGCAAATAAAAAATTTAGAAGGTTTCTAAATTATGGCTCGACAAGGATTTTTCAAGAGGTTACATCGAAGCTGAATGGCGGATCTTCCACTCAATCCCGATTGTTTTGCTTGTGATTATAAAAATCACAATGTCCTGCACTGCGCTGCGCATGAGACCATAGAAAGGATCAACGCAGGTAAGGACTTCACTGTCTTCCCGAGAGGAAAACATCTTGTTTCTGCTGGTGAAAAAGCTGCGGGTTTTTTCTTCATCAAATCAGGTCTTGTTCGAAGTTACGTCCAACTTGCCAGTGGAAAGGAACAAACGTTACGACTCAGTGGTCCTGGGGACTGGGTTGGGTTTCGCGATTGTATTTCTGATTCGGTTTCCCATCACAATGTCGTAGCGGTCGAAGACACCCACGCTTGTTACATCACAGGGGATCTAATTGATGCTCTTGTAAAAGATGATATCAACTTCCAAAAAGAAGTCTTCAAACAGATGGCGAAGGAATGGCAGGAGATGGAGGAACATGTGGTTTCTCTTGGAACCAAACAAGTCCATGAAAAACTAGCAGAAATCCTAATCGTTTTAGACAATGCCCAAGGCCGAAAAAACCAAGTAGAACTCAAAGTCACTCGTGACGTCCTCGCCACATTCATTGGAACCAAAACTGAGACTTTGGTCCGAGCTCTATCTGACCTCAAAGCCAGAGAATTCATTTCTGTGGACAAAAACCGCATTGATATTCTGAACAGAGAAGCTTTGTATTCCCTTTCAAAAATCGCCTAAATTTTTTCCTGAATCTATTAAGCCCCCACCTTGGAATTCCGATGGTAGAAATGATTGATAATCAAGGTAGGGTCTGTTGCCTGATTTTACCTTAAGTCACTCCCGGGGGGCTTCCGAAAGGATTCCCCCTTTTTTTATTTCCCTTGTTTCTTTCTAAGCCATCTAGATTCTGGAAGTTACATGTCTAGAAATCGAGGCCAGAGTCCTAGTTTATTTGGGAATCCCATCCTTCATCCCCTGAATGTAATTCTCATCATCAATTGTCTTATTTTTTTTCTACAATACTTTGCAAACCAACAGTTAATTTATCGATTTGGTTTAACACCTGATTTTGTGTTAGGTGGTGCGGTTTGGCAAGTGTTTACCTATGGGTTTTTACATGCAGTGGATCTAATCCCTTTTCACTTGTTAGTGAATATGTATGGTATGTATATGTTGGGATCAAACATCATTCCCATCATTGGCAAAACAAAATTTACCATTTTATACTTTGCCTCACAAATTGGAGCGGGAATTTTTGTGGTTCTTTCTGCTTATTTAAATGAGATATTAGGTGGCAATCTTCCTTTTTTAGAATCAATGACCACTCAAACAATTGGTGCATCCGGGGCTTTATTTGGATTACTCGCACTGTTTGGAATTTTTTATCCCAACGCAGAACTCTTATTATTTATTTTCCCAGTAAAAGCAAAAAATGCCGTTTGGGTTTCTCTTGTCATTGGATACTTAATTTCCCAATTAGGGAATGGTGCCATTTCCAATACTTGCCATTTGGGTGGAGCTCTTACGGCTTTACTTCTCTATAAAATATTCCAAAAACAAATCAAACCGGGTAGTTTGCCATACATCCCGGGATTGGAATGGGAAGCACCGAGAGAGTCCAAAATCCAACAAAAAACCAAACCGGCGGTCGTTGAGGACCTCTTCCTTGACCAAAAAAAAATCAACGAAAATGTTTTGAAACAGATTGATTCTAAAAAAGATAATGATTCGGTAATAAATTATTTACAAGGATTGCAAGTGGCAAATGCCAATATTTGTCCTCCTTCTACGTATAACACCGAGGATCCGATCTGTTTGCGTTGTGAATGGTTGGCAAATTGTGCGCTTCGTAAGGCAAAAGAATAATTTTTCGTCTAATTCCTTGACAGTCTCTTGAGATGGAGATAATGAAAATATGCCTGTAGAAAAGAAATCCTCCGTAGAAGAGGTTCTCAAACGCGAAAAATTAGCCAAAGAATTTGAAAAAGAAAAACGTGTTTCTGAACAAAAAGCGATCGAACAAGCGGCCGCTAAATTGTCAGCTCAGAGCCCGGAAACCACAGAACCAGCCAAAACATCCAAATTCATTACCAATATTGATATTGTTTTTTCTCAGGCCAAAGCGGATTTGAGGTTTTATTTTTTGAATGATGGAACTTATGCAGAAGATTTCAAACGAATGTTCCAAGAAAACGAATCATTATTCAAACGATACGGAATCACAAGCCAAAAGTATTTAGAATACCTTCGCGAATCCTTTGATCGTTATAAAAAAATCCATGATATGATGCCTCTGGATCCTATGAAGCCCAAACATTTCAAATACGTGGAAGACTCTATTTCGGAACTCGTCCGAATGTTCAACCAACGATTCGGAAAATAAACTTTCATTCAATCCTTCTCTAACCCATAGGAATTCCCTAAAACATGAGAAGTTTTCTTCTGCCAATTGTTGGTTCTAATAGAGGGACTTCTTTGCCAGAACATTGGAAACGCATTCTTATTTTTTCGCTTGTCGCAATGGTTTATCTTTTTTGGGTTTTTGTTGGGTATGATTTAGCCGGGGTTCTTGGCCTCGCTTCCTAAACCTCCCCACATTCTCTCTTGACACCTGGGTTTTCTACCAAACATGCTAGGAATATGGTGGAATCAAGAAAGACATCCGAGACAGACATCCGACTGGACCTAAACGTCCGTGGTACGGGTGTTTACAAGTTTGATACAGAAATCCCGTTTTTTGAGCATATGCTCTCCCATATCTCCAAACATGGACTCATTGATATGGACCTAAAGCTCCGAGGAGACATTGGGATCGATTGCCACCATTCAGTGGAAGACACTGCCATTCTCATGGGTCAAATGATCCATACTCAGTTAGGTGATAAAAAAGGAATCTTTCGGTACGGAAATTTTACTTTGCCCATGGATGAAGTATTAACAACTGTAGCCGTGGATCTCGGCGGACGTTTTTATTTCAAATACACCGGACCTCCCATGGATGGAAAATTTGGGATTTATGACGCTGAACTATCGCTTGAGTTCCTTCAAAAATTTGCCCTCAATGCTAAGATGAATTTACACGTAGTTGTACACTACGGTGAAAACCGCCACCACATCCATGAGTCTATCTTTAAAGGACTTGGTAAAGCATTACGGCAAGCCATAACAATCGACTCACTAACAAAGGATCAAATTCCTTCTACAAAAGGAATGTTGGAGTGATTGTTGTTTTAGATTTTGGAATGGGGAATATCCATTCCTTATTGAAAGCCGTTTCACTTTATACGAAAGATTTTCAGTTCACAAGTGATCTCGAAACTGTAAAAAAAGCAGATAAAATCATTTTGCCTGGTGACGGGCATTTTGATAAAGCGATGCAGAACTTAAATGAAGCTGGGTTCTCTTCTGTTTTAAAAGACCACGTGGCTGCAAAAAAACCTTTGTTCGGGATTTGTATCGGCTATCAAGTGTTATTTGAGGACTCGGATGAAACTTCTAAACCGGGTGCAACCATTCCCGGTCTTGGATTCATTCGAGGTAAAATTAGGAAGTTCGAAGGGAAACCAAACTTAAAAGTCCCTCATATGGGATGGAACAAATTATTTGATATCAAAGCAAAAAATACAAAATTACTAAAAGGAATTCAAAATGAATCCTTTATGTATTTTATTCATTCCTATAGGCCAGTCGGAGTGGATCGTTTGGATATTACGGCTAACTGCCATTACTATGGGGAATCTTTTCCGGCAGTGGTTGAAAAAGAAACAGTATTTGGAACTCAGTTCCATCCCGAAAAATCGGATACAACAGGACTCGGAATCCTCAAAAATTTTATAGAACTTTAATATGTTAGTATTACCTGCGATTGATCTTTTAGATAACGAAGCTGTGCGACTCCTCCAAGGGGATTATTCTAAAAAGACTGTTTATTCTTCCGAACCGGAAAAAATGATCAAAGTCTTTGAAGAACAAGGTGCCACTCTCATTCACATTGTTGATTTAAATGCAGCCAAAACTGGGAAGTCAGAAAACGAGAAAGCCATCCGTAAAATCAAAGACAACTGTTCCGTTGAACTAGAGCTTGGCGGTGGGATTCGTTCTTTAGAAAACATGAAGTTTTATGATGGGTTAGGTGTGTCTCGGTTTATTTTAGGAACTGTGGCAGTAGAAGACCCATCGGTGGTTGAACAGGGACTGAAAACCTACGGTCCCAATCGAATTGTGATCGGCGTGGATGCAAAAGATGGGTATGTTCGTACAAAAGGTTGGGAAACCAACTCTGGCATCAAATACACTGATTTTTTAAAAACAATGTATGTTATGGGTATCCGGCATGTGATTTTTACAGATATATCCAAAGATGGTATGATGGCCGGACCCAATACGGCCGTTTATTTGGAGTTGTTAGCAGAGTTTCCCGATTTACAACTGGTAGCTTCAGGTGGAGTTTCTTCCATCGAAGACTTGGTAAATTTATATGATGTTTCCAAAGGAAAACTTTTTGGGGCCATTACGGGAAAAGCCATTTATGAAGGAAAATTAGACCTAAAAGAAAGTATCAGGATTCTAAGTAAGAAGAGGAATGAAAATTGATGAATCGTAAGAATTTAGCATTAGCAGGAGTGGTCGGTGGAGTTATCGGACTCATTGTCTCTTTCCTATTGGCAATCGAATACTTTGGCATTGGGACCGATAATATTGCCAATTCCGCATGTTCCGCATTAGGTGGCGGTGACTCTTGTTTAAAAGTAGCAGAAAGTTCTTATTCTGCAATCCCGGGAGTTCCCTTTTTAGGAAATGTTCCCATTGCTTTACTAGGGTTTGGGTTTTACGGATTACTAACGTATTCTTTCTTTTTGGTTACAAAAGCAAAATCGAACGAAGAAGTTTCTAAATTCATTTCTTTATTATTCCCTGTTTTGGTTTTAGGGCTTTTATTTGATTTGATCCTTTTTGGAATTTCAGTCGGAATCATTGGAACCATTTGCCAACTTTGTTTTGTGACATACCTTGTCACCATTACTCTCCTTGGCATTTTGTTTTTACTTTGGAAAACAGAAGGAAAACCAAAACTGGATGTTCCAGTGGCATTAAAAGAAGGAATCACGACTCTTGGTCTTGTTTATTTTTTTAGTTTTTCATTAGGTTTTGCCACAAGCAAAATGTGGGTGAGCAAAGCAAGTTCCAATACACTTGCAACTTCAAGAGGAATGGATTCGGCCGAAATCCAATCTAAAATCGCCGCTTATTTTCAAGAGCCCACACTCGGAATCAATGTTACCGGTTCTCCGTCGATTGGGAAAAAAGATGCTCCAATCACAATTGTTAAATATGCAGATTACAACTGTGGCCATTGTCTTCATACAAGCCATATCTTACATACGGTTCTTTCTGAGTATGATGGAATGGTTCGTGTAGTTTATAAAAACTTTCCTTTGGATGGAACTTGTAACCGCCTCATGCAACAACCAAGGCCAGACGCATCTTCTTGCGTTGCAGCCATTGCTGCCATTTGTGCGGATAAACAAGGTAAGTTTGAGCCTATGTATCGAGGCCTATATGATAATTTAGAAAAGGGAGTGGCTCACTCTGGATCCAGTGTTGTCAATTTAGCAAATTCTATCGGGCTTAATGTTAATTCTTTGAAAGCATGTATGGCTTCCAAGGAAGCGCAAAACCAATTGAACGCAGAGATTGATGAAGCAGAAAAGTTAAACATCCAATCGACTCCTTCTCTTTATGTGAATGACAGAAGAATCGAAAGTGGAACTCCCAATCCAATTTTTCTAAAAACACTTCTCGAACAAATCATCCAAAAGATGTAATTTAAGTTGGCACCTATTTAGACTTAGGTGCCAAGCGAACAGGTCCTTCTGGTAAAAGAGAAGGATCTCCTACTCGGTTTAACTCCCAAGAATCTAGAACATGGCTGTCTTTTGTGTGTAGGGCAGGTCTTAAACTAAGAATAGAATTTCCTTTTTTATAGAGGGATCTTCTTCCGTAAAACCAACCACCGGTTTCTTCAGGATGTGTGTTTTTTCCATACACCCCACCCATTTCAAAACTCTCTTGTAAATCATTTGCCAATTTTGAAAACATCGTTGGATCCATGGAAATTCCATGATCGGGACCTTCTAAATTCCGATCCAAAGTAAAATGTTTTTCAAAAACAACTGCACCAAGTCCACAGGCAACAGAGGATGCTAAGGTTCCATCCGAATGATCGCTAAAACCCACAACATAGTCTGTTGTGTCCAAATAAAATGGAATCGATTGAAGGTTTACTTTGTTTAGCGGAGTGGGATACATTGAAACACAGTGAAGTAAACAAATCTCTGTTTGGTGTTTTTGAAAAAGAGAAACGGCCCTTGTTACTTCTTCCGGCAAAGCGGCACCAGTGGACACTATTAAAGGTTTTCCTGATTGAATGCATTGATTCAGTAATGGTAAATTAACAATATCGCCTGAAGCAATTTTTAATACGGGAACATTGAGCCCACATAACAAATCAACAGCTGACAGAGAAAGAGGGGTAGAAAAAAAATCAAGCCCTAGATCCAGTGCCGTTCTTTGAAATTCTTTATGTTGGGATTCGTTTAATTCGTATTGTTTGAAGATATCAAAAAGAAATTTAACATCGGGATTGGAGCTGTCTATAAATTCTTCTGTTCGGTAGGTTTGGAATTTGACCGCATGGGCTCCCGACTCTTTTGCTTTCGCAATGGTTTGTTTTCCGATTTCAAGGTCTGCGTTATGGTTGAGTCCAATTTCTGCAACAAGATAGGGTGCAGATTTTCTGGTAAGAGTTTTTTTTCCAATGTGAAAATCCAAGTTTTTCCTCTTTCATTGATTGTCGGCAGTTTATGCAAATCCTAGAATTTTTCCCAACTGAAAAATTAGAAAGGAAGCAGTGAAGGCAAGGATGGTCATATATAAAAACTGAACGATTGGCCATAATATTGTGCCGGTTTCTTTTTTTGTGACAGCAAGTGTTGACATACATTGGCTGGCAAAAGCAAAAAATACTAAAAGTGACAAACCAGAAAGCGGTGTCCATACAAGCGATCCATCAGCTCTTTTTTCTGTGCGAAGTGTCGATCGGAGTGATTCACCTTCTTCATTTTCCTCAGAACCATATAGCACAGCTAAGGTGGAAACCATTACTTCTCTTGCTGCGAAAGAAGTTAGGATAGAAATACCAATTTTCCAATCAAACCCCAGTGGTTCAATTGTTGGTTCCATCACCTTTCCTATTGTTCCAATATAAGAAGATTCGATCGGGCTAGTGTTCCACTTTCGGTCTTTATACTCTGCAGGGAAGTGACTTAGAAACCAGAGTAAAACGGAAATGTATAAAATGATTTGGCCGGCTGTGGATAAAAATGATTTTACCTTCCCGTATACAGTATGAAACAAACTTTTCATAGAAGGAACATTGTATCTAGGGAGTTCCATTACAAAATAAGAAGAGTCTTCTTTAAATACTGTTTTTCGAAAAAGAAAAGCAAATCCAAAACTTGTTATCATTCCGAGAAAAAACATCGAAAACAAAACAAACCCTTGGACATTAAAAATTCCGAATACAGGTGGAAAACTAAATACAGTCCCAACAATCAATATGTAAACAGGATATCTCGCAGAACACATGATAAGAGGAGATACCATAATCGTTGTAAATCGATCGGATTTGTTTTCGATAGTTCTTGTTCCAAGGATAGCGGGAACTGCACAAGCAGCAGAAGAGAGCAGGGGAATAAAAGATTTTCCAGACAATCCGAACTTACCCATGATTCGATCCATTAAAAAACTAGCACGTGCTAAATATCCGGATTCTTCTAAGATTCCAATAAATAAAAAGAGTAGGGCAATCTGAGGAATAAACACAATCACACTTCCTACTCCTCCAATGATTCCTTCTGTCAAAAGAGATCTAAGCAAACCTTCATCCATGAAAGATTCGGTAAATAATTGTAAGTCGGTGATCCCTGATTCGATTAAATCCATCGGAAGTTCAGCAAAACTAAATAAACTTTGGAAGAGAAAACCCATTAAAAGAAAAAAACATATAAATCCGAGGACAGGGTGTAACAGTACTCGATCCAGTTTTTCTTCCCAACCTCCTGGAGTGGTTTTAGGATAGGTAATCACATCTACCAAAACTTTTTTAATGAAAAAAGAGCGGTAGATCATTTCCTCTTGGTAAAAAAAGGAATACCCTTTGCCTTCTACTTCAGATCGTAACCAATTTTTTGTTTCATCAGGGAACTTAACAAAATAACGTTCTTCACTTAGATTGGGATCTTTATTTAGATATTTTAATGATTGTGATAAAAAGAATTCTGCTTCGTTGGTATTGATTCCTAATTTTTGTTTTGTTGTTTTTAAAAAAGATTCTTCTTTTGCTCCCCATTTCCATAACCTAGGGCATTTTCGAAATTGATTTGGATCTTTTAAAACTTCTTTTAAATCATCAACACCTTCTCCAGACTTAGCGTTGACCAATAAAAATTGGAGGCCAATGGATTTTTTAAGTTTTTCTAAATCCAATTGGATTCTTTTTTTCTCTAACACATCCTTCATAGTTAGAACAACAAGTGTTGGAACGCCCATGTCTATGATTTGTAATAAAAACTGGAGTCCTCTTTCTAGATTTAACGCATCCAAAACATAAATGACTTGTTCATCTGGTTTTCTTGAAAGTAATACTTCGTAAGCAATTTTTTTGTCTTCCGCAATCCCACCAAGACCGTATGTTCCCGGTAAGTCGGTGATGGTCCATTCTGACTGGTCTAATACCAAAGTCCCTTCTCTTTTTTCTACAGTGACTCCACTGAAGTTTCCTGTTTTTTGTTTGAGACCAGTGAGTTGGTTGAATAAAGTTGATTTCCCGCAGTTGGGATTTCCAACTAAATAAATTCGTTTGTCTTTCATGTTTGTTTCAGTTTGATTTCGATTGCTTTCCCATCTTCGATTCTTAATGCAATGGTGGTCCCGCTTAAATTGCAGACCATCTTCCCAAGTAAGAGCGATTTATTTTGGAGTGTGATTTCGGCTCCAGGAAAAAATCCGAGTTCTAATAACTCTGTCACCATTGGTTTGGGGAGTTTTTGTGAATTCAGTGAAACAATCTCTGCTGTCTCACCGATTTTTAAATCTTGTATAGTCATTCGTATCTTTTAGGAAATTGCAAATTTTTGCGAATCACGGAATAAATTGATTTCTGGTGCGATTGATTTAACGTATCTATCAAAATATAACATCTGTTTCATGAGAAGGGCAAATTCTCTCGGAATTTTTAATCCATTTTTTTCTGCAATTTCCTTCATGTCGTACATGATTCGATTTACCCTAGATTCGTCAAACATCTCATTATCGGTCAAATGGACATAAACTGATTCTAACTCATTAAAAACGGAATCTAGTTCTTTTGCAAGGACAGTCGGATTGACTCCGCTATTTGTTGAATCCATTTCGACCAATCCTTGCGCCACTAACGTGGGTTCGCTGATCCCAATTCCTTGGGTGAATAACATCAATCCTTTCCAAATTTTCGGAGAAATTCTTCCAACAATACCAAAATCAATAAAACCGATAGTTCCATCTTTTAGAATCATTAAATTTCCAGCATGGACATCTGCATGGAAAAAACCTTGGTTGGATAAAGAAGAAAACCAAATTTCCAGAGCATCACTTAGAATCTTTCTTGGATTGTTTGTGAATTTACGAAGACCAACTTCATCCGTGATGGGAACTCCGTAGAATCGTTCCATTGTTAAAACTTTTTTGGAAGAAAGGGTATGATACACTCTAGGAACTCGTGCTCTTGATTCTTTGGCTCGCAAAAGATAATCTTCAAACTCTTCGATGTTTTTGGCTTCTTGGATAAAATCGATTTCCTGTAAGATTGAAATTTGAAATTCTTCGAACATCGCAGTAAGACCTGATTTTTTAAAGTCGGGAGCAATGAATTCTAAAATTTTAGTTAGGATTCCGAGTATTTGCATGTCGGTTTTCAATGTTAGGTGGACATCCGGCCTTTGGACTTTTACAACCACATCCAAACCTTCTTTGGTAACGGCAGCATGAACTTGTGCAATGGATGCGGAGGCTAGGGGAGTTTCTTCAAAACTATGGAATAAATTTTCGAGTTTCCCACCCAATTCCCGTTCTACGGAAGATCGAATGTCCCGAAAGGCCACAGGTCGTACGGAGTCCAAACAAGCCTGCATCTCTTCCACATATTCTTTGGGAAACAGGGAAGGGGCGCTAGCAATGAACTGCCCTAACTTGATATAGGTTGCCCCTAGGTGGGAAAAGGCATCCCTGAGAGTGATGGCAATTTCTCTGTGGTTTGGTTCTCCTTTGGCAAGTTGGGCCAGGATCCCAAAGGCTTTTGAAGTGAAGACAAAACTGGAATGGGCGACTCGTAGGCTTGATTGCCAACCAAAAGAAACGATTTCAGAAAGGGAATCCATACGCCCTAGTTTAAGACCTAAATCGGGATTGGAAACGAGAAAATCCCTTTCGATCCTGCAATTGAAATAGAGTTGCAGGAATAGGTCCCGACCAAAAACTTATCAAATCGCACCCATGAGCCAAGAAACTGTCCTGTACCAAGAGTTAGAGAAACTCGATCTCAACGAGATCAAAAAAATCGCCAGCCTTTGGAACATCCAAAAGATCCCGGGAAAGGACAAAAAATCGACCATTTTAGGTCTCATGGAGATTTTCCAGAACGAATTTTACCTCAAAGGGGTTCTGGAAAAGTTCACCCCACTCCAAGTCAATATTCTGACATCCATTTTAAAAAACAAAGGGGTCATGACCCTCGGTGAAATTTCAAGAAAGGTCAACATTCCACCCATTAACGTGGAGATGGAACTCAATGTTCTTAGAAAGTACTACCTTCTTTACCAAAGAAAAAACCGAGAACGTCTTACTAACAACTTAGATAAATACCATACATATGATGAATATTTAAAACTCATCAAAGTGGAAACAAATCCAAAGGGAGAGAAATTCAAATTCTCCATTGAGAAGGCTTTACACAAATCAACTCTTGCCGAACTTCCTGAAGAATGGAAAGAAGCAGTTGGTGCCAAAAAAGGCGAACACATTGAAACCTTCTTAAAGAATGCCTTAGAACAAGAATTCCTTCAAAAGTTAATCGAAGGGCTTTCTGATTTTGATAAAGACATTCTCCATCAAATTTACATTCATGGTGGTGTGATTGAGGCGGATACAATCCGTAACTACATCACTGTCAATCGTGGTAAGTTTGAACAAACGATTCCTCACCTAACATCACTTTATCTTGTTCGTGATTTATATTACGTAGAAGATAAATTCATTCGTGTCATTGTCATTCCGAAAGAAATTTTGGATCATTTGCAGTTCTCTCCTATTTTACCTCCTGTAAAAAAAGGAACAAGAGTACGTCAGGAAAAAATTTCTGCCAATGGACTCGACTTTTTCTTAAACGTTAAAAAACTCATTTCTTATATTTCACGTAAAGGTTTGAACCTTGCAAAATCAGGAAAAATCAAACAGGCAGACCACAAAAGAACAGAAACTGAACTTTTATCTCCTGATATAGAAATTTTCCCTGAAAAAAGTCAGGTGTATCAAATTGAACTCATCCTTCCTATCCTAAAACTTTTGGGATATGTGGATATCAAAGGTGAAAATGTCATTCTCATTCAAGAAACTGATGAGTTTTTAAAGAAAGACATCTTTGAAATCATGAAACTTGTGATTCATGAAGTCAATGAAGCAAGAACACGTCGTCTAAATCCTCCTGAAGTGTTTACTGCCACCGAAGTTCCGTTCTATGAAAAAGGAATTTTGGATAAAACTGTAAAACTCATTATGGCACATGGAAAGATCAATACCTCTGTGATTTTTTCTCATATCATTCGTGACCATTTGGTTTTTTCTCCAACCTTCCAAATCAAAACGTATGAAGAAGATTTGGCAGACTTACGAAAAGAAATCATCTCTGCCATTTTTTACTTACAACTCTTTGGTCTCATCGAAGTGGAATACCCACAACGAAACCTAAGCCTTTCAGAGCTTGGTGCTCATTACTTCAACCACGAAGCTTTGGTGACAGCGACAGAAAAAGGTGGAATCACCATCAACCCAGACTTCTCGATCATTGCTTTCCCTGATCGAGTTTCTTTACATGGGATTCATTTATTAAAAGCGTTCTGCGAGTTAAAAGATTATGATCGCGTTTATACTTTTTTACTTACCAAGGATAGTTTCCAATTGGGGATTCTTCTCGGTTATGACAAAGAAACTTTTGTTCATTTTTTAAGAGAATCTTCAAAAGCGGATCTCGCTCAAAACTTACTCTTCTTACTGGATGACTGGGGTAACAATTTACCAATTGTTACCATTACAGAAGATTCCGTTCTCCTTAGAACGAAAGACTCTCAAGTGATGGAACTTCTACTTGGTCAAATCAAAGGGAAAAAATTTGTTTTGGAAGAAGTAAGCCCGACAGGAATCATCATCGAAAAGTCGAAGGTGATGGAAGTCATTGCCATTGCAGAAAAATTAAACATGATCATTCGATTGAATCGTTAGTTTAAAAAATCTAAAGATCCAATAAAAAAAGACCAACGTTTGTTGGTCTTTTTTTTGTACTCAGCTGAAATGAACGACTTCAAGATTCGTTTTAAAAATTATTTTTTTTCGCCAGCTGCGAGTTCTGGGTCAGTAACTTTGATTTTGTTTTTAAAATCCCATTTACGAAATGGAGAGACGGCATCCAAACGTTCTTGAGTGACAAAGAACAATCTTTCACCGTATTTTACAAGCCCACCCTTATAATAAGCATACTTGGTTTTGTGGTCTACCATTCCTACTTCCATGACCTTATTCCAATCTTCGCAGGTCTTTAAAGAAGGTACCTTTCGGAGATACAATTCCTTAATTGAGTTTTCTTTCACCGCATCGCGAAGTATTTTTTCCCATTCCATATTCGAATAGCCTTTCTTTCCTTACCTAAATTTCAATTTCATTTTTCTTTTTATGAGGGAGTAACTGAGGTGGACTGCTGAAAAAAACAAAAAATATTAGAAAAAGGGCCATGATTCGACAAGGACTCGGGCCGAATTGGAGATAAGGCGTAGATCTCTCCTTGGTCACTGTTGGTAAATCTAGGTAACCGATGGCTTTTTGGAATGTTTGTAAATCGCCCATCATTTCTCTTCCCCATGGATCAAAGGCAGTGGTGAGCCCTGTGACCGCAACACGAACCACGGGCCTCCCTGATTCTATGGACCGAAGCCTTCCTGCACCCGCATGTTGTTTGGTTTCCGTTAAACTTTCGAACCAGGAATCATTGGTAAGGTTCAGAATGAACTCTGAGGGAGAATGATTGACTATCTTTCGAACAAATTCAGGATAAAGGACTTCATAACAAATTAGCGGACTGAATGTAACGGTTTCACCAGTTTTTGTTTGGAACCCTAAAGCATCTGTTAGTTTTCCTGGAACGTGACGGCTTGTTTCTGGGAATATGGTTCGTAACCAAGGAAATTCTTTTTCCCCTGGTAAATACTCGCCAAAAGGTAATAACACTTGTTTGTAGCTTCTTTCAAATGTAAGGGACAACGGATGGAGGAGGGTGAGTGAATTCCTTGACCCCTGGTCCCAAACTAATTCATTAAAGGCGAGTGGGGTATTGCCGGCCTGAACCAAATTTGTTGTAATATCCACAAAACTTTTGCTATACGTTGAATTGTGATCTTCTGAATTTAAAGTACCCAAAAAGGGAATCGATGATTCTGGCATCACTAGCAAATCAATGGGTTTTGGAGAATTATGAATGGCTTCAAGTCCTATATCATAAACGGATTGAATGGTTTTTGTCATCCAATCTTGGTTTTCCTGAATTTCCCTCTTCGCATAAGGAGTGTTTGGTTGCAGTAAAGCTAGATGAATGGTTGGGCCCTGGGGTATGGTTTCTGCCAGAAAATAGAGATTGATCGAAAAAAAACAAAAAATGGGGAATAGATATGGAAGATAACTTTTTACTCCCTTGGTAGATTTCAAAAGCATCAAATAGAGAAGGGAGGCCGAAATCACAGAAACAAAACCCAAAACCTCAATCCCAAACCTTGCCATTTGGCGCCAAAGGATTTGGTTGCGAAACAAATCACCCCAATACACAGGAAATACCATAGGGCAAATCCAATCAGAAATTAAAAATAAAGAAGGAAGGACAAATAAAAATAAATGAATGTCCTTGATGGAGCGATGTTTGGTTAAAAAAACGGAACCAAAAAAAACAATTCCTATCTTATAAAAAGAAAGAAGTGCATAAACCAAAAAGAGAAAAGTGGAGATCATTACCCCTTGGCCAGAAATATTACGAATGGCATTCCAAATCCAATGAAAACTTGTCAATGTCACAAGTGCGGAAAACAAAATGGTGGCATAAAAGGTATCTTTCCAACTAGAAATTTTCGTTAGTTGTTTGGTGTAGTAAAGTAATAGAAAGATACAAAGAAACCCCGCAGAGGTAAGTCCGAAGGGTTCTAAGGCCAGCGCAAAGAGAATTGCGACTGGAAAAAGTAAAAGGATGGGGTATCTAATTTCCGGAATTTTTGAGTGTTTTCTCATATTCCATTCTTCTTGTGTATTCCTCTGCGAGTTCCTTACTACCCAAAGTTTGGATGCGAAGGTCCATTAGTTTTTTTTCACGTTCTGATTCAGAAAGATTAGGGTAGTTTTTTAATAGGTTTTTTTCTTCCACTTGGAGTTTCGAAATTTTTTCTTCTTCTTCTTTCATCTCCTTTAAAACCTTTTCCATCCTTTCGTTTCCGTCCTTCCCAAAATAACGAATTCGAACTTCTTTTTCTTTGTTTTCCCGATCCGAACTAGACAACTTAGAAAGTTCGATTTGTCTTAAGTCCATTTCTGTTTCGAACTTATCAAACTTAGGTTCCCTTGCTTCGACCGCATTGTAAAATGCTCCGAAAGATTTTTTGCGATAGTCTTCATACAAACGAATTCTTTCGTCTGCTTTTAGATTTTTGGTTTCATCTAAAAAGTTCTTTCTATTAAAACTAAAATCCGCAGTAGCTTCTTCTAGTCCGAAGATGAGTTCTGCATCTTCTTTCGCAAAATACTTTCGACGAAGTTGTTTGATTTGTTCGTATCGTTCTTGGTTGGTATAAGATTTACTGGAAGGATCCAAATGCACCATGGCTTCTTCGTATTTTAAATAATTGGAAAGCATGGTAACCAGTCGTTTTGCTTCTTCTCCCCCATATTCGTTTTGGAGAAAGGCTTTGATGTATTCGTGGCATTGTTCGCGGGTACTACCTTCTGGGCATTGTCTACGTAAGTTCCAAAGTTCGGAAACTAAATTCAACTCTCCCGATTTTGCTCGTGCCAATATTTCTTCAAAACGAAGGAACTGTCCATCGGCAGAAAAAATTGTTTTTGCGGATTCTAAATAGAATGGATCCACCGAAAATCCGTCACTTTGGGTTCGAAAATAGGATTCTGCTTTGTCATTTGGATTTTCTTCATTTGTCGTTTCTAATTCACTTGGTGAGAAGATTCGAAAGGCAACATAGATAAGAAGTAGGGCGCCAATGGCATAACTAAGGTAACGTAAATTTTTAACATTCATGGGAGATGGTATCGTAGTAAAGGATGGATGAAACTTCTGGAAACAAAAAAACCCAAGTCGAAACTTGGGTTTTCTGAAAAAACTTCGAGAGTGAATTACTGATTTGCCTTCATGTTAGAAGCCATATCCATGTAGAATCCTTCTACATCATACCATAGACTTCCGGAACGGAGAGTGTTGGATGCTTGTAAATGGTCAATTCCTGTTGTGAAGATTCCATAAGAAGGTCCACCTTTCCAAGTTCCCCATTTTTGTGAAGAAAGTGGAACAAGTCCATCGTTTGTAAATCCTTGTCCTTGGAAAAGTCCACCAGCCCCACAAGCAGGGTGAAGGATTCCCATAAGAGGGTGTTGGATGAGGTCAGGAATTGTGATAGAAGATCCGTAAGAGAAATACTTCACACCAGTTTTGTTCGGAGTGTATCCGTTAAAAGCAGTGAGTCCTTCTTTGGAGAGTGAAGCCAAAGCCGCCAAAGCATTTTGTTGGTTGGTTCCACCATAAACAAGTTTCACAAGAGTTTCTACAACACTTGCAACAAATGGTTGGATCCAACTAGGAAGAACTGTTTTTACAATGTCAGCAATCGGAGATCCGTAGTGAGGTGTGTTGAGGGTCGTGAGAGTTGCTGTGCGACCAGAAAGTCCTAGGTTAGAAACCATATAACGGCTATCGAGTCCACCTTGGGAGTGACCGAGGATATGGAATTTTCCTGTGTAGTTTGTTGCAGCTGCGTAAGTTAGAATGGCAGCTTTTAGTTCCTGAGCTCGCACTTCGTTGGAGTTGGCTGCCGTTTTTCCAGGAGCAAATACGGTTGCGCCTTGGCTTCTGAGGTAATCATCTGTTCCACCCCAATAGTTGATGATGCTAATGATTCCACCGGAGTTTTCGCCCCAGCCAAAAAGACCATGAGAAAGGATAATGGGATAAGTGCCTGCAAGTGGTTTGGAAGAAGAACCGGAACTAGCGAGAACGGGAGCTGCGAGCGCAAATGTTACAAGAATGGCTAAAAGACCTTTACGAATCATAAATATTTTACCTCTGAATTTTCTAAGATAAAACTGTGTCAATTTGCCTTATTTGGGGCAAGGATATTTTTGCTACAAATTCGAAAAAAAGAAGGTTTGGACTCAATTGAACATCTTTAGTTATGGATTCGGATTCGTTGTTTTTTTGAGGATAAGTTTCCAAAGTCTGGATGTTGGCCAATGGAACGGATTTAGAATTTGTAATTATCTTATTGTTTCTCAATAAAATAAAGTTAGGCGAATGAATCTAATAAATCACTAAGTCTAGATTTAAAAATTTTATTCCACGCGTTTGCGGTAACGAATATAAAATCTTTCAAAAGAAGATTTGTCCCAGAATTCCACAGCTTCTTTGTTCTGTAAAATGGCTCGAAGTTCGATTGTCGGAATGGATTTTTCTTTGCACCAAAGATCCACATCTTTCAAAAGTTCGGACATATATCCTTTTTTCTTTTTCCCCAATTTTGTAACGGCCAAATCAATGAATAAACTTCTTTCTTCTTCTAAGTGAGGTTTTTCTTCGATCCGTCCAATGAGTAAGGATACAAGCTCTTGGTCTTCGAAAAACCCACGCATATACACTTTCCCTGTGCCGATGAGTTTGAAATAGATGTCAGTGAATTTGGTAGCAGCGCGGGGTCTGATGCGAAAAACACCATCTAACTCGAGTTCGTTTACCTTTCGATAAAACTGATTTACGAGTTCGATGGTTTGATTTCTATCGGATTCTGTTAAGTCCCTGATCACCTATACCATTCTTTGGATCAGGTAGGATTTGAGCTCGGAAACGGGGATACGTTCCTGTTTCATGGAATCTCTTTCCCGAATGGTAACGGTTCCATCACTCATGGTATCGTAATCCACTGTGATACAAAATGGAGTTCCAATTTCGTCATGACGGCGGTACCGTTTTCCAATGGCTCCACTTTCATCATAGTCCACATACCAATGGTTGCGGAGGTCTGCATAAATTTCCTTGGCTTTTGCATCAAGTCCGTCTTTTTTCATGAGTGGAAATATTGCTACTTTCATAGGACTCACTCGTTTCCCAAAACGTAAAACAGTTCGAATGTCGTCTTTTTCTAATTTTTCTTCCTCGTAAGCATCACATAACACTGCCAGGAAGAGACGGTTCAGACCCAATGCAGGTTCCACAACGTATGGAAGGTATTTTTTCTTATTCTCCAAATCATGATACTTTAGGTCTTCTGAAGAAAACTTTTCATGTTGGGTGAGGTCATAATCAGTCCTTGAGGCAACACCCCAAAGTTCTCCCCAACCAAACGGGTATTTGTATTCGATATCACTTGTGGAATCACTATAAAAAGAAAGTTCTTCCTTTTCATGTTCTCTCACACGTAGGTTTTCTTTTTTTAGGCCGACCACATTCACAAGCCAATCCATGCAGTAGTCCACCCAATACTTAAACCATTCTTTTTGAGTGCCTGGTTCGCAGAAAAATTCCATTTCCATTTGTTCGAACTCGCGTGTGCGAAAGATAAATTGGCGTGCCATAATTTCGTTTCGAAAAGACTTTCCGATTTGTGCGATTCCGAAGGGAACTTTTTTCCGAGCAATTTGGGTTACGTTTTTGAAATTGATAAAGATCCCTTGTGCAGTTTCAGGGCGAAGGTAAATGTCTGTCGCTCCTTCTTCGGACGCACCATGAGAGGTTTTGAACATCAAATTGAATTGGCGGGCATCGGTAAAACTTCCCACAGTTCCGCAAGTCGGGCAGGCATATGCTTTGTCTCGAATGGTGTTTGTGAGTTCCTCTAGACTTTTTCCCGTGGCGGCACCTTCGCCTTCCTTATCTTCCAAAAACTTATCCACTCGCACACGAGTTTTGCATTTTTTGCAATCCATCAGAGGATCGTTGAAGTTAGAAATATGGCCGGAAGCTTCCCAGACGCGAGGGTGGAGGAGGATGGAGGAATCAAGGCCCAATACATCATCCCTTCTGTGAACAAAGTATTCCCACCAAAGTCGTTTTAGATTGTTTAATACTTCAATTCCATTCGGACCATAGTCAAAGGTATTGGATAGGCCTCCGTAAATTTCGGAACCTGGGAAAACAAATCCCCTTCTTTTGGAGACTGCGACTATGGGTTTGAGCGACTGTTCTTCTTTCTCTTTCGGCTGTGCCATATCCGCCAAATTTTTTGTTTTCCATGAAAATTCAAAGTATTTTCCTTGAGATAAGACTAAAGAATGGATTCGGCAAATTCTAAACAACTCTCTCCCTGGGCTAAAAAATCCTTAACCTTCTTCCTTTGGATGTCCCCTCTCTTTTCTCTTGGGCCATTTTTGGCACTCGGCATCCTATTTGCGTTCCCTAGAGAATTTCGCCTTCGCCTTCGTGCTGTTTCGGTGATTGCAGTTTATATCCTATCTTGGGTTGTTTTTTATCCTATCGAACTTGTGCACAGGTCGGGACTCGAATGGGAGGCAGTCATCAATGAATTTTTGGCAAAGGATTCCCGGGGCTTCCAACTAAAGTTTGGATTTGTGGTCATCTGTTTTCTTTTGCTGCTAACAAACTACATTCATAGTCACAAAAGAAATAAAAAAAGAGAATCCATCCGAACGACAAAGTTACAAACGGAACATCCTTATGGGAAAATCCGTACAGAGATGCGAATTCGAGATTCCAAGTTTGATACTTTGTTGTTAGTATTGTTTCTTGCCCTCCTACTCAATTTTGCATTCCAATATCTTTCTGAAAAATTACATCCAAACAAATCTCTTTCTCCATTGGCGCCGCTTGTGGATGTTTACCAGTTTGTTTTTAATTATTCGATTTCGCTTTGTATCCTTTTGTTTAGTTTCAATCGAAACAAAATTCCATCTCTGATAGCAAAACCTTATCTGCGTTATATGGAAGGAATTCGTATCCGAGAAAGGTGGAAGGCAGCCGTTGTCTCACAAGGTAAATTCCCATTTCGCTTAGAACTCATAGTCAAAGAAAAAGCAAAATTCCGAGACCATATCCTACCTGGATTTGGGCATATTTATGTTTATGAGTATTGGCGTGGGTTTCCCATTTTATTTTTAACCTTGTTACTTTTTTTATTTTCTGCCGTTTGGGTGTTTTCCTATTTAAGCCCTATTTTTGGGATTCAGTTTTTGGCAGGGTTTGGATTAAAACCAGGAGTTCCCGATAAAGATTTTTTTATCTCATCACAAAACATTGCTTATGCGGGATTTTCTGTATTAGCACTTGTGGGAATTTACTTTTACTCCTCATACTTACTCGAAAAATCGTTTAGTTTAGAAAACTTAGGAGTTAAAGAAGATAAAGTAGGTGAGTCAGAACCCTTTTTCAAACCTGGGTTACGAAAAGGTTTCCGAAATGTTTTACCTCTTTCTTTACTCTTTCATTTGATTTTGATCTCTCTTGTTTTTCTGATTCCAATCACTCTCCAACGTGGTAAAAAGAAAGAACAGTCCTCACAAAAAAATGATCACTTTCGTCCAGAAAAAATGGAGTTCTATTTCATCGATCCTAATGTTCCCGATGATACCAAAGGCCTGAATGGTGGGGTTGTGACAGGGAATGAAACCGAAAACAAAGAAAAGGGCGAAAAAATTTCCAACGAAAAAGTAGCGGACAATGGACCTGTCAAAGGCCATATCAAAAGAATCCGAGGGAAAAAAGTCCCACCAACTTACTCCAATTATATCTCTGCAAAAATGCGAATTCCTGAAAGTTATATGGACTATTGGGCCAAAGCCCCTCATCCATATTCTTCTGTGGTTGCTTATACCATTACCCAAGATGGGGATGTGATTGATGTGGAACTTGTGGAAGCATCTGATTATCCAGACCAAGACCTTCGTACCTTACAACTTGTGGAAAGTTTGGGTCCACTCATGCCACCACCAGGAACCAAAAACGACATTCGTGTGACGGAACTTTTTTGGAATGGACCGATTGATCCTGAGTTTGTTCCCACACAATTACAAAAAGAAATGATCAATTTATTTGACGGGCGTTATATGGAAGAGTTACCAGAATGAAAGAAATTGGACCCATTGATTATTTGATTGGATCATTCACGATTCTTCCTTGGGCAATTGTCATTTGGAAGGCATACAAACCTAAAAAAGGTTGGCAGGAAGTATTGGGTATCTTTTTGGCTTTGTTCTTTGGTTGGTTGTCCACCGATTTAATTCTCAGACTCCATCCCATCCTTTGGCCAGAAACAGATTTTATGCCAAAGAAAAAAGTAAGTATGTTAACTCAAACTGCTCATTTGGCTTTTATCCAAGCAGGCATCACGGAAGAGACATTTAAGATATTTTTTATTATGATTTTGTCTTTTGTATTAGGTTATGATAAAAAAACAAAAACCTTTTCACCTAATGTGGTTTTGTTTGGATCTTTTGTGGCAATGGGATTTTCATTTATTGAAAACACTCATTACATTGCAAGAGAGCCGGACGAAAAAAAATTCGACCTCTTCGTTGCACGAACCGTTCATTCTTCCAATATTCATTTGCTGATCAATCTCTGTTTTTCTTTATTTTTGTTGAAGAGCAATTTGAAAATAGAGAATGCCAACAAACGATTGTACATTGCATTGGGTTTTGCCTTGGCTGTGATGCAACATGGGGTTGTAGACTTTTTATTGATCCCCGGTTCCATCATTGGTCTTTGGATTGCTACTTCCCTTTTCGTTGGGATTTGGGTTTGGACTGTAAACGATTGGCGGGAACTGGTGGTGGATAGAAAACACCAATCGATAGAAATTTAAACAGTAGAGAAGACGAATATTAGGGGAGATTTAAGATAACTCTGTTACCTACCAAAAAAGTAAAAATTTTTTTCTGAAGAACCATTCACCAGTTCATTTTGTAGATAAAAAAACTCTGATCCCTGCTTCCGAATATTCTTCCCAATCTGTTTGATAGGTTCTGATTTTGGGAATTTCTGGATGGTTCCAAATCTCCGCCCAAAATTTAGGGACCACTTCCTCTGGCGCTCCCGGTTGGATTTGAAAATAACGACCGTTTTGTGGTTCGATGTGCACTATCTCCATTCCTGGTAACAACTTTGTGTTTGTTTCGACAGCATAACCTAACAAAAAATCATAAGCCCCGTTTTCATCAGACGCATAGTTGAAATAAACTGCAAAGAGTGGATCATACTTTCGAAACATCTCCATTTGTTTAGGAATGTCTTCTTTGTAAAACCGAGAGTAGATTGCTGGTATTTTGATATCAGCATCACCAGGTGCATTCGAAGTCCGGATTTTGAGGCCCATCACCGTGAAATTTTCAGTTTTTACCAATGGTTCCGTCAATTCAGGCATAAAGAAAAAGTTTCAGTTTCCTAAAAAAACGCAACCTTTTCTTAGTGAAAGGTTTGACTAACTGAACCTCTCTGTACACATGGTAATTACTCCTGGTGATTATGGAGAGAAGGCCATACCCGTTCCCATTCCGAACACGGAAGTCAAGCTTCTCATCGCCGATGGTACTATTGGGTTCGCTCAATGGGAGAGTAGGACATTGCCGGGTTAGCACTCATAACTCAATAAAAAAAGGCCAACCGGAAGGTTGGCTTTTTTTATGTACAAAATAAAATCCATTGAACGAATCCAATAGTACCGCTAGTCACCAATTGTTCGCGAAATGACAGGCTTGCGACCCATAGGGAGCAAGACTCGGACACTCGCCCGCGGAGCGGAACAGCGAGTGGGGCGGGAAGTAGGACATTGCCTTAGTTCGTCATAATCGTTTATTGAAGGCGTTCAATTAGTTGAGCGCCTTTTTTATTTGTGGGTGCTCTGTGTGGTCCGGCATGATTGCCGGGTGGATTTATCACAAAACCTGTATTTCTATTAAACGATTAGCTGCTCGTTCCCTACGGGTCGCTTGCGCAGGATTGCGGGTTAAAATTTTTTTTTATCTATAAGTATAAATCCTTTTTTATCAATCCACAGTCTCACCAATTGTTCGCGAAATGGGTGAGGCTTTGTTAGAAAGCCGAAGCCTGCCAGGTGAAGAGCCGGTTAGTATTGTTCTAGGATAGATTCAATTATGAACTCAAATCGTTCATTAATTTCTTCAGAAATTAATGAGAACTTCTTTTGATTCAACATTCATGTTTGAATTATCAAAATTCACTTTAAAAAATCAATAATAGGAAATTTTAATTTTGTATTGCACCTCTGTCTTTCAATTGAAGCTATTTATTTTTTTTTGATCAATTTTTAGGTATAGCAGCTAATTGCTTGGCTAATTAATATTGTCCGACTCTGTTCGCGGGTGGAATGATAGGGATTGGCACTTAGTTTACGGATACAAACTAGTGCCTAGAGAACAACTTGGTGAAACGCAAGCGAGGGCTTGTTTCGAAGAGAAACAGTAATCTTTTGTTGGGTGATATTTTCAAGGTTTTAGTTGAATTAAATTATTAAGATTTTGAGCATCTATAAATAAATTTTTATCTGTATTAGTTAGCTCACTTAAATCGTTGAGCCGAAGTGATAAGTCTTCATAAATTCTGTTTCCAGTTAATAAGTTTGATTCAATTATTTTTTGGATTGTTTTGGATAAGAGTAAAGGTGTTTCAAATGGAATTTTGTCATCCAATGGTTCTTTTTTCCGATACCTTGAAAAATTACGAAAAAAGTAGCTTTTTTGATTTTCTGAAATTATATTTAATTGGAATGCTCGCATAATCATCGATTGCATTGATACTAACCATCTAGATTTTAAAGATTGTAGATATTCTAAATTTAATGATATTAATTCTCTAGGAAAAGTATCATAAGGCATTAGAAACGCGCTAGAAAATCGGTCTGCTTGCGATTCAATTTTTTTTAGTAGTAGTTTATCTTTTTGAACATCTTCAGATAGATTTCGATGTAAAATCAAGTGACCTAATTCATGCGCTGCATCGAAGCGAGAACGAACTGAAGAAGTTTTAGATGTGCCTAAAATAATTATTGGATTATCTTTTCTCCAAAGAGAAAATGCATCGATTTCATTTGCTACATTGATTCTAGAAACAAAAATACCGTTTGCTTCTAATAGTCTAATTAAATTGCTTATTGGGCCATTGCCGAGTCCCCAAAATTTTCTTACCGATAGCGCAATTTCTTCAATATCATCTTCGGAAGATTCCAAAGGATCGATATTGAAGTCTGGCAAATTCGGCTTTGGAAAATTTACATAAGATTTGAAATAATTTATTATTTCTGCGAACCAGACTTCTTTAACTTTTGCTTTTTCTCTGTTTTGTTTTGTAGATGACGCAAAACTTCGAAAGAAAATCGGGGATGATTGTTCTGATAAATTTTGATTTTTTTCCTTTGAAAAAAAATGAATAGGGAATTGTAATGCAAATGAAAGTCTAGTTAAGGTTTCGCCAGATGGTAAATTTTTTCCTGATTCAAATTGAGAAATTGCTTGCTTTGAAATATCAGTTCGTTCCGCTAATTCAGTAATTGTGAACCCGTTTGACTCTCTTGCTTCTCGTAATCTAATGCCTAAAAAGCTATCCCTGCGATATTGCATCTTGCAACCCATCTTCTTTAAATTTGTTAAATTCAATTTCTAAATCAAAATCTGTATCTTCTGCCTTCGTAAATTCTGTGTAGGTTTGAACAGTTGGAAAGTAAATATCTATATTTGTATGAGTAAAGCCTTTCCCAGGAATTTTGAGAGCGATAAATTTCGGAAATTGTCTGTTTCCGCCGTGAGTTATTACACAATAAATTTTCTCAGGATCTGAATTCTCACCAAATAAAGGTAAATTTAAATCACAAAGATTATCCCGAAAGATTGCATCTCTAGGTAATTTTTCTGAATCTTCTACATAATTTGCAGTTATCACAAAGCATCCTAAATTAAGTTCCAGATGGCTGCAATTTTTAGATTTATTTGGTTTATAGTCAGCAGTACACTGAATTCGAGGCACTCGATTTACGAGCATTCTGAGAGAGTAGTCTACTGCGGCTCTACGAATATGTGGAAAGGCATCATATCCAGCTTTACTTTTTAAAAATGGGTATTCTTGGATTACTTTATTGGTTAACTCGTAACCGAAAAGTATTGATTGGTATAAATTCTTTTTTGTTTCATCTGTAAAAGTTTCGGATATTTTTAATTTTAGTTCAGTTGCCATAAAGTGATTTTACATAAAATGTATGGAATGTCAAGTAGATTTACCAAATTTGAACATTTTTTATGCAGAATGGGGCAGCTCTGTTAGTAAGCCGAAGCTGTTTGAACTTTATATTCTGCTTAGTTTTGGAATTTTTATTCACGCACAATATCTCAGTCAAACTTTCTTACGTTTTCTCTAAAATATCCGTTGCTGTTTGGGTTCCGATTTGTTCTGCAAGTCCTATGAGGATTCCCTCTACTCCGCGAATAAAACAGAGTTTATATATATTTTCAAATAAAACCACATCGCCAACAACTGTGGTACCATGTTTTTCTAAGCGAGATAACAATTCGTCTAGGTTGTCCACTCTAAACATAATACGAAGATAACCAAGAGAATTGACTGGAGCTGTTCTGTGATCAGAGATTGTTTTTGGTGATATAAATTGAGATAGTTCTATACGAGTGTGTCCGTCTGGGGTCACCATCATTGCAATCTCTACTTCCTGATTCTTAAGTCCTGTAACTTGCCCTGCCCACTCACCAGCAACGACCATTCGTCCTTCCAGTGTTAGTCCAATTTCTTGAAAAAAAGAAATCGCTTTGCCGAGTGATTCCACAACGATTCCGACATTATGCATTTCCAGTAATTTACTTTTTGCCATAGTCAGTTTCTATAAAGGATTTCAAATAGATCAAGAAGATTTGTTTTGGTTTCAAACAGGAAAAGAAAACCAAAGAGAAACTTCCTTAGGAGAATAATCATTCGTAAAATCTTTGTGAATATTCGATTTGATGATAACCGTGAATTCATAATTATTTATATAATTTTTTAGATAGAATATAACTTTGATTTGTTGTAGAGTTCTACTTTTTTAACCTAGATCCACTGAGGAACTAACGGTTGCTTTGAACAATTGGATCACATCCATTCCTTTCGGAAGGACTAAGTGTCCTTCAATGGCAAGGGAAGCAATTCCATGTACAGTGGCCCAAGCTCCAAGTGCTCTGGCATGTGCTAATTTTTTACTAACTTTTTCATTTGCAAAGGCAGCAAACAACAAACGAAAGGGACGTTGTGAGCTCACCCATATTTCTCTTTCGTGTGGATCGGAAACTATTTTTTTTTCCAAATCAATTTGGCTCATCATCAATCGGTAAAGGTTGGGACTTGCGATTGCAAAATGGATGTATTCCACACCGTAATGATAGGCCATCATTCGACCTTGGACTTTCGGATGTTTTTTTTGGGCCGCAAGCATATTCGCAGCCAGTTCATCATACCCCGATGCGGCTACTGACTGTAGTAATTCTTGTTTCCCCTTAAAGTGAGCATAGGGAGCCATATGTGTGACACCAATGGCAGAAGCGATGGATCGTAAGGAAAGGGCATCGGCCCCTTGGTTTTGCAACAGGCTTCGCGCAGCAGAAATAAGGGCAGGGCGAAGGTCCCCGTGATGGTAGGAAGTTGTAGGTTTGTCTATTTTCTCTTTTTTCCCGGCCATTACAACCTAGTAGGCACCAATGCTTCCATTGTAAATTCTTTTCAGTAGCAGTTTTAAAAGAGAAGAAACGTGAACTTTGATGCGAAGGGTGGATTTTTAAAAAATCGGGACAAGAAAAAAGATTGCAATCTTTACAGTGTAAAGATTGGATGTTCTTCATAAGGATTACCCTGGGGAGAATGAAAATGTCTCATTATGACACTGTTGTAATTGGTGCCGGTAACGCCGGTTTAATGGCCGCCACTCGATTGCAGCGAGAAGGTTCAAAAACTTTGTTACTCGAGAGGCATAATGTCCCTGGTGGGTGCGCAACCTCCTTTGTGAGAGGGGATTTTGAATTTGAAGTTGCCCTCCACCAACTTAGCGGGGTGGGAACAGAATCAAATCCATTCATTATGCGTCGTGTTTTTGAAGAACTTGGTGTACTGGATAAAATAGATTTAGTTCAAGAAGAAGAACTCTATCGAATTGTGATGCCTGGAAAATTAGATGTTACATTGCCTGCCGACTGGGAAGAATTAAAAAACCATTTAAAGAGTCTTTTTCCAGAAGAAGAGAATTCGATTGATCGTTTTTTTACTCTAAGTGAAGCCGTTGTGAATGAATATTATTTTGTTTTACCAAGGGTTAGGTTATCGAACGATCAGGAAAAAATTCGAACAAAATGTCCAAATTTTTCATCTTACGGCCTTCGTTCCACAACTGATGTATTGAATGAATTTTTTAAAAATGAAGATCTCGTTAGTGTCATCACACCTTATTGGAGTTATGTTGGAATTCCTACAACAGACTTGGTCTTTGCTGAATTCATCGGTATGGTGTATTTTTATTGTGTTTATAAACCTTGGCATATCAAAGGTGGCTCCCAAATGCTTTCGAGTGCACTACTTAATTCTTTTGAAGAAGCAGGTGGGGAAGTTCGTTTTCATTGCGCAGCAGAAAAAATTCTCACAGAGAACGGTGCCGTGCGAGCTGTTCTTCTCGAAACAGGAGAAACTGTCACTTGTGATGCTGTTGTATCAAACGCAAGTCCTCTCATCACATACCATGAAATGTTAGATTTAGAAACGCCTCCTTCTGTTTTAAAAGATTTCCAATCAAGAAGGATGGGTGTTTCAGCCGTTTGCCTTTATTTGGGTTTGGATTGTCCTCCTGAAGAATTAGGCTTCACAACTGCTTCCACCTTTGTAATGACAACTTCTAATGCCGAGGTCAATGAAGATCGTATGTATACTTTGGATGCTCCTGATTGGGGAATGGTGACTTGTTATAATTTTATTGATCAGGAACTTGCTCCAAAAGGAAAATCGGTAGTCACTCTTGTTGCCTTACAATATGGGGAGGCTTGGAAAGATATACTACCCGAACAATATATTTCCACAAAATATAAGTTTGGTGATAAACTAATTGATCTTGTTGAAAAGGCATATCCTAAAATTAGAGCACATATTGAAAAGGCAGAAGTTGCCACACCAATGACGATGATGCGTTATCTGAATACACCGGGTGGGGCCATTTATGGGTTCAAACAAACGTTACAAGATGGGCATTTGTTTCGTGAATCTTTGGATGCGATTGATGGACTTTATTCTGCCAGCAGTTGGACCAGTATGGGTGGGTTCCAACCAACCTATTTGAATGGTTATTATACAGCACGGAAAATTTTAAAACGTTCGAACATCCGTCGTAAATCAAAGACAAATGTTTCGACTCCATGAAAAATAAAGGATTCAACCGAATCGAACAACTCATCTCTGATTGATAGGATAAAAGATATGTTAGATAATAATAAAAAACTAGAAACAAACATTTTGAACTCTGTTGTTGGGTTCCAGGAAGCAGTTTTAAAAAAAGAGGAATTGGAAAATAAGGGTTCTAACTTTAAAGAAGAGAAGGGTCTTGTTCGACAAAAAATAAATAGTCTTCATCCAAAAAGGCTGAAACTTCGTGTAGAAGAAATTCGTGTGGATACAATTTCAACAAAAACTTTAAAAATGGTTTCTGTTGATGGTAAAAAATTACCTCCTTTCCAGGCCGGGCAGTACATCAATTTATTTGTTTCGCTTTCGGGTGTTTTCACTGCGAGACCTTATTCGATTTCTTCCTCACCAAAAGATTTAAATTCGTATGAATTGACCATCAAACGAGCAGAAGGTGGATTTGTGAGTCCATATTTGTTGGATGAAGTAAAGGTTGGACAAGAATTTGAATCTAGTGGACCAATGGGTTCGTTTCATCACAATCCCCTTTTTCATGGTTTTGATTTGGTATTCCTTGCTGGTGGATCGGGGATTGCTCCTGCAATGAGTATGTTAAAATCGTTTTTGGCATCGAACAAAAATTTTCGGTTCCATATCATTTATTCTAATAGTTATGAAGATGATGTCATTTTTATTGATGAACTTCAGGCTTTAGCCTCTATTCACCAAAACTTTATTTTGACCGAGTTCCTTTCTCGCCAAGTGAGTCCAGATTTTAAAGGATACCGTGGTCGGTTGGATTTTCAAACATTACAAACCTTACTTCAAAATGCTCCATCAAAGATGTATTATGTTTGTGGCCCCACTCCTTTTAATGAACATGTAGGAAAACTTCTTTCTGAACTTGGAGTTAAATCGGGGCGGATCTTAATTGAAAGTAATGGCCCACCTCCAAGACCCGACACAATGGAAGGTTGGCCAATTTCAGTTCTTCCTACAAAGGAAGTAAAAGTCAAAGTAGGAGATCACCAAACATTCCAAGCGAAAGTTGGAGAACCTCTTCTGAATAGTTTAGAAAGAAATGGATATTTTACCGAGAATGCTTGTCGATCGGGTGAATGTAGTTTGTGCCGAGTGAAACTTAAATCAGGTAAAGTATTCAGTCCTCCCGAAGCTAAAATCAGAAAGTCTGATAAAAAGTTCGGATGGATTCATTCTTGTGTTGCCTTTCCTGTTACCGATATAGAGATACAACTTTAAAAAACTTTTTCAAAGATTGGTGGTTCTTTGTTTCATGAAACATCTTGCCTCGCGAAAGATGTTTCATTATTTTTGTAGAATAATTGACTTTTCTTTGTTTCTGGATAGATAGTTCATCTGTTTAGGAAGAAACCGATTCGATGAAGCTAAAATTTTACAAACTCTATTCTCTTCTAGTTTTGTTGTTTCTTCTGTCGAATTCCCTTTTCATCAAACCTGATCGAGACATTTTGTTTTATGATGAAACAAATTACCTAGAAGCAGGGAATCAGGAATTTACTTTTGTTGATTCCGCTGTGTATCGACTTCACTATAAAATTTTATCTAAATTTATAAAGGATCCTATTGATCGTTATTTTATTAATTACCAACTATTAGTATTTCTTTTTGGGGTTTGTTTTCTTTTGGCAGCACGATCAAAAAAAGAACTAATTTTGATTGTAACTTTTCTGATTCTTCTTTTTTCCAGTCGATTTTTATCAGACCTTTGGCCCTTTATTACCTTATTATCAAGTATATGGCTGGTCTTGTTATTTATATCGTTTCGATCGAATCATGATTTCTTATCCATTATCTTTTGTTTTCTTCTTGTATTCACAAGAGTTGAGTTTTTATACCTTTACTACTTATTATTTTTTCTAATTTTATATAAATCATGGGGAGTAAAAATAAAAAAAGGATCTTTATTTCTAAAGTTCTTTTTGTATTTATTTGGATTCATAATCATTCTCACACATAATCCGAGTGATGGCGAAAGATCCTATGTTGCATTTTGCCAACATTATGCTTTCTCAAAATTTGTTAGAAATCTATATATGGAAGATCCTTGGACTACCTGTGATTTTCTCTTAGCAAAAGATTTTGGGAATGCAAAAAATCTTTTGGATCTTTGGTTGTTGAATCCTAAACATTTTGGTCTTCATCTTTTTTATAATCTGGATTTGTTTTTTAAAAAAATTCAGGAATTGTTTTTAGTTCCACCTGTTGTGAGTATTGTTTTCATTCTCTCATTTTTATTCTTTGAGATAAAAGGATTCATTCAAATTTGTTTCCAAAGAAAAAATAGAAAAATTGCAAACCATTTGCTTCTTTATATTTTGCTTGGAGTTAGTTTTCTTACGATTTTAGTCATTTTCCCAAGGGAACATTATATCTTGCACTTTTTCGTCTCGATTGTATTATTATCGATTCAGCAAAAAAACTTTCATAAGATTTTTCGGTCTTTGAGGACCCATTCGATTTGGTTGTATTTTGTAGTTTCCATTGTTGCAGTGATTCTTCTGACTTTTTATTTCCAGAAGACAAAAACCATTCGTTCGGTGGCACTCCGAAATCCATGTAGCAATATATTTACTCTCCAGGTTCTACGAAATTTAGAATTAAAAAATTATAATATTTTGGCATTTGATGGAAGTGTCTGCGCTTATCTCCCGAATGCCAGCTGCAAACAATTTCAGATTTCTAATAAGAATATCAGTTTCGATCAATTTTTAGAACAGAATAGAATTAATATATTGATCTTATCTGATCACTGGGATCGAGACCAGAAATATATTAAGGATTCTGAATATCAGTTTTTTATTTCCCATTCCTACAAAACAAAAACTACTGGTGACTTGTTTGAACCAACCCAGTTTTCCTTATGCCCCAATCGAAAAATTCTATTAAAAAAAGAAACAAAGGATTGATCCTGATTTTTTATCATTGCGGCAAATCTTGTTCCTTTCTAGTTTAAACAAAAATATTAGATTTTGTTATGCGATACTTTTTATTAGTTTTTATTTCCTTTATTTTATCCATTTCTCCCTTGTTTGCTGATGAATCATCTGATAAGGAAACCATTCCTCCGAATGCAGAACCACAACGGACAAAGTATTTTTCCATCAATCCTGGAGTAATGATTGAAAGCGTAACCGTCGATATTTCAGGAAGAGGTCGAAATGCAACAATGACGCAGGAAGGTCCAGGAAAGGTTTCTTGGATGTTGGATATCAAATCAGCTGATTATCAGATAACAAAGTATTTTGGTATCAACCTACTTTTGCATAATTCAAATTTTTATCTGGATCGTCAGTTTGTGTCAAAACTTCCTTCGGTCGATTCTCCATCTTCTTCAACAACTGGAAGTTCTTCTGGTTCGAGTGGATCAAATTCCAGTCCTAGTCAAAGCAATCGAGTCAAAGATGATTTGGATACGAATGTAGAAGGCACATATTCTATGTTAGTTCCAATTCTTTATATTGGTAATCCAGAAACATTTCGGTTTGGATTTGGTTTAGGCCCTGCAAAGGTTCGAATGCGTGGGAATGCTGATTTTCAGGATCCGGGAACCGGTTTGGCTTTAGCACTTTCGAATCGAGGGAATCGGGCAGATTTTCTGAATAACGTCAGTGCCATACAGTTTGCCTCTGGGAATATCAATCCTAGCGATGATCCCACACTTTCTTATCTTTTGGCAAATTTGGGATCTGGAAATAATTTGGAACTTCTTGGTTATTATTTTGCGAGCCAAGGGTTACTGCGGCCTGATCTAACAGCACTCAGTGCATTTTCAACAGGACGATATTCTGCAGTTGAGTCTATGGCTTTAAGCAGTTTGTTTAGGAATCAAATCAATATTAATTCTAATGCAAGGTTTGCATTTATGTTTTATGTCGAAACTCCTCAATTTATGGGACTTCGCGGTCGTCTTTCTTTTGGCGGTCCTATTGTCAAAGAAAACGGTTATACATACGAAATGAGAACCTTTCATATCGCAATGTATATGCCCTTAGAGTTTTAAGTTTTAGTTTATATTCAATAAATTTTTCTTGAGTCAAAGCTTTTCCAGTCGTTATTGGATGTAGAGGTAATTCAAACAATGAAACGTAGTCTCATTTTTTTTCTAATGATCATATCCGCATTTACTAGTTCTGTATTTGCGCAAGGAAAAGTAGATGGAAATACATTACGATTAAAAGGTGCTTTATTTCTGGGAAGTCTTCGTCCCGACTTTGAAAAAAGAAATTTTTATAGCGATATTGTTGGTTTGGAATACAACAGGGATTGGCAAAACAATCGTGGGATGACCCTCATCAATGATTTAGGTTTTGATTATTTTCATTCCTTAAATGCAGGAATCTTAAGTAATGTATTTTTAGGTTTACACCTAAATAGATTTGGTCGTGGTTATGAATGGAATTCGTATTACGCAACCGGCTTGGGTATCAAAGATGCCGACTATCGTTTGCTCTATTCTGACATTAACATCGGGTTTACACTTTCTCCGGTTTCCAATTTTCGAATCCTTCCTAAATATGTATTACGTAGTGTTGGCCAATCATTGGAAGGAAATTACCTCGGTGTAGGAGCTCCCGTTTACTTTGGTCAAGATACAAAAACTGCAACGGGGACCTCTGGCCTTCTCGGAGTTGGTTTTGAATTCGATTTAAATGAACGTGCGACTCTCTTTGCTGATTTTCTAATTTATGGACCTTTCCTCTTAAACTCAACCGGTACTTATAATTCTGAACATTTCCGAATTTATAATAATGGCATTGTATATAACTATGCTAGCGGTGGTTATACGTTCTATTCAGAAAAGATCAGTATCGGTGGAAGTATTGTTGTTGTGCCTAAACTTCGTTTGTTTGCAAGTTTTGAAAGTGAAAGGATGACCGCTAAGTCCCAAAGTCCTATTGCCTTCAGTGTCTCTGAAAATGGACTCAGTAGCCTAGGCACTTTAATGGAATTTGTATCTGCAACGGCTGAACACAATATCCTCGTTTCCGGCTTAAAATTTGGTGTGACTTACGATTTAAATTTGTAAATTTTCTTCTAAATAGACTTGCAAATCCAGCACACTTAGAAGTAATGGTAATTACTCCTGGTGATTATGGAGAGAAGGCCATACCCGTTCCCATTCCGAACACGGAAGTCAAGCTTCTCAT